>JADGPP010000168.1 GCA_017882375.1 Solirubrobacteraceae bacterium | reverse complement strand
ATCACGCTCACGGTGGTGAAGGCGCACTAGCGCCCCGCGCCCTCTGGATCGCCGCAAGCGCGGCCGCCGCCTCGGCCATTCGCGGATCCAGCCGTAGCGCCGCACGGAACTCCGCTTCCGCCAAATCGAGCTGGCGGCGCTGCGCGAAGAACACGCCGAGCACGAGGTGATTGCCCGGCCGATCGGCGTTGTAGCGCTGGCTCGAGACAAACTCCGCGGCCGCGGCATCGAACGCGCGCCGCTGATCGGCGCTCTTCAGTGAATCGGCAATCGGCGCAAGCAGCCAGGCCGCGCCCTGGCGCACGGCGCGAGTGCTATCGGCGAGCATCGGCACGCCGAGTGCGAGCCGCTCCGGGGCGCCGAAGCTCTCCGCGATCTGGAGCGCCGCGAGGCGAACGAGTGGCCGGCTGTCGTGCGCCCACGAGCGTACCGCCTGGACCGTGATCGAGCCCGGGTGCTCGGCGAGTCGGCCGAGCGCGGAGGCGCGCACGAACCATGGCTCGGTGGAGTCGTTGGCCACACGGGCGAGCGAGTCGTTCGCGCTCGAGTCGTGCCGATCGTCGGCCGCGAACGCTCCGGCGAAGCGCTGAAACCCCGGCAGCGGAGTCGGATACCAGACGCGGATCTGCGCGGCGGCCCAGCGTGCGTCGCGATTTGTGTGGCACGCGTTGCAGGCGTTCGGGACACCGATGGTCGCTGTGAGATCCGGCCGCGGGATGCGCATGCTGTGATCCTGACGCGGGTCGACCTGCATGTACGTTGTCGCGGGCATGTGGCAGGACGCGCACGTCGCGCCGGGACCGGCGGCGAGGTGATGATGGTGCGCGGTCGTGTCGTACTTCGCCGCGAGGTGGCACTGTGTGCAGACCCGATTGCCGGGGAGGCGCAATTTTGCCGTGTGCGGATCGTGACAATCGGAGCAGGTCACGCCGAACGCGTACATCTTGCTCTGCAGAAACGAGCCGTAGTTATAGACCTCGTTCTTCTGCTGACCGTCCGGATGGTACAGGTCGGAGATGATGAGCGGGATGTAGTAGTCGAACAGGTGCGCGCCCGCCACATAGCCATCGGCGATGTGCACGCGGCGGGCGTGGCACTGGGCACACGTCTCAACCTCGTGATCGGTGCGGCGCGGCGCGCTGCGATAGGGAATTCCCGACGTGGAATCTGTGGTCCAATGCACGCCGCGACGCTCGGTGAGCCGCGCCTCAAGTCCATCGTCGTGCCAGAAGATGGGGCGCAACCAGGCGGGATAGCGCCCCCACCGTGCGTGCCGCGAGCCAGGACCATGACACGCTTCGCAGGCCACGTTGATTTCGGCGAACGACGTGCGAAACTGATTGGTGCGCTCGTCGTAGCCCTTTCGGAAGGCCGTCGAATGACAGTCGCCGCAATTGGAATTCCAGTTGTACTGACTCCCCGTCCAGTGGAGCTCGTCCTGCGGTCCGGCGCCGTGACCAGGCGTGAGCGAGAACCAGCGTTGCCCGCCCTGGACGGCGGGGCGTGCGTCCCAGGCGACGGTGAGCGCCTGCACGCGTCCGCCCGTAAGCTCCACCAGGTACTGCTGGAGCGGATAGACGCCGAACGTCCAGCGGATCTCGTAATCGTGCAGCGCGCCGTCTTCGCCGTCGGTGTTCACGAAGTAGCGATCGCCGCGGCGGAAGAACGTCGACGTGACGGCGCCGCTCGTGAAGCGCGTGGCGTCGAACCGGCCGAGCACTGCGCCCGGTTTGGCGTCCTGCATGGCGACGGCGTGCTGCGACGATTTCCAGGACGCGTCCTCGGTGGCGTGGCACGAGGCGCACGCCGCGGCGCCGACGAACTCGGCGCGCGGCGCTCCAGCGGCCTGGGTTGACTGTCGCCAATACCGCCCGACGACGAAGGCCGCGAATGCGATCGCGATCAGGACGACAGCGGCCAACGTGGCGACCCGGGAGCGCGTGCTCGATGGCATCCCTAGCAAGTAATGTGAATCTGTCGCTCGTGACTAGTGTAGCGCCTCATAAGGCGACACGGCGACAAATTCGATAAGCGGCCACATGCTACCCGACGTGTCTGGCGGAACGCGCCACAGCGCCGCAATTTCGCGAATCGATCCGTGCCGTGCGCGTCACAACTAACGGACGTTCGCGCCCCTTCCACCTTGTCTTGGAGCCGCCCGTGCCCACATTCGCCGCAAATCGTTTTCGCGCGCTCGCCATCGGCCTACTGGTCGCCGCCGCACCAATCGCTTCGCCCGCGCAGGTGACGACGCTGCCGAGCGAGACGCCGGTGAAGCTCGTGCCGACGAACGATGGCTTCGACCACACACGGCGCGACGTCATGATCCCCATGCGCGACGGCGTGAAGCTCCACACCGTCATCCTCGTGCCGAAGGGCGCGAGCCGAGCGCCCATCCTGCTCACGCGCACGCCGTACGACGCGACCGCGCTCACGAGCTACGCCTACAGCGCGCACCTCGGGCCAACCCTCAACGGTTACGACAACGCGCTCTACGTCATTCTCAGCGGCGGCTACATCCGCGTCGTGCAGGACGTGCGCGGCAAGCATGGCTCGGAGGGCGACTACGTGATGAATCGCCCGCTGCACGGCCCGCAGAACCCGACGTCCGTGGACCACGCGACCGACACGTACGACACCATCGACTGGCTCGTGAAGAACATCCCCGAGTCGAACGGCAAGGTCGGCATCCTCGGCATCTCGTACGACGGGTTTCTGCCGCTGATGGCACTCGTGAACCCGCACCCCGCGCTCAAGGTGAGCGTGGCGATGAATCCGATGGTTGACGGCTGGATGGGCGACGACTGGTTTCACAACGGCGCATTCCGCCAGCAGAACATGCCGTACATCTACGAGCAAGCCGGGACGCGTGACAATTCGGCAAAGTGGTGGAGCACGCACTACGACGACTACGACATGTTTCTGCAGGCGGGCTCGGCAGGCGAGCTTGGGCGGCG
>JADGPP010000054.1 GCA_017882375.1 Solirubrobacteraceae bacterium | reverse complement strand
GTGCTCACCGCGCGGCTGATGCCGCTGGCGCGCACCTTCGTGTCGCTGCCGGCGGGCGCGCGACGGGTGCCGCTGCTGCCGTTCGTCGCGCTGACGACGCTCGGCTGCGCGCTGTGGGCGATCGCGTTCGTCGTCGTCGGGCTGCTGGCGGGCACCGCGTGGGCCGAGGTCAGCTCGCTGCTCGGACGCGTGCTGCTGGCGATCGGGCTGGCGGCGATCGCGTTGAGCTTCCTGCACGGCCGCCGCAGCGCCGACGCGTCACCGTAGTCGCACGCGGGCGTGGCATGATCTGCGCGTGCGCCGCGCGAACGTGCTCAGCGACGACTTCGAGTACGACGAGTCCGACCCCGAGGGCTATCGGTCCGGCGTGGCGCGGGTCGGCAAGACCGCGGGCGGCGAGGACCTTGCGGTCAAGTCCTTCGAGCTGCCGCCCGGACAGAGCGTGTGCCCGTACCACTACGAGTACGAGGAGGAGTGGCTGCTGGTGCTCGACGGAGACGTCGTCGTGCGCGCGCCCGACGGCGAGCACGAGCTGCACCGCGGCGACCTCGTCCGCTTTGCACCCGGCCCCGACGGCGCGCACAAGGCGACCAACCGCGGTGGGCAGACGGCGCGGATCGTGATGTTCTCAAGCGCCCACGAGCCGGCGGTCGCGGTCTACCCCGACAGCGACAAGATCGGCGTGTGGCCGGGCAACGACGCCGACCGCGTGATGCTGCGCCGCGTGGACGGTCGCGTGGACTACTTCGACGGCGAGCGCTAGCCCGCCGGGTCTGCTTCGCCGCTGCGGTCGCCCAGCCGGACACCCTCCGCACTCGTCAGCAGGCGCCGCCCGGAGACGCGCCAGTATGCCGAGCAGCGGCTGGCGTCGCGTCGCGTCGCCGTGGTCGCAGCCTGAGCAGCACATCGACCGGCCGAGAGCGGTCGCCTGCGTCAAGCTGGACGCATGAGCAATCTCGCCGACCAGCTGCGCGTGCTGCGCCATCGCGACTTTCGCTACCTGTGGTTCGCGCAGTCGGCCAGCGTGATCGGCGACTGCATCGTGATCGTCGCGCTGGCGCTGTTCGTGATCGAACTCACGGGCAACGCGACCGACCTCGGGCTCGTGTTCGCAGCGGCGAGCCTGCCGCTGGTCGCGTTTCTGCTGATCGGCGGCGTGTGGGCGGACCGGCTGCCGCGCCACCGCGTGATGGTCGTCACCGATCTCGTGCGCTTCGCCCTGCACGCCCTGCTCGCCGCGCTGATCTTCGCCGGTGTCGTCAGGATCTGGGAGCTGATCGCGATCGAGGCGCTGTTCGGCACCGCCGAGGCGTTCTTTCGCCCAGCGGCGAACGGCCTGTTGCCGCAGACAGTGCCCGAGGAGGAGATCCAGCAGGCCAACGGGCTGAGCACGCTGTCCAACAACATCGGCGAGTTCGCCGGTCCCGCGCTGGCGACCGGACTGGTGCTCGGGTTCGGCGCAGGCTGGGCGTTTGCGCTCGACGCGGCGACGTTCCTGCTCAGCGCCGCGCTGCTGATGCGCGTGCGTCCGCGCCGGCGGGCGGTGGCCGAAGCCGCCGGCGAGACCGCGCAGCGCGTCAGCGTTTGGGCGGAGGTGCGCGAAGGCTTTGCCGAGGTGCGCTCGCGCAGCTGGGTGTGGGCGACGCTGGCGGCGTTCTGCGCAGCGCTGTTCACGGGCCTCGCGCCGTGGTTCGTGCTGGGGCCAGTCGTCGCCCGCGCCCAGTACGGCGACATCGGCATCTACGGTCTCGTATCCGCCGCGCTCGGCCTCGGCACGATCGCCGGATCGCTGCTGGGGATCGGCTGGCGCCCGCGCTTTCCGATTCGCGCGGCGATGCTTGCGATCCTGCTGTGGCCGGCGGCGGCGATCCTCTACGCGGCGGGCATCACGCTCTACGTGGTCGTCCCGGCGGTCGTGATCGGCGGCGGCGGGATCGCGCTGTTCGACGTGTGGTGGCTGACGGCGCTGGCCGAGCGGATCCCGCCGGACAAGCTCTCGCGCGTCAGTTCCTATGACTGGATGGTCTCGCTCGCCCTGCTGCCGCTCGGCTACGTGCTCGCCGGGCCTCTGGCGCACGCGCTCGGGGCCGTCGAGGTTCTGCTCGGCGGCTCGGCGCTCGCCGGTGTGGCGCTCGCGCTGGGCCTGCTGCCACGCGAAACGCGGATGCTCAGGCGCACGACGGCCAAGCCCGATCTGCCGAGCGCCGGCGACGTTCTGCCGGGGCTGCCGTTTCGCTCGTGATCGCTCGCGCCGGAGGGCTGGGGGCGCGTGCCCGTGCCCATCGGGCGCAGCTTCCGGCCGCCTACAACGGCTACGCGCGCGTGGACGCCGACCCGATCTACGACGCCGACTCAGAGCCCGAGCAGATGCTGCTGCGCCCGCTGTTCTTCACGTCGTATCTGATCGACGACTTCCTCGACGAGGCGTCGCTGTTCGGCGCGCTCGGTGATCCTCTCGAGCGCCTCTAGCAAGACCCGTGCATGCCCATCTCGGGCCAGCGCTCGTGCACTCAGCCGTCGTCGGGGCCACCCACCACGATCGCATGGGCGACGTCCCCGATTCACTGCCGGGTCCCCGGCCGAAGTTCTTCTTCGCGCCCGACCGCGTCGCCAAGCGCACGGCCGACTGGGGACGCGACGGCTTCGAAGGTCGGCTCGCCGAGGCTTGGTGCCCCTACCTGCAGTGGTGTGAAGGCTGGCTGGAGGTCATCGAAGGACAGGGACCGCAGGCGCTTGCAGACGCCTACCTCGACCCGCTCGACGGGCGAATCGACCCGGCCAAGGCGCACGTGCTCTCGCTCCCGCGCTAGCTGTCGGATTCCGCCTCCTCACGACTTGATCGACGTACCCGGGGTGATCCGGCTGAGCGGCGCGCGCGTACAGTCGGTCGATGGCTCGCCTGCGGCGCACGAGCGTCGATTCCAAGGAGAAGCTCAGACGGCTCGCCGACGAGGAGCTGATGGAGCTCGTGGCCGCCAACAACGCCGAGGCGTTCGAGGTCGTGCTCGAGCGTCACGCCGATGCTGCCTTTGCCCTGGCCTACCGCATCTGCGGCAGGCGCTCGGCCGCCGAGGACATCGCCCAAGAGGCGTTCCTGGCGGTCTGGCGCAGTGGCGCTCGCTACGACCGCGCGCGAGCCAGCGTGCGAACGTGGACGCTGGGAATCGTGCACAACCGCGCCGTCGACGCGCTGCGCCGCAGCGGAGTGCACGAGCGCCGGCGCGCCGGCGCCGAGGGCATCGAGGAGACGCTGCAGGCAACCGAGCGCACCGAGTCCGAGGCGGTCGAGAAAGCCACGTCGCGGGAGATCCGCGGAGCTCTCGACGAGCTCCCCTCAGAGCAGCGAAAGGTGATCGAGCTCGCCTACTTCGGCGGCTTCACGCATGTGGAGATCGCGTCGATGCTCGGCGCACCGGTGGGCACGGTCAAGGGACGCATGCGCCTGGGGCTGGGAAAGCTGCGCGAGCAGCTGCAGGGCTGGGAGACGGTTGGAGCATGACCGAATCGGATTTCGACTGCCCCCACCGCGCGGACGCCGCCGCGTATGTCCTCGGCGCGCTGGAGGACGGCGAGCTGCACCGCTTTCGCGAGCACCTCGACAGCTGCGCGCAGTGCCGCACCGAAGTCGCCGAGCTTCAGCCCGTCGTCGACGAGCTGCCCGCGAGCGTGGCGCCGGCCGTCGCTTCGGACGCCCTGCGCGAGCGGGTCCTCGCGACCGTGCGCGCGGAGGCCGAGCTTCTGAGCGCCGCCGGCAACGAGGCCGATAGGCCCGCGACGTCCCAGCGCCGCTCCTACCGGCGCAACGACTTGGTGCTTGGCGTCGGGGCAGCCGGCGTCACGGCGCTCGTCGCGGTCTTGATCGCGGTCGGGTCCTCCGGCCAGGGCAAGGTCGCCGTGTATCCGGGCAAAGCCGAAGCGGCCGCACGCGGTGCGCAGGTCTCGCTGCGCCAGCGCGATGGGCGCGCCGAGCTGGTCGTCGCGAAAATGCCGCCGCCGGCCCTGGGCAAGATCTACGAGGTGTGGCTCAGCCGCGGCAAGGGCGATGCGCAGCCGACCAACGCGCTGTTCAGCGTGACGAGCACCGGCAGCGGCGCCGTCGACGTGCCCAACAGCCTGCACGGCATCAAGGAAGTGATGGTCACGAGCGAGCCATCGGGCGGCAGCGTTCACCCCACGGGCGCGCCGCTGATCCGTGTCGCGCTGCGCAGCTGACGGCGCTCGGACACCGGCTGCACGTCATCCGGGCGGGCCCGAGCACGGACCCGCCGATCGCGGTCGCGCTTGGCGCCCGGCTAAGCGGCGCCGGCGCGGGCGTTGCGCACGAGACGCCGCATTCCGGCGATCCAGCGTTCGGGGTCTGAGCCCTTCAGCGCCATGTGGCGCGCGACCTCCTCGTGCGGCAGGATCAGCAGGCGCTCGTCGGCGATTCCCCGCACGACCGCCTCGGCGACGTCCTCGGGCTCGATCACCCCGCCGGCCGTCAGCGCGGCGGCGCCGGCCGGCTCGTCCATCGCCAGTTCGAGCATCGGCGTGCGCACGCCCTGCGGGCAGATGCACGACACGCGCACGCCGGCGTCGCCGTACTCGATCGCCAGCCACTCCGCCAGCGACACTGCGGCGTGCTTGGTGACGCTGTAGACCAGCGAGGAGACCTGCGTGAGCAGCCCGGCCGCCGAGGCCGTGTTGATCAGATAGCCCTCGCCGCGATCGACCATCGCGGGCAGCAGCGCGCGCGCCGCCCACACGTGCGCCATCACGTTCACCTGCCACGCTTCCTGCCACGTCTCGTCGGGCGTCTCGGGGCCACCCATGCCACCCGGGACGCCGGCGTTTGAGATGAAGATGTCGATCGGCCCGCTGGCCTCGGTCGCCTGCGCGATCAGCGCCTGCACGCCGCTCTCGCGTGCGGCGTCGAACTGCACCGCCAGGCCGCCGATCTCGCTGGCCACCGCCTCGGCGGCCGCGGGATCGCGATCCGCCACGACGACGGCGCCCGCGCCCTCTTGGGACAGTCGCCGCGCAAGCGCTCCGCCGATCCCCCCTCCGCCGCCCGTGACGACGACGTGCCTTCCAGAAAGCTCCATCGCGGCGTACTCTATGTAGTCATGGGGGGCGAGGCGGGTGTGATCTGGGCCGAGGACGCCGCGCAGCGGTCGTCGGTGGCGCCGTTGTGGGGAGAGCTGCGCTACGGCCGCGAGCTCGCGCGGCTGCTCGCCAGCCGCGAGTTCCATGGCGTCAAGCGCCGCGACGACGCGCCGCCGGCGATGCTGATCCCCGGCTTCATGGCCGGCGATCCCTCGCTGGGCGTGCTGCGCCAGTGGCTGCGCCGCCGCGGCCACCGCGTGCGCATGAGCGGCATCCGCACGAACGTCGGCTGCGCGGAGGCGATCGTGGGCAAGCTGGAGAAGCGCCTGGCGGCGCTCGCGCAGGACGCCGGCGAGCCGGTCTTCCTGATCGGACAGAGCCGCGGCGGTGCGCTCGCGCGATCGCTGGCCGTGCGCAAACCGCGCTCGGTGGCGGGCCTGGTGATGCTCGGATCGCCGGTGGCAGACTCGCTGGCCGTGTCGACGCAGGTGCTGCGCACCGTTCGCTGGGTTGCCGCACTGGGCGACGCCGGCGTGCCGGGCGTGTTCTCGAGCACCTGCAAGGACGGCGCGTGCTGCGCCGACTTCCGCGCCGAGCTCGCGGCGCCGATCCCCTCGAGCGTGCGCGCCACGGCCGTCTATTCGCGCAGCGACGGGATCGTCGACTGGCGCGCCTGCGTCGACCCGCGCGCCGATCCCGTCGAGGTGGCGTCGAGCCACTGCGGCATGTCGGTCAACCTCGACGTATACAGGGTGCTCGACCGGACGCTGGACGCGCGGAGGTAGCGCGCATGGAATGGATGAGTCCGATCGACTCGTCGTTCCTGCACATCGAGAAGGAGATGCCGGTGACGCCGATGCCGCGCGGCTTGACGAGCTTTTCGTCGGCGAGCAGCCCCAGCAGGTGCTGTGTGTCGCGCGCGCCGCGCGTGTAAGCCGGCGCCGCCGGCGTCCGCGCTCGGCGCGATCGGTTAGGCGAAGTCGGTCACGTCATACACGGGGCGCGCGACCCGTGTCAGCTCGGGCGCGCCGTCGCGCGTGTGCACGGCGTATGGCTCCTCGCGCCCGTGGTCGAGGATCGCTACCACGAGGTCGCCGCCGTGCGGCAGCGGCCTGCCCACCTCGATCTCGCAGTCGCTGCCCTCGAAGCGACAGTCGAGCTTGAAGATCCGCCGTGGCTTGGCCGCGCAGCCGATGGCGAGCAGCGAGCGCTCGCGCACGTCCAGATACGCCGCCTCCACGTCGTCGTCGCTGTCGCAGTCCGCGCCGGCGATGAAGAAGCGTGTCACCTGCGCGCGCCCTTGGCGGGGGCCTTACGCGGTCGCGGAGGGAACCGCTTGCGCTCCTTGGCGGTCAGTTTGCGAATGGTCAGCGAGCCTTCCTTGACCTGGCGCTCAATCTCCTCGAGCTTCACCCGGCGCTTCTCCGCGGCGCGTTCAGCTTGTGTGATCATAGCTACAAGGGTAGCGCGTTCGGTGCGCCGTTCGGTGCGGCGCACGTGAGAGGATGCCGCGGTCACTCGGCGCGCGAGCCGGGAAGGTCAGCCACTGCCAACGCCCCACCCACGTCGAAGGAGCCCCCCACATGCCCGACATCGAGTTCTCCACCAGCGCCGGTCCGACGCGCGGCTACTTGGCGACGCCCGCCGGCGAGCGGGGTCCGGCGGTGATCGTCCTGCAGGAGTGGTGGGGCATCGAAGACCACATCCGCTCGATCTGCGACCGACTCGCCGATGAGGGCTTCTACGCGCTCGCCCCCGACCTCTACGGCGGCGAGACGACGGCTCAGCCGAGCGAGGCCGAACAGAAGATGATGGCCCTGTCGATGGACAAGGTCGAGCCGCAGATGTGCGGCGCCGCCGACCATCTCGCGGCGCTGCCCGGTGTCCAGGGCGACGGTGTCGGGTCGCTTGGCTTCTGCCTCGGTGGAGGGCTCGCCGTGTGGGCCGCGGCGACCTGTCCGAAGATCACGGCTGTCGTCACCTACTACTACGTCATGCCGCACGGCAAGCCCGACTTCACAGCGGTCAAAGGACCGGTGCTCGGGCACTTCGGCACGTCCGACGAATTCATCTCCCACGACGAAGCCAAGGCGCTGGAGACAGAGCTGCGCGACGCCGGCGCCGAGGTCACCTTTCACTACTACGCGGACGCTGGGCACGCGTTCTTCAACGACACCGACCGGATCGGCACGTACGACCCCGAGGCTGCCCAACTCTCGTGGGAGCGCAGCGTGAGCTTCCTGCGCAAAGCCCTCACGACGGTCTCCTGAGCCTGCCGCGACGCCCGGCGGCGATCGCCGCGGCGGCAGCCCTCCTGGCGCTGCCAGCCGCGCTCGCGCTCGGCGACGCGTGCGCGTCTGGTGCGCGCGCGTCGGGTGCGATGGGTGCCGTGGCGTCGCTCGCGGCGGCGCCTGCCGGTGCCGGAGCGTGGTCGCCCGCCGCGACGCTTGGTTCCTGCGCTGCCAACGGGTTCGCGCGCGCTGCGTTTCCCCGCGACAGCCCCATGCACGCCACCGGCAGGGGCGCGATCGTCTGGAGCGCCGCGAGCGCATGTCCGGGCGGCGCAGGCACGCTCGTATCGGTGATCGGCCGCGACGACCTCCCCGCGCGCCCCGCCTACGCCCGAGCGCCGGGTGGCAGCAGGCTGACGCTGCATCCGCCGCTGGCGCTGGCGCCCGCGCCACACGGTCAGCTGGCGATCGCCGGCTCGCCACCAAGCGCCGCGCTCGCCCGCGGTCAGCTCGTGCAGGGCAGCGCTGGCGGGCCGTTCTCGGCGCTGGGGACGATCGCCGGCGGCGTCTCGCAGAATGCGCTGGCGACGGGCTACCTGGGCGACCTGGCCGTCGCCTCGCCGACCGGCGGCGACAGCGGGCGCGCCGGCGCGCGGATCGACGTCGAGCGCTACTTCGCGCACGCGCTGTCGCCCTCGCGGGTCGTGCCGGCGCGCGACGGCGCCGTCGATGAGCTGACGGTCAGCCTGGACTACCGCACCGATGCGATCGCCGTCTGGCGCCAGGACGGAGCGCTATACGCGTACGACCTGCCTGCCTCCGGGCGCGCGCAGCCGACACAGCGACTGGCCGACGTCGGCCCGGCGCCGCGCATCACGGCGCTGATCAGCGACGACAACCGCGCGTTCGTCGCCTGGGCCGACGAACGCGGCCCAGCGACGAGCATCTACCTCGACGCGTCGGCGAGCGGCGTGCGCTTCGGCGCGCCGCGCCTGCTCGAACGCTTCGACAACCCTGCCGGCCTGCCCTACCCGGCCACCTCGCCGCGCCTGATACGGCTCAGCTCAGAGAGCGTGATGATGGCGTGGACCGGCGCACAGCAGGGACACTGGGTCGTGCGCGCGGCGGCGATCGACCTCAACGGCCTGCGCAAGACCAGCACGATCAGCGATCCCGGCTCAGACGCACTGCTCAGCGACCTCGAGCCCGGGCCCGACGGCGAGGCGCTCGCGCTGTGGAGCGAACCGCAGCGAACGCCCGACGGTCGGCTCGATCTGGGCCACCAGGCGCTGGTCGCCGCACGGGGAATCGACGCATACCCGGGTCGGACGATCTTCGGTCAGCCCGAACAGATCGCCGCAACCGAGCCCAACGAAGACGCGACCGTCGCCTTCGATCCCGCCAGCGACCGCGCGCTTGCCCTGTGGCGCGGTGAACGCGGCGCCGTGCAATACGCGATCCGCGCGAGCTCGCGGCGTCGAGGGCGGCTGAGCGGCGGCTGAGCGGCGGCTGAGCGGCGGCTGAGCGGCGGCTGAGCTGAGCAGGCGAACGCCGGTACTCGCTGCGCAACCTGCGTATAGCAATGGTTATACGCAGTCTGCAAAGTGACACACGACCCGCGCTCCGCGAGGGCGGGCGGGTGCCGCGATCGGGCAAGCGCCTAGAACAGCTGCTGGTAGATCAGGAAGATGTTCAGCGCGGTGATCAGGGCGGCGAGCGTCACGCCGGCGAACGTCGTCAGGCGACCGTTGACGTGCACGCCCATCACGTCCTTGCGCATGGTGAGCATCACGAGCGGGATCAGCGCGAGGGGGATGCCGAAGGACAGCACGACCTGGCTGAGCACGAGCGCGTCGGTCGGGTTGATGCCGATCGCGAGCACGACGAGCGCGGGCACCATCGTCACCGCGCGGCGCAGCAGCACGGAGATGTTGATGTTGATGAAGCCGCTCATCACGACCTGCCCGGCGTAGGTGCCGACGCTCGAGGAGGAGGCGCCGGAGGCGAACAGCGCGACGGCGAAGGCGAGCGCGGCGAGGCCGCCGACCTGGTTGCCGAAGCCGTGGTAGGCGGCCTGGATGCTGTCGACGCCGGTGTGCCCGGTCGAGTGAAACAGCTTTGCGGCGACGGCGAGCATCGCCATGTTGACGAGACCGGCGCAGGTCAGCGCGATGACGATGTCCAGGCGCTCGAAGCGCAGCACGCGTCGGCGCTCGTGATCGTCGCGCATCGGCATGCGGTTCTTGGTCAGCGCGGAGTGCAGGTAGATCGCGTGCGGCATCACCGTGGCGCCGATGATGCCGACGGCGACGTACAAGGACTCTGAGCCGCCCAGGTGCGGCACGAGCCCTGAGAGCGAGGCGTGCACGGAGGGGCCGATCTTCAGCGTCTCATAGAGGAAGCCGAGGAAGATGATCCCCAGCAGCGCCGTGATCGCGAGCTCGAAGCGGCGAAAGCCGTGCGTCTGCAACTCGAGGATTGCGAACGCGATGAAGCCGGTCATCACGCCGGCCCACAACAGCGGCACGCCGAACAGCAGGTTCAGGCCGAGCGCGGCGCCGACGAACTCGGCGACGTCGGTGGACATCGCCATGAGCTCTGCCTGCAGCCACATGATCCGGCTCGCCGATCGCGGGTAGTGCTCGCGAAACAGCTCGGGGAACGTGCGGTCGGTGGCGATCCCCACCTTTGCCGACAGGTATTGGATCAGCATCGCCATCAGGTTGGCCGCCAGCACGACCCACAGCAGCAGGTAGCCGAACTTGGCGCCGCCGGAGATGTTCGTCGCGAAGTTGCCCGGGTCGACGTAGGCGATCGCTGCGACGAAGGCGGGGCCGAGCATCGCGATCGTCGCGCGAAGGCGGCCCTTTGCGAGCAGCAGCTCGAGGTGGCTTGCGACGTGCGGAACGGTCGCGCTGCGCCCCGGCGCCGCTCCGGCGCTCGCGCCTTCGAGGACCGGATCGGGACGGACGGGCGTCAAGCAGAGACCCCTTCGCGTCCGGCGCCGCCGGAGCGATCGGCGCCGCGCGGTGCAGTGGCCGGTCCGGGGACGATCCGCTCGCGGCGCCGGCGCTCGCCGACGGCGAGCTCACGATCGACCTGTACACGCATCGCGTGCGCAAGGCGGCCGCCGATCGCCTGCTCGGAGCGACCGTCGTCGAAGCTCACGAGCAGCGGACCGCCAAACGGCTGGCGCTCGCGGACGTGCAGGCGGTCGCCCGGAGAGATGCCCTGTTCGGAGAGGTATCTGAGCATCTCCGGGTCGGCGTCGGACACGCGCACGAACACGCCTGCCTCGCCCTCCTCCAGCAGCTCCAGGGGATGCGTCTCGGGCTCGTGCAGCTCGAGCTCGGCGCTGGGGATCGGGTCGCCGTGCGGGTCGAGGGTCGGGTCGCCGAGCTTGGCGGCGATCAGCTGCTCGAGCTCCTCGGAGATGACGTGCTCGAGCACCTCGGCCTCGTCGTGGACGCGGTCCCACGGCATCTCCAGCGCCTCGGCGAGGAAGAGCTCGATCAACCGGTGGTGGCGAATCACCTCGAGGGCGACCTTGCGCCCATCGGCGGTCAGGCGCACACCGCGATAGGGGTGGTGCTCGATCAGGCCGAGCTCGCCGAGGCGCTTGAGCATCGCCGAAACCGATCCGGGGGTGATCCCCAGCCGCTCGGCCAGCGGGTTGGTGGAGACGGGCTCCGCCGTACGCGATTCGAGCGTGAAGATCGCCTTGCAGTAATCCTCGACGGCGGGTGAGCGCACGGACTCTCTTGCTGCCATGAAACTAATGTTATGGCAGTCCAAAGATTTTGTCAAGGCCTCACTGGACTTACTTGCCGCTGCGCTTTAGGAAAGGATGCAGCACGGATGGACCGCGACTACGAGCTTCAGACCCATCGCGTCGAGGACCGCCACTGGTGGTACCGCGGGCGGCGCAGCGTGCTCGAGCGCGTGATCGACGACCTGCGCCTGCCGGCGCGGGCGCGCATCCTCGACGCGGGGTGCGGCAGCGGGCGCAACATGGTCGAGTTCGCCCGCCACGGCATCGTCACCGGGATCGAGCTGTCGGAGACGAGCGTCTGCCTGGCGCGCAAGCGCGAGGTGGGCGACGTGGTCGAAGGCTCGGTGCTCGACATGCCCTTTGACGCGGACGCGTTCGACGTGGCGGCGTCGCTGGACGTGATCGAGCACCTGGAGGACGACCTGCAGGCGCTGCGCGAGCTGCGCCGCGTGGTCGCACCGGGCGGGGCGCTGCTGGTCACCGTGCCGGCATACCAGTGGCTGTGGAGCGGACACGACGAGATCAACCACCACCATCGCCGCTACACGCGGCGCTCGCTGCAGCGCATTGGCGAGCAGGCCGGCTGGCAGCAGGTGCGCACGACGTACTTCAACTCACTGCTGCTGCCGGCGGCGATCCTGCTGCGCGTGCTCGACCGCTTCAGCCGCAGGACGACCGAGTCCAGCCTCGACCTGTGGATCCCACCGGAGCCGCTCAACTGGCTGCTGCAGCGCCCGCTGGCGCTCGAGGCCGCGCTGATCGGTCGCGGCGGGCGCATCCCCGCTGGGCTGTCGCTGCTGGCCGTGTTCCGTTAGCTGTCGGCGTCGACAGCCGCGACGGGCGGATGCATACGGAACGTCCAGGCGCGATTGACCAGGAAGGTGATGACCGTGACGATCGCCGTCGCGCAGGCCTGGCCGAGCAGCTTCTCGATGCCGGCGCCGTCGACGAACAGGAACAGCAGCCCCTCGTTGAGCACCAGCCCGCAACCCTGCACGACCCCCCAGCGCACCGGCGTCAGCGAATCGCCGACGTGCCCGGCGAAGGTCCAGCGGCGGTTGAGCAGGAAGCCGTTGACCGCGCCGACGACGAAGCCGATCGCCGACGCCGCCAGGTACCAGACGCCGAATACCTTCAGCAGCACCGTGTAGATCGCAAACGCCAGCAGCGTGTTGGACACGCCGACGATGCCAAACTTCACGAACTGGACGAGCATCGGCGTGCTCAAGCGCGCCAGTGGCCCCGGTAGTCTGATGGGCGATCTCCTGGTTGTGTCGCCGTCGGAGGGCATTGACAGACAGGATGAACGATAAATTCATCGTGGGCTTAGGCCAACGCGCGAACATGAGCAACAGATGCCAGCTTCGTCCGGCCCATCCGGGGTGAGAAAGCAGATGCCCGACACTTCCCTTCGCACCCCCAAACTGCTCAGCGTCGTCGCTCCGGTCTTCGACGAGGAGGAGCTGATCGAGGACTTCGTCGCGCGCGCCTGCGCGGCGGCGGCCGACTACGAGTTCGAGCTGGTGCTCGTCAACGACGGCTCCAGCGACGGCACGCCCGAGCTGCTCGATCGCATCGCCGCAAGCGATCAGCGCGTGCGAGTGATCCATCTGTCGCGGAACTTCGGCCATCAGGCCGCGCTCACCGCCGGCCTGGAGCACGCGGCCGGCGATGTCGTGGCGATGATCGACGCCGACCTGCAGGACCCGCCGGAGCTGATCCCCGACATGATCGCCCAGTGGAGCCAGGGCGCCGACGTCGTCTACGCCGTGCGCAGGCAGCGCGAGGGCGAGACGGCGTTCAAGCTCGCCACCGCCTCGTGGTTCTACAAGCTGTTCGACAAGCTCGCGCAGGTCGATCTCGAGCCCAACTCCGGCGACTTTCGCCTGCTCGACCGCCGGGCGCTGGACGCGCTGCTGGCGATGACCGAGCGCTCGCGCTTCCTGCGCGGCATGACCGTGTGGGTCGGCTTCAACCAGACCGCCGTCTCCTACGAGCGCGACGCACGCCACGCCGGCGAGACCAAGTACACGCTGCGCAAGATGCTGCGCTTCTCGCTCGACGCGATCACATCGTTCTCGCACCTGCCGCTGCAGCTGGCGACGTACATAGGCATCCTCTCGGCGACCGTCGCCTTTGTCGCGATCCCCGTCGTGATCGTGCTGCGGATCTTCGACTCCTACCTGCCGGGCTTCGGCGCGATCACGATCGCGATCCTGCTGCTCGGCGGCATTCAGCTGATCGCGCTCGGCGTGATCGGCGAGTACGTCGGGCGCATCTACGACGAGGTCAAGCACCGACCCCTGTACATCGTCCGCGACGAGCGCAACCGCCCCGTCGCCCCCGGCGGCTCGCCCGCGCCGCAGGCCGTCCGCGCGGGCCTCGCGGCACGGGTAACGGAGCGCATCGGATAGCTCGCGGGGCGACCGCACCGCCGCGCGTCGTGCGGTGTTGTGGCCGACGATGACGTTTGCGCGCCGCCGCCGTTTCGCCTCGCCGTTCGCCCGCGCGCTGCTCGGCGCCGTGCTCGCCTGTGCGTGCTGGGCGACAGCCGCCGACCGCGCCCTCGCCGAGGCATGCGCGGGGGTCGGTTCGGCGCCGTGCCCGTACGCCTCCGCGCAGATCATCGGCCAGCGCGCGGAGGGCGTGCTGCGCTTCCCCGAGGCGGTCGCACTGGACACCGAAGGCAACGTCTACGTCGCCGACCAGCTCAGCTACGTCGTGCAGAAGTTCTCCGCGACCGGGGCGTTTGAGACCGAGTGGGGCTCCTATGGCGGCGGGCACGGCCAGTTCGGGCCGATCGGCGGCCTGGCGACGGACGCCGCCGGCAACGTCTACGTCGTCGACTCCAGCCACAACAGGATCGAGAAGTTCGACGCCAACGGCAACTTCATCCTGCAATGGGGGCACAAGGGCTCAGAACCCGGCCAGTTCAGCTTCGGCTCCTCCCAGGACTACACCAAGCCGCCGGGCGGAGGGATCGCCGTGACGGGCAACTACGCGTACGTCGCCGACTCCGGCAACAACCGCATTCAGCGCTTCAACCTGCAAGGCGGCGAAGGCATGGAATGGGGCACGAAGGGCTCAGAACCCGGCCAGTTGCGCTATCCGCGCGGCGTCGCCGCCAACGCGAGCGAGGTGCTCGTCGCCGACGACGACAACCACCGCATCGAGAAATTCGATCCCGGCGGCGCCTACCAGGGCTCGGCCGGCTCGCAGGGCACGGGCCCGGGACAGTTCGGCTTCCCCTACGGTGTCGCGCTGGACGCCGCCGGCAACGCCTACGTCGCCGACGACCTCAACCACCGCGTCGTCAAGCTCAACCCCGACCTGACGTTCGCCGGAGCGTGGGGCGGATTCGGGACCGAGCTCGGCCAGCTCGCCTTTCCGCGCGCGGTCGCCAGCGACCCGGCCGGCGACACGTACGTCGCCAACACGGCCAACGATCGCGTCGAGGTCTACAACCCCGAAGGCCGCTTTCTGCGCACGATCGGCATCTCCGCGCGCGGAGATGCCACGCTGACGGGCCCGCGCGGGCTCGCGCTGGACCCGACGGGTCGCCTGCTGGTGTCCGACACGGTCGGCAACCGCATTGAGTTGTTCGCGCCCGAAAGCGATGCCTATGCGGGGCAGTGGATCACGGCGGGCGGGCACCGTTCGAGCTTCGCCAAGCCCTCGGGTATCGGCGTCGATCCGCACGGCTCGGTGTACGTCGCCGACGAGGGCAACGAACGAATCGTTCACCTGTGGGGCGACGGCACCTACCTGTCGGAGATCGGCGGGCCCGCGAGTCTCGGCGGAGCGCAGCTCAACGGCGCCGACGCGGTCGCCGTCTCACAGCTCTCCGGACGCACATACGTCGCCGACGCCGGGCACAATCGCGTGCTCGTGTACGGCGCCGAAGGCTCGCTGATCGCGCGCTGGGGCGCGGGCGGCGGCAACGGCGCCGCGAGCAGTTCCTCGGGTGGCTTCAACCACCCCTCGGGCGTCGCCATGAGCCCGCCCTCGCTCGGCGAAGACGTGTACGTGGCCGACAAGGGCAACGATCGGATCGTCGAGCTCGCCCAGAACGGCGAAGTGCTGCGCCAGTGGGGCTCACGCGGCGGCGCCGAGGGTCGCTTTCACGCTCCCGCGGGCGTGGCCGTCGACGGCGCCGGCAACGTGTTTGCGCTCGACAGCGAAGACAACCGCGTTCAGGTCTTCGACGCCAACGGGCGCTTCATCGCCAAGTGGGGTCTGCGCGGCACCGGGCTCGGCGACTTCTCCCAGGCGTCGGCGATTGCCGTGGACTGTGCCGGCGACGTGTACGTGGCCGACACCAACAACAACCGTGTCGAGCGCTTCAACCCCGTGGAACCGAAGCCGACGGGCTGCCTGGCGCCGGGCACGTGGCCGCCACCGCTCGACGTCGCGCCCGTGCTGCGCGTCGGCCTGGCTCGGCACGGCGGGGTGCTCGCGCGGCGCGCACTCACGCTGAGGGTCGGCTGCCAGCGCGGCTGCAAGGTGCTCGTCAGCGCGACGCTGTCGCCCGCCGGGCGCGTCGGCTCGGTGGCGCTCGTCGCGACGGCTCGCCCTCTCCCCCGGTCAGCGACCGGCGACGTACGGCTGCGCGTCGGGCCGGTGGCGCTGCGGCGCTTGCGGCGGGCGCTGGGACGCCGCTCTGGCATGACCGCACGTGTGCGCATCGTCGCGGCCGGCCCGACGGGACGGCGCACGACGGTTAATCGAATCTACTCAGTCAGCCGATAACGATCTCATGAGTGGCCAAGACCTCAGGAAGGACGAGCAGCCGAGCATGGACCACCGGCGCGAACGGATCAGGGTCGAGACCGAGCGCCATCGCATCGAGGGCTTCCTCACGCTCGCACGCGACGGCTATCGCAGCCGCGTCTCGGACGTGCTCAACGCCTCAGAGCGTGACTTCATCACGCTGACCGACGTGACCGTCGCGCCGCTGGAGGGTGGGCCGGTCGAACTGCACCAGTACCTCACGCTCGCGCGCCGGCACATCGTCTTCGCAGTGTCCGCCTCCGACGAGCCCGCGGGCTGAGCGCCGTAGCCGTCGGTATCAGTCCTCGCGCACGTAGCCGACGTGCGAGACCTGGATGTAGATCGTCTCGCCGAGTCCGGGCTGCGTGAGCCTGACCCAGCCCGGAGGCGCGAGGATCGCGCCGCTGCCGCGCCGCAGCCCGTCTCTGGCGTTGACGATCGCGGTGAGGATCTCCTCGACGTCCTCGGCCACCTCGATCTCGCTCTCGTCAAGCAGGATCCGTGCCATTCGTTCCTTTCCCGCGCCAGCGGCGCACAATTCCCGACTCCTTTACTGAACAACGTCAGGCTATCGCCCTGATGCTCCGCGCGCTGGGTGACGGGCAAGCCGTGACGGGGGCCGCCGACGGCGAGTACGAGGCCGGTCTACGGCGAGACGACGAAGCTGCCGGCGCTGCTGACCGTGCCGACGGGAGGCGAGGCGTTGGTCACCGTGATCGTGCCCGTCCCGGCGCCCGCTGGGACGGTGGCTTTGAGCTTGCGCGAGGAGACGAAGCTGACGCTGCCCGCGGGCACGCCGTCGAAGCTGACGCTGGCGCCGGAAGTGAAGCCGACCCCCTTGACCGTCACCGCCTTGCCGGGCGCGCCCTGCTTGGGGCTGAAGGCCGTAACGGAGAGCGTCGGCGTGAACTTCGCTTTGGTCGAGGCGCTGCCGCCAGGTGCGTGCACGGCGACCTTGCCGGCCTTTGCGCCGTTGGGGACGATCGCTTTGAGCTGCGTCGGCGAGACGACGCTGAAGCTCGCGGCAAGCGCGCCGATCCTCACTTCGCTGACGCCGACGAGGGCCGTGCCTTCGATCGTCAACACGCTGCCGGTGATCCCGCTTGCCGGCGTGAAGCCGCTGATCGTGGGCACGTTGGAAGCGACGGTCGCGGTCTGCGTCGAGGCGGCCGGCGCGCCGGCGCCGTTGGCGTTGACGGCGGTCTCCTGGACGCGGATCGTCGAGCCAGCGTCGGCGGCGGCGACAGTGTAGGTGGACCCGCTCGCTCCGGAGATCGCTGCGCAGCCGTAGCCGGCGGCATTGCAGCGCGCCCACTGCTCGCTCAGCGACGTCGGGCTGTTGCTCCATTCGCCGTGCGTCGCGGTGAGCGTCTGGCCCTGTTCGGTGAAGCCGGAGATCGCCGGCGGGGCGCCGTTGACCGGAGTGCCGGGAACCGAGAACGCTTGCAGTCCGAGCGGGCTGCCGACGCCCGTGGGCCCGTCATAGCCGGTGACGGCTTTGCACGAGGTGGCGCCCGCGCAGGTGCCGTTGTTCCCGGATGCGACGTCGTAGAGCGCGCCGGCGTCGCCGAGGTGCGGGTAGAGCGTCGCCGCCGGGTAGGCGACACCGCGCGCGCCGCCCGCGAGGCCGAACTCCGCGGCGACGATCGGCGAAGACACGGAGGTACCGCCCCACACGCCCCAGCCGGTCGGGTTGCCGTTGCCTTCGGGCGTGCTGTCGTAGACGTCTACGCCCGTTTCCGGGTCGCCGATCGCCGAGACGTCGGCGACCGACCGGCCAGCGCCGCAGCCGGTCGCGGAGAAGTTCGCTACGGCGCTCTGCCAGGCCGCCGCGGTGAAGACTGCGCTGCATCCGCTGCCGCCTTCGCTCCAGGCGGTGCTGCTCCAGGCTGCTTTGCTTTCGCTGAGCGACGTGCCTCCCACGGCGAGCACGCGCGGCGAGTCGGCGGGGAAGTTCGCGTGGGTTTCTTCTCCGGAGCATGCTTTGTTGAGGTAGCCGCAGTCCCCCGAGCTGGCCGCCACGACTACTCCGGGATGGTCGAAGTAGGTCGTTGCGAGGCTCGCGTAGGAGGGCTGCTCGGGACCGCCGTAGGAGTTGCTGATCTCCGTTGCGCCGGCGTTGACGGCGGCGTTGACGGCGGTGCCGAGATCGCTGAATTCTTCTGAGCTCGCCTCGACGAGCAGGATCCGACAGCTCTGGCAGACCGCGCGCGCCATCTGCACGTCGATCGAGATCTCGCCCGCCCATTCACCCTGTTTGTGCGGCAGCGGGCTGGCGTTTCCGGCCTGGTTGACCTTGTGAAAGCAGCCGTTGGCGGTCGTGCACGCGGGAAGGCCGAACTGTTTGTCATAGACGTCGAGGTCGGCTTCGGCGGTGGGATCGTCGAAGGCGTCGACCACGGCGACGGTCTGCAGCGAGGAGGCGGCGGTTTCGCTTGGCAGTGCGTATGCGGCGTGCAGTCGCTGCGGCGTCAAGAAGCCGGGCGTCGGGCTTTTGTTCGTCACGGCCGGGCGCGCGCCGCCGGCCGCTTCGCTGGACTGTCTGATTGCGTTGGCGTGCAGAGCCGAGCTCGTCAGCGAAGTGGGGACGAGCTTCATCCCCAGACACGCTGCGCGGCCGGGGCGCGGCGTGCGGCAGACGCGATGGATGCGGAATCGTGTGTGCGAGCGAGCCCCAGCGCCGATCGCCGCCGAGCTCGTCGCGAGCGCCAGCGCCACGACGGTCGCCAGTGCGATCGCGATCCCCGCCCGGCGATGGCTCGCCGGCCCTCCCCGCTTGAACCCCTCATCCATGCGCAAGGAATCGTACAGGCCGTGGGCGGGGATAGCCAGCACAGTCACGAGCAGCGTTCGCTTCCGCATCAGCGCGTAGTTCTTACTGAGATACATGGCGTCAGCCTGCGGATGTCGACTTTGATGCCGCGTGCATAGGGTCGGCGTGTGTCGACTGTCACCAGCGTCGCACTCGCTTCACTGCTCACGATGGGTCGGCTACGCCGCATCGACATTCCCTGCGCATTGCTTGTCGTCGAGTGACGCAAAGCGGCGACTCCGCGGTCGTCCGGCGCGGAGCCACGCGGTCGACGGCGCGCCGATGGCTTGGCGATCGCTCACTCGCGCTCGTGGTGGGTCTTTGCGCGGCGGCACCGATCGTGGCCGCGACGCTGCGGGCGCTGCTCGATGGCTGGCGACCCGCCGGTGATCAGGCGATCATCGCCACGCGCGCGTTCGACGTCTTCACGTCGCGGACGCCGCTGGTCGGCCAGTACTCGGATTCGAGCGCGGTCACCCATCACCCCGTGAAGAGCCTCGGCCCGATGCTCTACTGGCTGCTGGCGCTGCCCGCGCGCTTGGGAAGCCCGGGAACGCTGACGCTGACGATCGGCTTGGTCAACGTCCTTGCGACGATCGGGGTGGTGGTGCTCGCCAGGCGGCGCGGCGGCCTGGCGCTCATGTTCGCGACCGCGCTCGCGCTGGTTCTGGTGTGTCGCTCGCTGGCCCCCGAGGTGCTGCACGACGTTTGGAACCCGTCGGCGGCGCTGCTCCCGTTCACCTTGCTGATCTTCCTCTGCTGGTCGGTGGCATGCGGTGAATATCGCCTGCTGCCGATCACCGCGCTCGTCGCGAGCTTCGTCGTCCAGTGCCAGCTCACCTACCTGCTGCCCTCCGTCGGTCTGCTCGCAATCGCGGCCGCGGGACTCCTCGCCTCACGCGCCGCCTGGCGCACCGACCTGCAGACGCCGCCCGGCGCCGGGCGGGGGGGCGCGCGGTGGTGGGCGCTCGCGGCGCTGCTGCTCGCACTCGCCTGCTGGACGCCGCCGATCGTCGATCAGCTGACCGAACGCCCGGGCAATCTGACCGCAGTGGTCAGGACCGCCACCGCGAGCCAGCACACGCTCGGCGCCTCCGTCGGCTGGGGTGCGGTCATACGCACGATCGGCGTTCCGCCGTGGTGGCTGACCGACCCCTCGTCGCCATGGGAACGCAAGAACGAAGTCCGCAGCGCCGCGGGAACGCTCGCCACGGTGTCGTGCGTGTTGATGCTGTTCGCGCTCTTCGCGGTCGCCGTGCTGGGCCTGCTCCGCCGCCGCGTGGCCGAGTGCTCGGGCGCGCTGATCGCGCTCACGCTGTGCGCCGGGCTGGCGGCCATCGCCTACGCCACGCCGGCAACCCACCTGCTCGCGGGCACGCTGGCGTACACGCTGTGGTGGGGCTCGCCGGCCGGCATGTTCGTGTGGCTGCTGCTCGGCTGGTCGCTGGGCAGACCGCTCGCGCAGCGGGTTGCGCCACCGCGGCGCCCAGCGGTCCTCGCGTCCGCGATCGGCGTCGTCGTCGTGGCGATCGTCGCAGCGGCCGTGGCCTTCTCGCAGCGGCCTGACTATCACCTGCGCGAGTACCGTCCGCTGCAGACCATCTACGCCGCTCTCGATCGCGCGATCCCCGCGGGACGCACCGTGCGACTGCTCGGGGGGCTCGGCAATACGACGTTCAGGTTCAAAATGGCGGCTCGCTTTGCACTCCGGCGCCGAGGCATCCGACCGCTGTCGCCGGGCACAGACGCGCGACTCGGCACGTGGTATGAGCTGCGCAAGCGCGCCTATGACTGCACCGTGTACGTCGCGGACGGCAGCACGAAACCGGAAGATCGGGCCGCGCTGCTCGCGCGCGTCGTGTTCAACGACGGCGCGCATGAGCACCCCGTGACCGCGTGGGTTTCGCCTGCAGGGTGCCCGCGCGGTCGGCCGACCATCTCGCCTGCGGCCGCAGCCGCTCATTGACCTGAGCAAGAGTCCGCTGCAAACGCGCAACCGCCCAAGCGCGAGACGCGACGTCGGGCGGCGGAGACCTGCGCTCACGCCGCCGCGTAGCCGCGGATGCGTGCGACCGGAGCCAATACCGCGAACGCTAGGCGCTGCACCGGCCACGGTGGGCTAACCGCCCTGATCTCATCGGCGAACCTGGGCCCCAGGAGGGCGAGGGTAAGCAACGAGGGCATTCCGCGCTTGTCGAGCTTGCCTTGCTCGGCGAGCTCGAACAGCGTCTTGAAGAAATCGGCGGTGCGCAGTGCTGGGCGGAACTCCTGGATGGAAACGGCATCGTCCGTGCCGTCGTTGACGAAGTAGTGAGGGGTGCCGGCGGGGATCGTGATCGCCTCGCCCGGGCCAAGCCGACGCTCCTGGCCCTCCACGACGAAGCACAGCGTGCCCGCGATGACCTCGGCACGGCTCTCCTGATTGGGATGCACGTGCTCCGGCTCCGCGACGCCGGTCGGCGGGTTGACACTCTCGATTTGCAGCAGCGCGCCCTCGGTTTCGTCGGCCGTCTGGCGGAAGCGCATGCGCTGGCCGGTGCGCGGATTGCGAATCTCCTCTTCGGTCTGTCCCATGTGTGCTCCTTCGATCGGTAGGCTGAAGCAGGACTCCGTGACCACCGCCGACGTTCACGAGCCGCCCGATCCCGCTCAAGTCGTAGGCCCGGACGAACGCCGCGGCGATAAACGACGCGGCCCGCGACATCGAATCGTTGACCAGGGCCGCCGCCTGGGGATGACGCTCCAGGTACTCCCAGAACCCGCAGCCGTGCGCCTGGCGAAACCCGGGCTCGCCGGTACGCACGCTGTGGAT
This sequence comes from Solirubrobacteraceae bacterium, assembly GCA_017882375.1. GTDB lineage: Bacteria > Actinomycetota > Thermoleophilia > Solirubrobacterales > Solirubrobacteraceae > Palsa-744. The sequence goes on along the minus strand of JADGPP010000054.1, from coordinate 2,628 downwards.
GAAGTGCCCGTACGCGCGCCAATGCCACTCCTCGCTCGCCACGATCGCGCCCCGGTGCACCGACCCGGGCACGTCGCTTCGCAGCATCTCGCCGAAGGCGGACCATCCGCTGGCCCAGCACACGCGGGTCCTCGACATTGCGGATGCCGTCACTCACGGCCTCACGCCCGACATCCGATCGGCGCACCCTGGCATCTCGTCAGTGCTCATGGTGTGGATCGTACGGCCGCCTCAGCGGGGGCGCATCCGTGGATCATTCTGCTTCGGCCTCTTCGGCCCCGAACACCTTTCGGTTCGGTCGATGCGAAAGAGAGCGACGGCCTCAAGCACGGAGCCGAGAGTGGGCGTGGTCTCGAGCCCTTGGCCGCATCGGACGCTCAGCCGGGAAGCTCGCCTGCGTTGCTCGCAGGAAGTGTGCCCGTAACGACAGAGAACCCCAGCGCCGTGCGGGGGTTCTCGGAGTCCGTTGGGGGTTATGGGGCTACGCGGCGGGAACCCGCACGGTGACCGACGTGGACGTCGTCGTCTTGCCTGTAACCGGCACCGTTGCAGCTGGGACTTTGATTGCTTTCACTTTGGTGGCTGTCTTCGTGGCGTCGATCGTGATCTCCCACGCGCAGCCCTGATTTCCCGCTTCACCTTCGGCTTTTTCCGCCATCTTGTTGTAATACGCCGCCATGTCCGCTTCGCCTCTTGCTTCAGCGGTTTCGGCGGCTTCCTGCCAGAGTCCCGCAGTGAGCCTGAGGACTTCGCACAGCGCCGCTTTGGTTCCGGGGCTGATGGGTTTGGCCTGTGAGACGGCTGGGGCTACGGCAGCAGTTGCGAAGCTTGCCGAAGCGACGAGGGCGATAATCGTGGTGCGTGTCTTGCTGAGCATTTCGTTTGCCTCCTAGGGCGGGTTGGTTTGTAAGACCATCCTCGCCTCGTACAGCGCCGCCGGAAAGGCACCCTAGGGGTAGGGTTTCCTGACCTTGGCGCCGACCGCGACCCGGGTCATGTTCAGCCGAACTCGACGCGGAGTGTCGCGTGGCGGTGCCCTCAGTGCTCCTGCTCCTCCTTCCTTTGCGGCTGCGTCGAGCTGGACCTCCATTGCGCCTGCCTGACGGCGAAAGTAAAGGTGAGCTCGCCGCAGCTCTGCGGCCCGACCCCCCGTAGCACCCGCCGCCCCACTGGATCTGCGCGGTGCTCCTCGAGTTCGAGGTACGTGCGGGCTGAGCTTTAGCGGGTGGCCGGACTCACCGCGTGACTGACGCGGAGAACCCGGCCCCCACCCTTCTAGAACTGCTGCTGAGCCACCGTGTAGTTGGCTTGGAAGCGGCAGAAGCCTTCGGTCACCGAGGACGAGACGGTGACAGTCGCGAACGTGTGGAGAGATGTCGTCACGGCCGAAGCCTGAATGACCATCTGCCCAGTCCCGAATTCAGGCGCGGCAAAGGCCTGTTCGAGAGATGTGTGGCCTTCTTTGAGGACATCCGGTTCCATTTTGACGGGCTGTTTGTCCGGATAGCTGCCCCACGTCAGGAACACCGTGCTCCCGGCTTCCTCCGTCAGTTTGACGCCGGTCGCGTTTGTTGCGCTGTTGCATTTCGTCGCTAGCTCGCCGATGCCGGGCACGAGCAGGAAGCTCGCTTCCGATCCGCCGTTGACCAGCTCTTGCCAGCGTCCCCCCTGGCTGCCTTGACCAGACGTGTATCCCGACGCCGGCACTCCGCCGAGCTTCGCAGCGTCGGTCGCCTGTTCGGTCTTTCCGAGATAGCGTCCGTCGCTTTCGGTCTTGCTGAAGAAGTTCGAGGTGTTCACGCTGCCTACCGGTCCCTGCAGCCCTTGCAGCCCTTGCAGCCCTTTCGGCCCTTGCAGCCCTTGAAGGCCTCGCGTCCCTTTGCTTCCCTTGAGCTTCTTGAGCAAACTCGGCTTGATCTGCTTCGTGGACGTGATGACGTAATGCGAAGCCGCCAAGCTCGTACCGCCCATGGCGACGAACAATGCAAGCCAAGCGACGATGTTGCCGCGCATGGCTCTGATGAGACGTTGACCCATGATGCCCTCCAGGCTGAACTTGAAAATATCGAGCGCACATCATGACGACGCACGCGCCGGACCGGTGTCCGGGTCGCCTGGTAGGGCCTTGAGTTCGCCTCGAGCGCCATGCGCTTCGGGCCAGCTCAGGGCGATCTTACGACGATCCTCGAAGCTGTCGAGGGCAAGCGGACCAGTGGGCTGAACGGCGGGTGAATCACTCCGACCGCGATTGACTCCCTCGGTCCGAGGAGCAACCGCCGATTTCCGGAAAGCGATAGTCGTGAGCTCGCCGTCGCTGCAGGAATGGTTGCCGGAGAACCTGGCGTCGTCCTATTCGCCACCGTATCCAGACCGCACCGCGCCCTGATCCTACGCGGCGCCTAGCGCGTCAACGACCGCTTGCGCGTGTTTCTTGTTGAGGCGCGAAACCTCCAGGCGCCAAACGTCTCCATTGTCAAACGTGATCGTGAGTGGGCAGATACTACTCCGGCCCAGTAAACGTCCGACGGCACTGGTAGGTTCTGCTGTGTGAGGACTCGGGATGCGAGGCGGTTGGGGCAGGCGGCTCAGGAGGAGCTTCGCCGGCGTGCCGTCGCGCTGGTTGGCCAG
>JADGPP010000053.1 GCA_017882375.1 Solirubrobacteraceae bacterium | reverse complement strand
GTCTTCTCCACGCCCTATCCCGAGACGTCGTGGCGGATCCCGTGGATCCACTCGCTGTTCGGCAACGCGCCGGCCGTCTCGACGGGCATCGCCGCGGCACTGCGCGCGAAAGGGCGCGAGGACGTGCGCGTCGTCGGCCAAGGCGGCGACGGCGGCACCGTGGACATCGGCATGGCATGCCTGTCGGGGATGTTCGAGCGCGGCGACGACGTGCTGTACATCTGTTACGACAACGAGGCATACATGAACACCGGCGTGCAGCGCTCGGGCGCGACGCCGCCGGCCGCGCGCACGACCACGACGCAGGCCGTCGGACCCGAGCCGGGAAACGTCTTCGGCCAGGGCAAGAGCGCGCCGCTGATCGCGATGGCGCACGAGATCCCCTACGTCGCGACCGCCACGGTCGCCGAGCTGCGCGACCTCGAGGCTAAGGTGCAGACGGCGATGGAGATCCGCGGCCCGCGCTACCTGCACGTGTTCGTGCCCTGCCCGCTCGGCTGGGGCAGCGCATCCAAGGACACGATTCGGATCGCGCGGCTGGCCAAGGAGTCGGGCATCTTCCCGGTGTTCGAGGCACGCGACGGCGAGGTCAGCGGCGTCTCGAAGATCCGCCGGCAGGTCCCCGTCGAGGACTACCTGCGCCCGCAGAGACGCTTCGCGCACCTGTTCTCCCCCGAGCCGCGCACCGAGGTGATCGCCCGCATCCAGGCCGGCGCCGACCGCAACATCCGCCGCTTTGGGCTGCTGGGCGACGAGGAGCGGGGGGCGTGATGGACAAGCCCTTCGCGATCACCCTCGACGTCGGCTCGAGCCTCGCCAACAAGACCGGCTCCTGGCGCGAGGAGCGCCCGCAATACGTGCATCGCCTGCCGCCCTGCAACCACGCCTGCCCGGCCGGCGAGAGTATCCAGCAGTGGCTCTACCACGCTGAGTCCGGCGACTATGAGACCGCCTGGCGCGAGCTCGTGCGCGACAACCCGCTGCCGGCGGTGATGGGGCGCGTCTGCTACCACCCCTGCGAGGGCGCCTGCAACCGAGGCGAGCTCGACGAGACCGTCGGGATCCACGGGGTCGAGCGCTTCCTCGGCGACGAGGCGATCCGTTGCGGATGGCGGCTGTCCGTCGACGCGCAGCCGAGCGGCAAGCGCGTGCTGGTCGTCGGCGCTGGTCCCTCCGGGCTGTCGGCGGCCTACCACCTGACCCGGCTCGGGCACGCTGTGACGATCCGCGACGCGGGCCCGGTGGCCGGCGGGATGATGCGCTTTGGCATCCCGCAGTACCGCCTGCCGCGCGACATCCTCGACGCCGAGGTGCAGCGGATCCTCGATCTCGGCGTGACGCTGCAGTGCGACGCGAAGGTCACGAACATCCGCGATGCGATGCGCGACGGTGGCTTCGACGCCGCCTTTCTGGCGGTCGGCGCGCACATCGGAAAGCGCGCCTACATCCCCGCCGGAGAGGCCGCGCACATGCTCGACGCCGTGACGCTGCTGCGCAGCATGGAGGGCGAGGAGCGCCCGCTGCTGGGCCGGCGCGTTGTCGTCTACGGTGGCGGCAACACGGCGATGGACGCTGCCCGCACGGCCAAGCGGCTGGGGGCGACCGAGGCGATCGTCGTCTACCGGCGCACGCGCGATCGCATGCCCGCGCACGACGTCGAGCTCGAGGAGGCGCTTCAGGAGGGCGTGCTGATGAAGTGGCTCTCGACGATCAAGCGAGCCGACGAGGGCAAGCTGGTGCTGGAGAAGATGGAGCTCGACGCCAGCGGCTTTCCGCAGCCGACCGGCGAGCTGGAGGAGCTGGAGGCCGATTCGCTCGTGCTCGCGCTCGGTCAGGAAGCGGACCTCTCGCTGCTCGACGGCGTGCCCGGCCTGGTCGTGGAGGACGGCGTCGTGCAGGTCGACGCGCGGATGATGACCGGCCACGAGGGGATCTTCGCCGGCGGCGACATGGTGCCTGCGGAGCGTACGGTGACGGTCGGCGTCGGTCACGGCAAGCAGGCCGCGCGCAACATCGACGCGTGGCTGCGCGACGCCGAGTTCGTGCGTCCGCCGCAGGGCGAGCCCATCGGCTTGGAACAGCTCAACGTCTGGTACTACTCCGATGCGCCGAAGACCGTCGCGCCGCAGCTCGACGCGATCCGCCGGCAGTCGAGCTTCGAGGAGGTCGCGCAGGGGCTCGACGAGGCCAACGCGCTGTTCGAGGCGCGCCGCTGCCTGAGCTGCGGCAACTGCTTCGGCTGCGACAACTGCTACGGCGTATGTCCGGACAATGCTGTGCTGAAGGTCGACGAGGGCGACGGCTACGCGTTCGACTTCGACTACTGCAAGGGTTGCGGGATCTGTGTGCAAGAGTGCCCGTGCGGGGCGATCGAGATGATTCCCGAGCCAACTTGAGATCGGCGCTGCGATGAACGTCTGGGTGGTGTTCGCCAGCAAGTACGGCAGCACGCGGGAGGTCGCAGAGGCGATTGCCGCGGAGCTCCGCGGCGTCGACGAGGTCGATCTGCACGAGGCGAGCGAGATAGACGGCTTCGACGCGGCCGACGCCGTCGTGCTCGGCAGCGCGATCTACGCGGGCCACTGGCTCAAGCCCGCCGCCGCCTTGCTGGAGAGGCACGCCGGCGAGCTCGCCTCCCGTCCCACCTGGCTGTTCAGCGTCGGTCCGATCGGCGATCCGCCGCAACCCGAGGACGCCGGCCCGGAAGGGATCTCTGAGGCGATCGAGTCCACGCGCGCTCGCGGCCATCGGGTGTTCGCCGGCAAGCTCGACCACGCGTCGCTCAGCCGTGTGGAGCGGTTGATGGTCCGCGCGCTGCGAGCGCCCGAGGGCGACTTCCGCGACTGGGACGCGATCAGGGCGTGGGCGCGGGGCGTCGGCGGCGAGCTGTCTGCGCTCAGGGCTGCAGGCTGAACGGCGGGTAGCGGTCGGTGACGAGCACGGCGGCGTAGCCGACGACACGGTTGTGCCAGCGGATCACGCCCTCGACGAAATCGAATATGCCCCGCGGGTACCGGCCCGTGAAGAGGATCGCGAACCACGCGCCGATCACCGCGAAAATAACGCCGATGTAGAGGAAGAAGAGCACGACGTAGTGCGGGATGGCCAGGAACCACTTCACCAGCGGCAGCCAGCGGTTCAGGCCCTCTTTGGCGTCGGGATAGCCGAAGTCCAGGTGCACCGACTGCTGCTCGTCGGTCGAGGGATAGCGATCGTCCATCAGCGCGAGGTAGACGCCGACGCGGTTGCTGAAGCGCAGCAGCTGCAGGTTCCACTCATACCACCAGCGCGGGTACTTCTGGCGGAAGACGATCATCAGCAGCGGGGGAAGGAACAGCAGCCCGGCGCCGCCCATCGCGAACGCCTGTCCGCCGCCGGCGGAGTCGCCATAGCCGCCGCTGATGGTTGCCAACACGATCGCGATCGGAATCACGGTGAAGATTCGCAGCGCAGTCGTCAGCCGATCCAGGGCCCGGTCGGGATAGTCGACCGAGAAGCCCACGGGATAGCTCTCGATTGCGTGCTGGTCGATCTCGTTCATGGTGCCGCCTCCTCGTTGGTGGGACCTCTGTGCATGCGAACAACCGTACGTGGCCAAGCTGCCCGCGGCGTCGGGGACAAGCCCCCGTTTGGTTCGGAGAAATACCGACCTCGCGGCGCGAACTCCCGGTACATTCGTCACAGGATGAGCACTGCGCAGACACTGCCCAAGAGCGCTGGCCGGCTGCTTCTCGTCGAGGACGAGGAGTCGATCTCCGAGCCGTTCTCGCGCGCGCTCGCGCGCGAGGGCTTTGAGCCGGTCGTCGCCTCTACGCTCGCCGAGGCGCGCGCGTGTCTGAAGGAGCGCGAGCCGGACCTGGTGCTGCTCGATCTGCGGCTTCCCGACGGCGATGGACGGGAGCTGGCGCGCGAGCTGCGGGCGTCCTCACAGCTGCCGGTGATCATGATCACCGCGCGCGGCAGCGAGGTCGACCGGGTGGTGGGACTGGAGCTGGGCGCCGACGACTACGTGGTCAAGCCCTTCGCGGTCGCCGAGGTGATCGCGAGGATCCGCGCGGTACTGCGCCGCAGCGGTCAGCGTGAGCCTCGCCCCGAGCGGCTGAGCGCCGGCGATGTCACGGTCGACGTTCCCGCCCGCCGGGCCTGGCTTGCGGGCGAGGAGCTGTCGCTGACGCGCAAGGAGTTCGACGTGCTCGCGCGCCTGGCGCGCAACGCGGGAGAGGTCGTCACGCGCGAGGATCTGATGAGCGACGTGTGGGACGAGAACTGGTTCGGCTCGACCAAGACGCTCGACGTGCACATGGCCGCGCTGCGGCGCAAGCTCGGCGAGGACTCCAACGCGCCGGGACACATTCAGACAGTCCGCGGCGTCGGCTTTCGCTTCGCACCCGCGGGCGAGGAGTGAGCCGTAAGCCTGCGCACCCGCCTGCTGCTGGCGCTCGCGTACGTGCTGGTGCTCGCCGTCGTCTCGCTCGGCGTGCCGCTCGCGCTGAGCCTGCGTGACCGCGTCAACGCGGAGGTCCACTCGCAGGCGCTCAGCCAGGCCGACGTCGTCGCGGCGAGCAGCGCCGACCTGATCAACCCTGCGCGGACGGCGGAGCTGAACGCGCTGGTGCGCTCGGGCGGCGCCTCGGTGCGCGGGCGCGTGCTGATCGTCGATGCGCGCGGGCGCGTGCTGGCCGACAGCGCCGGACCCGGCACGCTCGGATCGAGCTATGCCAACCGCCCGGAGCTCGCCACCGCGCTGCGCGGCCGCGCGGTGCAGACCCAGCGGGCGAGCCGCAGCCTGGGCGAGAACATCCTCGCCACTGCCGTGCCGATTCTGCGCTCGGGGAGCACGATCGGCGCGGTGCGCGTCACCCAGAGCGTCACCGCGGTGAAAAGCGCAGTCGCGAGCACGGTCGCCAAGCTCGGCCTCGTCGCCGGCGTGGTGCTGCTGCTCGGGCTGCTCGCCGGCAGCGTGATCGCTCGCCAGGTAGCGCTGCCGTTGAGGCGCCTGGAGGGCGCCGCGAGGAAGCTCGCGGGTGGTGACCTGGACGCGCGCTCGGTCATCGAGGGTAGCTCCGAGCAGCGTTCGCTCAGCGCATCATTCAACGAGATGGCAGATCGCGTCCAGCGGATGATCGGAGCGCAACGCGATTTCGTCGCCGACGCATCGCACCAGCTGCGCACACCGCTGACTGCCCTCAGGCTGCGCCTGGAGGAGGCGCGCGCCGCCGGGGGCAGCGAGGGTCTCGCAGCTGAGCTCGACGCGGGCACCGCGGAGGTCGACCGGCTCGCCATGATCGTCGACGAGCTGCTCGTGCTCAGCCGCGCTGAGGATCGCGAGCTTCAGGGCGAAGCGATCGATCTGCACGAGGCGCTGCAGCGCGCTGTGCGGCGCTGGCACGTCGTAGCCGACGCGTGTGGGATCGCGTTGCGCTCGGCGGCCAGGGCGGGCGGCACGGCATGGTGCGCACGCGCCGATCTGGACCGCGCGCTCGACGTGCTGATCGAGAACGCGCTGGGCTACTCCCCGCCGGGAGGCGAGGTGATGCTCGACTGCCGTGACGGACTGGTCGAGGTTCGCGATCGCGGCCCCGGACTGGCGCCTGGCGAGGAGGAGCTCGTGTTCGAGCGCTTCCACCGCGGCAGCGCCGGTCGCACCGGCCCTGCGGGCAGCGGTCTGGGTCTGGCGATCGCCAGGACACTCGCGCGCGCCTGGCGCGGCGAGGCGCGGTTGGGCAATCGCCCCGGTGGCGGAGCGGTGGCGGTGCTCGAACTTCCGCTACCAGGCGCATGAGCCCGTTGCGCCGGACCGTGCTCGTGGCGTTGCTCGCCGTCTTCGGGATCGCGCTCGCCGCGGTGATCACATGGGCTACGAGTCAGCTCGTAAGCCAGCGCATAGGCCTTGCCTCCCAACCGCTGAGTGCCGGGCGCCACCTGTTGCCGCCGGGGGCGCGCAGCAGCGCTCCAACGCTCACCTCGCAAGGCGCGACCACCACGACGACGCCCAATCCGCACAGCGGGCAGTCCTCCCCGACGCAGTCCAGCACGACGCCGGCGCCGTCGAGCACGACGTCCGCGCCGTCGAGCACGACGCCGAGCACGACGCCCGCGCCGTCGAGCACGACGACACGCAGCGCGCCGGCGCAGCCGTCGCCGACAGGCGCCGGCGAAGAAGCCGGGACGCGATCCAAACGCCGCTCGGGTGCCGACGGCGGCGATTCGGCCTCGCGTCGTGACGACTGACCGGCTGGATTTCTTTGCCGACTCTTAACCCTCGCCTGGGTGGCCGCTGGTCGACCGCGCGCGACAGTGAAGGCACCCGACAGAGGAGTGTCGATGCGACGAATCGAGATGATGACCGCCGGAGCAGTATCGCTCGCCGGCCTTGGCGCGCTCGTCGCCCTGGCGATTGGATCCGGTGACAGCTCGCAGAAGCTGGCCGCTCAGCGCGTACCGCCGGTCGAGGTGCGCACCGAGGTAATACACAGGACGGTCAACGTCTACCGGCGCCAGCACGCGCACAGCGCCGGCGCCGGAGCAGGCGGCCCTGGTGGCGCCTCCGGCGGTGCCCCCGCTCGTTCGAGCGCGCCCGCGTCGTCGGCTGCGCGCACGCGCTCCAGCGGCGCGCGCCCCGTCGCGCCGTCGACGCCCGTGGTCACCACGCGCAGCAGCGGCGCGAGCCGGGCGCCCAGTCCCTCCAGGTCTGAAGCCAGGACGGTCAGCACGCGCACGAGCGGGGGCGGCTCCTCCGGCTCCGGCGCGGGATCCTCGCACGCGGTGAGCACCCGCTCCAGCGGCGGCGGCGGCCATGAGGGCGGTGGACGCGATGACTGAGCGGACGACCGCCGAGTCCCAGGGGCAGACATCGCCGCGAGCACCGCTCGCCGTGGGCGACGGCACAAGCCGCGCGCCGCGCGCCCGCGGACGCCACCCGCTGCTGGGCGTGTTTCCGCTGACGGTGATGACGCTTGCCACGTTCCTGGTGCTGTTCACGCTGATGATGGCGCGGCTGACCGCCGGCGCCGACCCAGCGCTGCGTGCGGGCAACAGCGCTGCGGTGGTCCGAACGGTCTCCGCCGGCAGCCCGCTGAGCACGCGCACCAGCGGCGGCGCAGGCACGGCTGGCACCACCTCGGTCGCCGCTTCGCAGGGGTCATCCGCCACAGTGCCGGCGGTTCTGACGCGTTCCAGCGGGGGCGCGGGCGCGGGGGTGGGAAGTGACGACTGAGCCCGCCACCGGCGCCGAGCGTTCGCGTCGGCCGCGCAGTCGCGCTGCGCTGGCGACGATCTGGGCGTCGGCTGCACTCTTCCTCGCCCTGCTGGCGGTGATGGCCGCGCGCGTCAGCGCCGGTCAGGATCCGGCACTGCGCGCTCGCGCCGCCGCGACCCCGCCGCCCACGCGGCGGATTCTCATCCGGCGTGTGATCGAAAAGCGCGTGATCGTGCATTTGCCGCCCAGCGCGCCCACGCCCGCGACGAGTTCCTCACAGCAGCTCAGCTCGCTCGGCGCGACGACATTCCCGGTCCCGGTGACGCGCACCTCATGAGCCCCGGCCACGACCTCACATTCCACTCGATGGGCAGCGACATCCGCCTGATCGTCGGGCCGGCGCTGCTGCGAGGTCTGCCGTCGCCGGCCGACGCGGCGGCGCGCGAACGCCGCTACATCGAGGACTTCGCGCGCCGTCTGTCGCGCTTTCGACCCGAGAGCGAACTTTGCGCGTTCAATGCCGATCGTCTGCGTGAGGTGCCGACCTCGCCGCTGCTGCGCACGGCGGTCGCCGCCGGGCTGTGGGCCGCGCAGCGCAGCGGCGGTCTGGTCGACCCGACACTCGTCGGCGAGCTCGAGAGAGTCGGCTACGAGCACTCGCAGGACGGCGGCACGCCCGCGTCGCTGCGAGCGGCGCTCGCGGCCGCGCCGGAGCCATCTCCGGCGCGAGCGCGCCCCGAAGCACGCTGGCGTCAGGTCGAGATCGATGACGAGCACGAGACGATCCGGCGCCCTCCGGGCGTGCGGATCGACACGGGCGGAATCGGCAAGGGCTTGGCTGCCGACGCGGTCGCTCACCGACTGCGCGGGTACACCCGCTTCGTCGTCGACTGCGGCGGCGACATCGCGGTCGGCGGGGTCGGTGGACAGATCGATCCCTTCGCGATCGAGGTCGAGCACCCGCTCACGGGCGAGTGCATCCACACGCTGCACGTGATGCGCGGCGGGGTCGCCACGTCGGGCATGAACGTGCGCATCTGGAAGCGCCCGGACGGGACGTTCGCCCACCACCTGCTCGACCCGTCCAGCGGCGAGCCGGTGTGGAGTGGGCTGATCGGGGCCACCGCGCTGGCGCCGACGGCGCTGGAGGCCGAGACGCTCTCAAAGCTCGCACTGCTGACCGGCGCCGATGGCGCCCGGCACGCGCTCGCCGAGCACGGCGGGGTGATCGTGCACAACGACGGCGACGTCGAGCCGATCGGCGCGATCGCTGCCAGCGGCGGGCGCGGCTCGCTGGCACTCGGGAGCGCGGCATGACTCAGGCCGCGCCCGCCAACTACGTCTGGTGGCTGGCCGGGCGCTCCGCCGGCATGGTGGCGCTGCTGCTCGTCGCCGGCTCTGTGATCCTCGGGCTGGCGATGGCCGCGCGCGTGATCCCGCCGCGGCGCCGCGGCGAGGCCGTTCGCGTGCATCAGCACATCGCGCTGCTGTCGCTGGGAGCGATCGCGGCGCACGGCGCGATGCTGGCGGCCGACCCTTGGCTGAAGGCCGGCGCGAAGGGAATCCTCGTGCCGTTTGCGATCGGCTACCGGCCGCTGTGGACCGGGCTGGGCATCCTCGGCGGCTACCTCGCGGTGATCCTCGGCCTGAGCTTCTACGCACGCCGGCGGATCGGCGCGCGGCTGTGGCGGCGAATGCACCGCTTCACGGTCGTCGTCTACGTGCTCGGGCTCGTGCACGCGCTGGGCGCGGGCACGGATGCCTCGATCCCCGTGGTCCGCTATGCGATGCTCGCGAGCGTCCTGCCCGTGCTGTTCCTGTTCGCCCTGCGCCTCCAGCGCAGTCGAGCGCGTGTGAGTGCCGCAGCGCCGAAGCAGGCAGCGACGGTCGAGGGGCGCGCCAGGCGCCCGCCGCGCACCGTGCGCGAGAGCCGCCAACCAGCACGTCTGAACACACCCGAGCTCGCTAAGGAGACGACATGAGCTACGTACCGCGAATCGACGAGTCGAGCTGCATCGCCCAGGGCGATTGTGTGGAACTCGTGCCCGACGTGTTCCAGCTCGATGACTTCGCCAAGGTCGTCGGGACCGGGCCCGACGAGCTGATCCTCGCGGCTGCGAGGGAATGCCCGGTCGAAGCGATCAGCGTGTTCGACTCCGAGACCGGCGCGCAGCTCTACCCCTGAGGCCCCGCGGCCCGTTCGACGGACAGTCCCCGCGCCTCAGGTCTTGATCAGCCCACGCTCGAGCGCGTAGCCGACGAGCTCGGCGCGCGAGGACAGGCGCAGCTTCTGCTGGATGTGCGAGCGGTGCGTCTCGACCGTTCGCACCGAGAGGTAGAGCTGCTGGGCGATCTCGGCGTTGGTGTGGCCCAGCGCGATCAGGCGCAGCACATCGACCTCGCGCTCGGAGAGATCGTCGGGCGGGCCCGGCGGTGGCTCGGAGGCCAAGCGCGCTCCCAGCCTGGGGTTCAAGAAGCTCTCTCCGGCGGCCGCGCGGCGGACCGCCTCCACGAGCTCGTCGTCGGCGGCCTCCTTGAGCACGTAGCCAAGCGCCCCGTCGCCGAGCGCCTGGCGGGCGAACGCGGGCTCCTGCTGCATCGTCAGCACGACGATCTGGGTATCCGGCGACTCCCTGCGGATCACCGGGATCGCCTCCAGGCTGGAACCGCCCGGCATGTTCAGGTCGAGCACGAGCACGGTGGGATGGTGACCGCGCACGTAGCGCTTGGCGGCGTCGACGTTGCTGGCCTCGGCGACGACCTCGAAGTCCGGCTCGCTGTCCAGCAGCAGCCGCAGGCCGCTGCGCACGACCGCGTGATCGTCGGCCAGCACGATGCGGATCGCACCCGGGGCGGAGCTCGCCTGATCGCCATCTGCCTCGACTGGTTGCTCGGTGGTTGACATGACCGTGAAGGTATCGACTTTGTCCACGCCGACTCAGGCGGGGCTGGTCGAGAGGTCGGCGCGGTCGGCGTCCTGCTCGTCATCGGCGTCCTCGTCCACGGCCGCCCCGCGAGGCAGCACGAGCAACGAGCAGCGTGCGTGGCGCTCCAGGTAGCCGGACGTGCTGCCGAGCACCAGTCGCCGCACGGGTCCGTAGCCGCGCGAGCCGGCGACGAGGAGGTCGACTTCGTCGCCGAACTCGGCGAGCTCCTCGCCGGTGAGGCCGTAGACCGCGCGAGCGTGGACATCCTTCAGTGCCGACAGGCGCTCGTTGGCGGTCGCGAGCATCTCGTCGATGTTCTCGGAGATCGGCGGAACCATCGCGCCGGTGTAGGCGTAGGTCGGAATCGACACGACTTCGAGTACGCGAACGACGGCTCCCGTGGGCTCGGCCAGCTCACGCGCGAGCGCGAGCGCCATCTTGCTCTCGGGCGATTCGTTGTACGCGACGCCGATCTTGGTGATCGGGACGGGCGCTTGGCCGTAGCCTGCGGCGGCAATCGCAATCGCACAGGGAGCACCGTTCAGCGACGCGCGCGTGTCGTCGCCGAGCATCGCGCGGCCGATCGGCCCGCGGACGGTCGAGCCGACGACCAGTAGATCGGCGCCCTGATCCTGGGCCTGTTCGTGCAGGCCGCGACCGGGACTCAGCGCCACGATCGACACGAGCTCGGCGGCCACGTCGGCCTCGGCGCGCTCGCGCTCGAGCAGCTCGTGCGACGCCTGGCGCTCTTCCTCGAGCATCCCCGGCGTGATCGCGTGAGAGGGGTGCAGGATTCCGGCGCGGACGTGCGCGAGCGTCAGCTTGCCGCCGGGGGCGATCAGATGATGCGCGAGCGTCAGCGCATCGCGGCCGTTGGGCCTTCCGTCCACTCCCACGAGCACGTTCTTGAACATCGTCGGGTCTCCTTGATCGGGTCAGCTTCAAACTACGGTTGCGCCGGCGGCGCGGCATCCGCAGGGTCCACGCCGGGGCTTGCGGGTTTCTACGGAACCACGGATTCGCCGGCCACCCGCTCCGGCATAGGATGAGGTCACTTTGGCCGAGCGATCCAATCCCCTCACAGACGAGGAGATGCACGGGCTCGACGCGTACTGGCGCGCGGCCAACTACCTCTCGGTAGGGCAGATCTACCTGCAGGCCAACCCGCTGTTGCGCGAGCCACTGAAGCTCGAGCACGTCAAGGCACGCCTGCTCGGCCATTGGGGCACGACGCCCGGATTGAACTTCATCTACGCCCATCTCAACCGCCTGATCAGAGAGCGCGACTGGAACGTCCTGTACGTGACGGGCCCGGGCCACGGAGGGCCCGGATTGGTGGCAAACACCTATCTGGAGGGGACCTACAGCGAGGTCTACCCGCACATCGGCCGCGACGAGGAGGGTCTGCGCCGCCTGTTTCGCCAGTTCTCCTTCCCGGGCGGGATTCCCAGTCACGTCGCCCCCGAGACCCCCGGCTCGATCCACGAGGGTGGCGAGCTCGGCTATGCGCTCGTGCACGCGTTCGGCGCCGCCTTCGACAACCCCGATCTGCTCGTGTGCTGCGTCGTCGGCGACGGCGAGGCAGAAACGGGACCGCTGGCGGCGAGCTGGCACTCGAACAAGTTCCTCAACCCCGTGACCGACGGAGCCGTTCTGCCGGTGCTGCACCTCAACGGCTACAAGATCGCCGCGCCGACCGTGCTTGCGCGCATCCCGCGACAGGAGCTTCGCTCGCTGCTGGAGGGCTATGGCTACGCGCCACGATTCGTGGAGGGTGCCGATCCACCGAGCATGCACCAGCTGATGGCCGCAACGCTCGAGCAGGTCGGCGAGGAGATCGCCGAGATTCAGCGTCGCGCACGCACCGAGGGCAAGACCGAGCGCCCGCGCTGGCCGATGATCGTGCTGCGTACGCCTAAGGGCTGGACCGGCCCCAAGGAGGTCGACGGCCTGCCGGCCGAGGGCTCCTTCCGCTCTCACCAGGTCCCGCTCGCCGATCTTCAGCACAAGCCCCAGCACCTGGCGCAGCTGGAGCAGTGGATGCGCTCCTACGCTCCCGAGGAGCTGTTCGACGAGGGCGGCGCGCTGCGCGCCGAGCTCGCCGAGCTGGCACCGAATGGACAGCGACGCATGGGCGCCAACCCGCACGCCAATGGCGGCCTGCTGCTGCGCGACCTCGAGCTGCCGGACTTTCGCGCTCACGCCGTGGACGTTGCGCGACCGGGCGTCGGCTCAAGCGAGGCGACGCGTGTGCTCGGTGGGTTCCTGCGCGAGGTGATCGAGCTCAACGGCGACAACTTCCGCATCGTCGGACCGGACGAGACCGCCTCCAATCGCCTGACCGCCGTGTTCGAGGCGACCAATCGCACGTGGGAGGCCGAGCGCCAGCCCGGAGACGACCATCTGGCCGTCGACGGGCGCGTGATGGAGGCGCTGTCCGAGCACCTCTGCCAGGGCTGGCTGGAGGGCTACCTGCTGACCGGCCGCCATGGCCTCTTCAACTGCTACGAGGCGTTCATCCACATCGTGGACTCGATGTTCAATCAGCATGCGAAGTGGCTGAAGGTGTCCCGCGAGATCCCTTGGCGCAGGCCAGTCGCCTCGCTGAACTACCTGCTCTCATCGCACGTTTGGCGCCAGGACCACAACGGCTTCTCCCATCAGGATCCGGGCTTCATCGACCACGTCGTCAACAAGAAGGCGGAGATCGTTCGCGTCTATCTCCCGCCGGACGCCAACTGCCTGCTGTCGGTCGCCGATCACTGCCTGCGCAGCCGCGACTACGTCAACGTGATCGTCGCCGGCAAGCAACCGACGCTCGACTACCTGCCGATCGAGGAGGCGATCGCCCACTGCACGCGCGGGATCGGCGTGTGGGACTGGGCGAGCAGCGACGAAGGCTCCGAGCCCGACGTGGTGATGGCGTGCGCGGGCGACGTGCCGACGCTCGAGACGATCGCGGCCACCGCGATCCTCAGACGAGAGCTGCCCGACTTGAAGGTGAGGGTCCTCAACGTCGTCGACCTGATGCGCCTGCAGCCCGACAGCGAGCACCCTCACGGCCTCTCCGACGAGGAGTTCGACTCCCTGTTCACGACGAGTCGCCCGGTGATCTTCGCCTACCACGGCTACCCGCTGCTGGTCCACCGGCTGACCTACCGCCGCGCCAACCACGACAACATCCACGTGCGCGGATACAAGGAGGAGGGCACGACGACCACGCCGTTCGACATGGTGATGCTCAACGACCTCGACCGCTTCCACCTCGTGATGGATGTGATCGACCGTGTCGCGGGCCTGCGCGAGCGAGCCGCGCACCTGCGCCAGCACATGAGCGACGAGCGCCTGCGCCACCGTGCCTTCACGCGCGAGCACGGAGACGACTCGGCGCAGCTGCGCGAGTGGACCTGGCCGGGCTCGGGCGAACCCTCGCCCGGCGACTCGCACGAGCACGGGCCCAGCGACCGCGCGTGAGCGCGATGCGCGTGCTCGTCGTCAACGCGGGCTCGAGCAGCCTCAAGCTCACACTGTTGGATGGCGGTGATGCGGTGCTCTGCGAGCGCGAGCTGCCCGCGCCGCAGGCGCAGATCGACCAGCGCGCGCTGCGTGAGGCGCTGGACTCGCCGCTCGGCGATGCTCAGGCGGTCGGACATCGCATCGTGCACGGCGGCGAGCGCTTTCGCGCGGCCGTGAGGATCGGCGCCGAGGTGGAGGCCGATATGCGCGAGCTGACCGCCCTGGCTCCGCTGCATCAGCCCAAGTCGCTGGCCGCGCTGGACGCGGTCGGCGCCCTGCTCTCAGACCTGCCCGCGGTGGCGTGTTTCGACACCGCATTTCACGCGACCTTGCCGGCGGCTGCCGCCACTTACGCCCTGCCCGCCCAATGGCGCGAGCGCTGGGGCCTGCGCCGCTACGGCTTTCACGGGCTCTCCCACGGATGGGTCGCGCGACGCGCGCCCGAGCTGCTCGGCCGGCCCGCGCAGGGGCTGCGGATCGTCAGCTGTCATCTCGGCGCCGGTGGCTCGCTGTGCGCGATCGGCGGCGGGGCCTCGCTTGACACGACGATGGGATTCACGCCGCTGGAGGGCCTGGTGATGGCCACCCGCTCGGGGAGCGTGGACCCCGGCATGCTGCTGTGGTTGGGACAGCGCGCGGGCCTGGCGGCGGACGAGCTGGCCGAGGCGCTCGAGCATCGCTCAGGCCTGCTCGGCCTGTGCGGCACGGCCGACATGCGCGAGGTGCTCGCGCGCGCGCAGGGCGGGGAGGAGCGTGCGCAGCTGGCGCTCGGGGTCTACCTGCACAGTCTGCGCGCCGGGATCGCGGCGATGACCGCCGCGCTCGGCGGCATCGACGCGCTCGTGTTCACCGGGGGTGTGGGGCAGCGCTCGGCGAAGGTTCGCGAGCTCGCGACCGACGGGCTCGGCTACCTGGGGATCGCGGTCGACGCCGAGCGCAATCGAGCGATCGGCGCCGACGGCGAGATCTCCGCGGCCGCGGCGGCCGCGGCGACGCTCGTTCTCGCCGCGCGCGAGGACCTCGAGATCGCGCGGCAGGTGCGCGCGGTCCTCCACGCCGACGATGGCCAGCGATGAACCGAGGCTCACGGCCTTCGGGTAATCACCTAGGCTCGCTGCGGCAGAGCAGCGATGCTGCGCCGACCGTCAGGCAATACGGTCTCGCCATGTCGAACCTTCAATGCGTGGCCCGACTGCTCGGGCGCAGGTGAGCGCCTCGGCCATCGACGTGCGCGGGTTGCGCAAGTCCTACGGCGCGCACGAGGTCGTCGGCGGGATCGACATCGAGGTGGGAGAGGGGGAGATATTCGCCTTTCTCGGGCCCAACGGCGCCGGCAAGACCACGACCGTCGAGATCCTCGAGGGATACCGCTCACGCAACGCCGGCGAAGTGAGCGTGCTGGGAGAGGACCCGGCCGCGGCGGGTCAGTCGTGGCGGTCGCGGATCGGGCTCGTGCTGCAGTCGTGCACGATGCCTGCCGAGCTGACCGTCCGCGAGCTCGTCGAGCTGTACGCCGGCTACTACCGCCACCCACGCTCGTCCGCGGAGACGATCGAGCTGGTCGGCCTTGCCGAGAAGCGCGACGCGCGCACGACCCAGCTCTCGGGCGGGCAGCTGCGACGTCTGGACGTCGCCCTCGCGCTGATCGGCGACCCTGAGCTGGTGTTCCTCGACGAGCCGACAACCGGCTTTGACCCCTCGGCTCGCCACCACGCCTGGGAGGTGATCAGCGACCTGCGCGAGCTCGGCAAGACGATCTTCCTGACGACGCACTACATGGACGAGGCGGAGGCGCTCGCGGACCGCGTCGCGGTGATCGCCGCAGGAGAGATCGTCGCCGAAGGCACGCCCGAGACGCTCGGGGGTCGCGACCACGCTCGCACCGACGTCTCGTTCACGCTGTCGAGCGCGACTACCGTCGCAGAGTTGCCGGGAGAGCTGGCGGCGGCGGCGCAGCTGCGCGAGGACGGCCGCGTGCACGTCACCGCGCTCGAGCCCGCCCGCGCGCTTCACACGCTCACCGGATGGGCGCTGGAGCACCGAGAGCAGCTGGGCGACCTGAGCGTCAGCCGGCCGACGCTCGAGGATGTCTACCTGCAGCTGATCGACGCAAACGAGCACCCGCAATGAGCGGCGTGGAGCTGTTCGCGCATCAGTTCCGCTCGGACCTCGTGCGCTTCTGGCGCAATCCTCAGTCGCGCTACTTCACGATCCTGCTGCCGATCGTGTTCCTGGTGATCTTCGCGGCGATCTTCAAGGGCACGACGATCGTCGACGGCCGGCGAATCGACATCACGACCTTCTACGTGCCCGGGATCATGACGCTGGGGATCATCTCGGCCGCCTTCGTCAACCTCACGCAGGCGATCGTCACCCAACGCGAGAACGGCGAGTTCAAGCGCCTGCGCGGCACGCCGCTGCCCGCCGGCATCGTGATCGGCAGCCGTGCGCTCGTGGGCGTGGTCGTCGCGGTGGCGATGTCGGCGCTGCTTCTGCTGATCGGCAGGCTGGCCTACGACGTCCGCCTACCGCAGACAACGATGGTCGGGCTCGTGATCGCGGTCGTCGTCGGCGCGGCGGCGTTCTCCTGCATCTCGTTCGCCGTGGCGACGCGCATCGCCGCCGCCGACACCGCACCGGCGGCCACCAACCTCACCGTTCTGCCGCTCTACTTCATCTCCGGCGTGTTCGTCCCCGAAGGCCAGATCCCGAAGTTCCTGCGCGGGGTGGCGACCGTCTTTCCGATCCACCACCTCTCGCGCGCGCTGCTGCGCCCGATCACCGACACACACGGCCTGGGCATCGCCGGGACCGACTTGCTGATCGTGGGCGCCTGGGGTGTGGCCGCGCTGCTGTTCGCGGCGCGCACGTTTCAATGGTCACCGCGCGCGGAGTGACCCGACCGCGATACATCACGCGCCGAGCGGCTGAGGCGGCGAAGCCGCCGTCGACGCGCTCTGGCGGCGCAGAAGCGACTCGACGCCGAGCGTGCAGACACCGAGGCTGACGAGCGCGGCGGCCACGATCGCCGTGGCGATCGGGCCCGAGAGTACGTGCTCGGAGAGCCCGAGCGAGGCGACGGCTGCGGGTACGCCGAGCTGTGCGCTGGCTGTCACCCCGGCGCTCAGCGGCAGGCGACGCAGCGCCGCCGCGCTCACGTGGATCAGCAAGTTCAGAGCGGCCAGCGCCCCCGCGAGGACGAGCATGGAAGGGTGCTCGAACAGCCCGCGCAGGTCCAGCTGGGCTCCGAGGATCACGAAGTACAGCGGGACGAAGAATCCCTCGGCCACGCCGCGCATCTGCGTCGAGAGTCGTTTGGGGCCGCCCACCAGCGCGACCATCACGCCCGCGGCGAAGCCCGCGATCAGGACGCTGGTGCCGCTCTTCTGCGCGATCCAGGCGAGCAGGAACAGGACGAGCAGCGAGAGGCGCAGGTCCAGCGCCCAATGGCGGTGCTTGGAGAGCTGGCGTACGCGGTGCACCCATTCGTGCCCCGCCAGCAGCCGCGTGGCGCCGAACAGCACGAGCACCGTCGCGGCCACGAGCGTGCCGCCGAGCACCGCATGGACCGTGCGTTGCGGCTGCAGCACGATCGGAACCGAGACGATCGTCACGACGTCGGCGATCGTGACCTGCGCCATCACCGACAGCACCGCACGGCCGCCGGCGGCGGTCTCCTCGAACGCGGGCAGCAGCACAGCGGCCGATCCCGATGCGAGCACGACGGCGTAGACGGCGGCGTGCGAGGTTCCGGCGAGGTCGGCGGCGGCCAAGCCGGCGGGCACGGCGAGCACCCCCACGATCACCGCCAGCAGCGCGCCGTCGCGCAGCGAGCGCGGCAGCCGGGGGTCGCGCAGCGGCAGGTGCACGCCCGCCGTCAACATCAGCATCGCGAACCCAACCTGGCCGAGGAAGAAGATCGTCGGATGCGACGGGTCCACCGAGCCCAGCCCGGTGTGACCGACGAGCACTCCGGCGACGATCTCGCCGACCATCACGGGCACGAAGCGACGACCGGACAGCGCGAGCAACGGCCCGCCGAGACCGGCGAGCACGATCACCAGCAGCGTTCCGAAGCTCACGGTGAGCGCAGCCTACGCCGTCGGTTCGCTCACATGCAGGATCCGTTGGCAATCTCCCGCCAGCTGCGGGTCGTGGGTTATCAGCAGAATCCCGCGGTCCTCGCAGTGGCCCAGCACGTTGGCGATCACGCGGCGGGCGAGCTGCGCGTCGAGGTGGGCGGTCGGCTCGTCGAGGATCACGAAGCGGGCATCTGAGAGCAGCGCCCGCGCGAGCGCGATGCGCTCGCGCTGTCCGCCGGAGAGCAACTCGCCGTCGTCGCCGACGAACGTGTCCAGCCCGTCCGGAAGACCGGCCACCCAGCCGTCGAGCTCGACCTCGCGCAGCGCTGCGAGCAGGTCCCGCTCGTCGGCATCGCGCCGTGCCAGCAGCAGGTTCTCGCGGATCGTCGTGTTGAAGAGGTGGGCGTCCTGCCCGCAGAGCAGCACCGCTCGGCGCAACTGCTCCTGGGTGATCTCACGGGCATCGACGCCGTCCAGCGTCACGCGGCCCTCGTCGGGATCGCGAAAGCGCACGAGCAGCTCGGCGAGCGTGCTCTTGCCGGCGCCGCTGGGGTCGACGACGGCCACGCGATCGCCCCGCGCCAGGCGCAGCTCGAGCCCATCGAGCACCCATGGCTCGCCGGCGCCGTAGCGCAGCCGCACGCCGTGCGCGCACAGCTCGCCTGCGCCGGATGGCGTCTTTGGCGCAGAAGGGTCGGTGACCGCCGCGCGGGTGTCGCAGACCTCCTGCAGCCGTCGCGACGCAGCACTGCACAAGCGAATGCTACGCGCCGCCGCGGGCAACGGCACGACGCTCTCGTAAGCGGCGAGGAAGAGGAACGCCAGCGCCGCCAGCAGCACGCCGCTGAGTGCCCCCGAGCGCACGGCCGCGATGCCCACCAAGAGCACGCCCAGCAGGCCCGCACCCGTGAGCGCTCCGCCCAGGCCGGTGGCCAGCGCACCGGCGAGCGCGTCGCTGCGCCCGAGCCGGGCAAGCTCAGCGTCGGTGTCGCGCAGGCGCGCCATGCGCTCGTCGGCGCGTCCGCACATGACCAGCTCCTGGGCGCCGTCGATGCTCTCCACGAGCTCGCCGAGCAGGCGAGCCCTGACGGTGGCCTGACGGCGCCCCGAGCGCGCGGCGACCGCGGCGCTCAGCCACGGCAGCACGAGCGCGGCCAGCGCCAGCGACGCGAGCACGGCAACTCCTGCGCCCGGCAGGATCACCCATGCGGCGATGCTCGCCGCGGTGATCACGGCCAGCGCGGCGAGCGTGGGAATCAGCGCTCGCAGATAGATATCGGAGAGCGTGTCCACGTCGCTGACGAAGCGCGCCAGCAGATCCGCGCTGCCGCGGCGCAGCTGCCCGGGCAGGAGCCCTGCCAGGCGGCCGTAGAAGCGCACCCGCAGCCGCGCGAGCTGGCGCAGCGCGAGGTCGTGGGACGAAAGGCGCTCACCGTAGCGAAGCGCCGCGCGAGCCAGACCGAACGCGCGCACGGCGACGATCGCGACCATCAGCGCGAGGATCTGCGGACGCTGCGCGGCGCGCGAGATCAGATAGCCGGAGGTCGCGAGCAGTCCGATCGCTGCGGCCATCGCCCCCGCCGACAGAACGACAGACAGCGCCAGACGGTGTCCCTCGCCGGGCGACAGGCGCCCGAGCGCGCTCAGCGAGCGCGCGCCTGCGGACACGTCTGCTCGTACTTGCCTGGCCTTCACGCGACCTCCTCCAGCAGCCGACGATCGACGAGCTCATCGCCATCGGCCGGGCGCGCGAGCCGGCCGCCCTCCAGCCGCAGCACGCGGTCGGCGCGCTCGGCGAGCAGCGCGTGGTGGACGATCAGCAGCGTCGTGCGCCCGCGCGTCAAGGCGGTGAGGGCACCGGCGATCCGGCGCGCGCTCTCCTCGTCGAGGTTGGCGGTCGGCTCGTCGAGCACCAGCAGGCGCGCGTCGCGCAGGAACGCGCGCGCCAGCGCGATGCGCTGGCGCTGCCCGGCCGATAGCCGGCGGGCATCCTCGCCGAGCGGCGTGTCCATGCCGTGCGGGAGACCCTCGATGAACTCCAGCGCACCTGCCGCGGCGGCCGCGCGCTGCAGCCGTTCGTCGCTGGCGTCGGGCGCACCGAGGCGGATGTTCTCGGCGACGCTGCCCGCGAACAGTCGCGCGTGTTGCGGCACCCAGGCGATCTGGCCCCGCCACAGCTCGGCGTCGAGCTCGCGCAGGTCGACGCCGCCGCAGCTGACGCGCCCGGCGGTGGGGTCGGCCAGGCGCATGAGCAGCTTTGCCACGGTGCTCTTGCCCGCTCCGCTGGTGCCGACGAGGGCGGTCGTCTGGCCCGGCGCGAGCCGCAGGTCCACGCCGTCGAGCGCCGGCTCTTTGCGGTGCGGGTAGGCGAAGCCGACGCCGTCGAGGCGGATCGGCTCGCGCGCAGGGTCGGGCAGGCGCCGGGCGAGCGCGACTCGGCGCTGCGCGAGCCGTGCGCCGGCGGGCGCCGGCTCTTGGGCAGCAGCGTCTGCGATCCCCAGTGGACGGTCGAGCACGGCGAAGATCCGCTCGGCCGCGGCGGTGCCGTCGGCGCTTGCGTGAAACTGCTGGCCGACGCCACGCAACGGCGCGTACAGCTCGGGCGCGAGCAGCAGCACGGTCAGTCCCGCGGTCAGGCTGAGATAGCCGCCGGCCAGCTGCACACCGATCGTCGCAGCGACCAGCGCAGTGCCGATCATCGCGCACAGCTCGAGCACCAGCGCCGAGAGGAACGCCACGCGCAGCGTGGCCATCGTCTCCGCGCGGTATCGCTCGCCGACGTCGGCGAGGATCCGCGCCTGGGCGGCCTCGCGACGGTGCGCTCGCAGCGTCGGCAGGCCGCGCACGACATCGAGAAAATGTGCGCTGAGCAGCGACAGCGCTCGCCAGCGCCGGCGCGTCTGCACGCGCGCGCCCTTGCCGATCAGGATCATGAAGAGGATCAGGATCGGGATCGTCAGTGCGAGGATGCCCGCCGACAGCGGGTCGACGCTCGTGGCCCATGCGAGCACGGCGAGCGGCACGAACGCCGCGAGCACCAGCTGCGGCAGATAGCCGGCGAAGTACGCCTGTAGGGCGTCGACGCCCTGGACTGCGCAGGCGGCCAGCTCGCCGGTGCGCTCCTCGCCATCGTGACCGGCGGGAGAGTCGAGCAGCAGATGGCGCGACAGGCGCGCGCGCAGCTCGGACATAACGCGACTGGCCCCGAGTCGCCCCGACAGCTCAAAGCCGCCGTCGACGGCCGCGCGCGCGAGCAGCACGGCGCCGAGGGCGAGCAGCTGCGCCTGCAGATCGGCAAGCGACGCGCGATGGAGCGCGGCGCGGTCGATGATGTACGCAAGCAGCGCGGCCTGACCGACGATCAACCCGGCGCCGAGCACGCCGAGCAGCCCTGCGAGCGCGAGGTGCCTGCGCGCGGCGCGGCTCTCCCTCAGCAGCCGGCGGTGGACGGGCGCGGCCACGAGCTAGGCCGTGGCGGGCGGCTCGGCTGGCGGGGGCAGCGGGCGCTCGTGCGCCGCTGCCGACGCACCCTCCCGGCCCAGGCTGCTGAGCACGGCGATCGGCGTCGGCGTGCCCTCGAAGTCGTCGCGCCCGAGGCGATGGCGAAAGACCCAGTAGGTCCAGCCCTGGTAGAGCAGCACTATCGGCACGAAGATCACCGCGACGACGGTCATCACGGTCTGCGTGTAGTGCGTCGAGGAGGCCGCCACCAGCGTCAGGTCGTTGGCGTGCGCGCTGCTCGCCGGCAGCGCGTTCGGGAACAGCCCAACGAACAGGCTCGCGAACAGCAGGGCGATCGCGCCGGCGCTGAGTCCGAACGCCCAGCCGTCGCGCGCCCGGCGCAGCAGCAGCGGCACGGCCGCGGCAAGCCCGGCGGCGCCGGCGGCGACGACCTGCTGGGAGACCTTCACTCCGCCGCTGTTCTGATCGAGCGCCGTCCACAGGAGAAACGCGCCCATCAGCACGACGCTGGCCACGGAGGCGCCCAGCGCGACCGCCCGCGCCCGCGCCACGATCTCGCCGCGCGTGCGCAGCGACAGGAAGATCGCGCCGTGTGCGAGGAACAGCGACAGCGTCGTCAGGCCTCCGAGCAGCGCGTAGGGGTGAAGCAGATCCCACAGCGACGCGGTCACGTTATGCGCCGCGTTCATCGGTACGCCGTGGACGATGTCGGCCCAGCCGACTCCCCACAGCAGAGCGGCGAGCAAGCTGCCGACCACGGCCGTCCACTCCCAGGTGGCCCGCCAGCGAGGCGAATCTTCCTTGCCCCAGAACTCAAAGGAGACGCCGCGCACGATCAGCGCCGCGAGAATCAGGAAGAGCGCCAGGTAGAAGCCGGAGAAGAGGCTCGCATACCAGCCCGGGAAGGCCGCGAAGGTCGCCCCGCCGGCGGTCAGCAGCCAGACCTCGTTGCCGTCCCACACGGGCCCGATCGTATGGATGATCATGCGCTTGTCGGTTTCGTCGCGGCCCAGCGCGCGGATCAGCATGCCGACGCCGAAATCGAAGCCCTCGAGGACGAAGTAGCCGATCCACAGGACGCCGATCAGAGCGAACCAGAGGGTCTGCAGGAAGTTCGGGTCGTGCACGGTCGGGCTCCGTTTCAGTAGGCCAGGATGAGGTCTTCGCGGGGCGCGCCGCCGGGTTTTCCGCCGGGCTCTTCGGAGTCATCCCTCACCGGCTCGGATTCCGGGCCGTGTTTGATCTCGCGCAGGAACAGGCGCCCGCCGACGATCAACAGGACGCCGTAGAGCAGCGTGTAGCCGAGCAGCGTGATGATCAGCGAGCCCGAGCCGACCAGCGGTGAGTTGGCCTGGCTGGTCTTCAGCAGGCCGTAGACGACCCACGGCTGGCGGCCCATCTCGGTGAAGATCCAGCCTGTGAGGTTGGCCACGACCGGCAACGCCGCACCGGCGATCGCCGCCCGCTGAAACCAGCGCGCCTGCTCCAGGCGCGCCCGGCGCATCAGCAGCAGGCCGAGCAGCGCCAGCAGCACGAGCAGCACGCCGGCCCCGGCCATCAGACGGAACGTCCAGTAGGTCACGCCGACGATCGGCACGTAGTCTCCCGGCCCGTATTTGGCCTTCTCTTCGGCGTTGATCTGATTGATCCCCTTGACCTGTCCATTCCACGATGCCGTGCCGATGATCGACAGCAGATGCGGGATGCGGATGTCGGTGTTCAGGCGCTTTGGGTGGCGTTCGAAAGGGCCGACGGCGAAGACCGACAGGCTCGCGCCCTTGGTTGTGGTGTAGAGGGCCTCCGCCGCGGCCATCTTCATCGGCTGCTGTTTCTCCATCAGCGTTCCCTGGGCGTGGCCGAACGCGCCCGTGGCGATCGCAGCGACGAGCGTCAGCGGCAGAACCGTGCGCGCCGAGCGCGAGAAGACGTCCGTGTTGCGGCCACGCAGCAGCCCGAATGCGGAGATTCCGAGCACGAGCATCCCGCCGGTGACCAGCGCGCCGAACACCGTGTGGGGGAAGGCGAGCAGCACCGTCGAGTTGCCCAGCACGGCGAAGATGGACTTCAGCTCCGCGCGGTGGGTGACGTGGTTGATCGTGTACCCGACCGGGTGCTGCATCCACGAGTTCGCAGCGAGGATGAAGTAGGCCGAGAGGACCGTGCCAAACGCGGTGAGCCAGATCGTCGCCAGATGCACCCGCGGCGAGAGTCGGTTCCAGCCGAAGATCCACAGGCCGACGAAGGTCGACTCCAGAAAGAACGCGGCGAGTCCCTCCATCGCCAGCGGGGCGCCGAAGATGTCGCCGACGTAGCGCGAGTACTGCGACCAGTTCATGCCGAACTGGAACTCCTGGACGATGCCGGTGACGACGCCGATCGCGATCGACAGCAGCATGAACTTGCCCCAGAAGCGGGTCATCCGCAGGTAGACCTCGTCGCCGGAGCGGTGGTAGCGCGTCTGGCAGTAGGCGACCCACGCCGCCAGGCCGATCGACATCGGCACGAAGATGAAGTGAAAGACGGTGGTGACCCCGAACTGCAGGCGGGCGAGTTCCAGTGTGTTCATGGGGGCGAAGCTAGGGGCTGGCAAGACCCCGTCCATCGGACGATTTCCCCCGCGAGCGTGCGGGCAACTACGGAATCGCGCGGCGCCGCACCAGGTAACGGCGCAGCTCGTCGGCACCCCACACGATCAGCGGAAACGGCGCGAGCACGACCCCGCCACCTCGGTGGGATCGCCGGTGGGCGCCGCGTCGCCATGTACCGTCGCGTTGTTGCACGCCGCGGCCGTCTCGGCCAGGGCGGCCAGTGCGGGGACCGCCTTCGCTCGATCGTCCGCGCCGGCGGCGGCGGGGACATCGCTCAGGTCGACCTCACCGGCGAGCGTCCAGGCAGCGGTCGGACGCATCCGATTCTGCGTCAGCGTGCCCGTCTTGTCGGTGCAGATCACGTCGGTCGATCCGAGCGTCTCGACCGCGCTGAGGCGCTTGACGAGCGCTCCGCGGCGAGCGATCGAGCGCACCGCGACGGCCAGTGCCAGGGTGATCACGGGCAGCAGTCCCTCGGGCACGTTGCCGGCGAGCAGGCCGACCGCGAACACGAC
>JADGPP010000052.1 GCA_017882375.1 Solirubrobacteraceae bacterium | reverse complement strand
GCGGTCGGAGATGTAGCGGCTGGCCAGTTCGCCGGCGGCGCGCAGCGCCTCGTCGGTGATCTGCACCTTGTGGTGCTGCTCGTAGCGGTCGCGCAGGCCCTTGAGGATTTCCACCGTCTGGTCGATCGTCGGCTCCTCGACGCGGATCTGCTGGAAGCGTCGCTCCAGCGCCGAGTCGCGCTCCAGGTACTTGCGGTACTCCTCGAGCGTGGTCGCGCCGATCGTCTGCAGCTCGCCTCGGGCCAGGGCCGGCTTGAGGATCGACGCGGCGTCGATCGCGCCCTCGGCAGCTCCGGCGCCCACCAGGTTGTGCAGCTCGTCGATGAACAGGATGATGTCCCCGCGCTGGGTGATCTCCTTCATCACCTTCTTCAGGCGCTCCTCGAACTCTCCGCGGTACTTCGAGCCGGCGACCAGCGCGGCGAGGTCGAGCGTGTAGATCTGCTTGTTGCGCAAGAGCTCGGGCACGTCGGAGCTGGTGATCCGCTGGGCCAGGCCCTCGACCACCGCGGTCTTGCCGACGCCCGGCTCGCCCACCAGCACCGGGTTGTTCTTGGTGCGCCGCGAGAGGATCTGCATGATCCGCTCGATCTCCGTCTCGCGCCCGACGCACGGGTCGAGCTTGCCTTCGGCGGCGAGCTTGGTCAGGTTGCGCCCGAACTGGTCGAGCAGCTTTGAGGACTTCTTGCCCTCGCCCGGCCCGGAGCCCGCGCCCGCGCCCGCGCCCGAGCCGCCGGACTGTCCCTGACGACGCCCGCCGGGGCCGGACAGCATGCGGATGACCTCGTTGCGGATCTTCTCGGAGTCGGCGTCGAAGTCGAGCAGGATGCGCGCCGCGACTCCCTCGTTCTCGCGCACGAGGCCGAGCAGGATGTGCTCGGTACCGATGTAGTTGTGACCGAGGCTGAGCGCCTCGCGTAGCGCAAGCTCGAGAACCTTCTTGGCACGCGGCGTGAACGGGATCTGCCCGGAGGTGACCTCCTCACCGGAGCCGACGATGCGCACGACCTGCGCGCGCACGCGCTCGACGGTGATGTCAAGACTCTCCAGCACGCGGGCGGCCAGACCCTCCTCCTCGCGCAGCAGTCCGAGCAGGATGTGCTCTGTGCCGATGTAGTTGTGCTTGAGCGTCCGCGCCTCCTCCTGCGCGAGAACGACCACCTGCCGGGCCCGTTCTGTAAATCGCTCGAACATGGTTGAATCCTTCCTGCGAGGACGGCGCCTCAAGTGAGCTATGTGGTCTGGTCTCAGGCCTGTTTGGTGGGGGTCCAGGCCTCAACGGCAGTCTACCAACCGGTCACCCGGCCCCGTGAGGGGTCAATCGTCACCGCGAGGCCCCAGCTTGAGGTCTGAACGCGCGGTGTTGGCGTGAGCGGGCGTTTCTCGGTCAGTCGCGCATCGCGGGGAACAGCACGACCTCGCGAATCGAGTCGCGGCCGGTCAGCAGCATCACCAGCCGATCGATGCCGACGCCCACTCCGCCCGCCGGAGGCATCCCCTGCTCCAGCGCCTGGACGAACAGCTCGTCGTAGGGCTGAGCCTCCTCGTCGCCACCCTCGGCCGCCGCGCGCTGAGCCTCGAAGCGCTCGCGCTGCGCATCGGCGTCGTTCAGCTCGGAGAAGGCGTTTGCGATCTCCATGCCGCCGGCGAATGCCTCCCAGCGCTCGACCAGCCCGGGCAGCGAACGATGCTCGCGCGCGAACGGCGACAGCGCCACCGGATAGTCGAGTACGAAGGTCGGCTGGACGAGGCCGGGCTCGACGAACTTCGACAGCAGGTCGTCGGCCATCTGCGCCCACGTCGCGTCCTGCGTGCGGATCTGCAGCTCGCGCTCTGAGATCGCCTTGCGCAGGGCATCGGCGTCGCGCACGCTCGCCAGGTCGATGCCCGTCGCCTCGTCGATCGCCGCCACGAAGCTCACGCGCCGCCACGTTCGCGCGAAATCGATCTCGCCCGCGTAGCCGACCGCCGCGGCCGCCGCGCGCACGAGCTCTTCCAGGCGCACCGCGACATCCCCGTAGTCGGCGTACGCCTCATAGAACTCGACCATCGTGAACTCCGGGTTGTGCTTGGTCGAGACGCCCTCGTTGCGGAAGTCCTTGCCCAACTCGTACACCCGCTCCAGGCCGCCGACGAGCAGACGCTTGAGGTACAGCTCGGTGGCGACGCGCAGATACAGCGTGCGCTCGAGCGCGTTGTGGTGAGTCGTGAACGGGCGTGCCAGCGCACCGCCGTAGAGCGGCTGCAGCACGGGGGTCTCGACCTCCACGAATCCCTGCCCGTCGAGATAGCCGCGCACGGCCGAGACGATCTTCGCGCGGTCGATGAACAGCCGTCGCGCCGGCTCGCTGGCGATCAAGTCCAGCTCGCGCCGGCGATAGCGGGTCTCCACATCGCTGAGTCCGCCATGTTTGTCCGGCGGCGGGCGCAGCGCCTTGGCGAGCACCTGGAAGCGATCCACGCGCAGCGAGATCTCGCCCCGCTTGGAGCGCAGCGCCGCCCCGTCCACGCCGATCAGGTCGCCGATGTCCAGCGACGTCAGCCGCTCGAAGGCCTCCTCGCCGAGCACGTCGCGGCGCGCATGCAGCTGCAGCTTGCCCGTGCGGTCGACGACGTCCAGGAAGGCCGCGCCGCCCGAGCCACGCCGCGCCGCCAGGCGCCCGGCGACACGGTGGTGCTCCTCGGTCTCCTCGCCGTCGGCCAAGTGCTCGTAGGCCTCGACGACTCCGGCGATCGGCTCGACTCCCGCAAACGCGTACGGGAACGACTCCGCGTCGGCCTCTCTCAACCGCGCCGCCTTCGCGCGCCGCTCGGCGATCAGCTCCGGCAGGCCGTGTTTCGCCGGCTCGCCCGGGCCGGCGTCCTGCGGGGTTCCGCTCATGGCGGCGAGCCTACTTGAGGCCGACGTCGATCTTGGTGATCTTGAGCTTGCGCGCGGGGCCGCGAGGGACCTTCACCGCGATCGTCTCGTTGCGCTTGCGGCCGATCAGCGCGCGGCCGACGGGCGACTCGTTGGAGAGCTTGTGCTCTTCCGGCTTGGCCTCGGCGGAGCCGACGATCGTGTACTTGACCGACTTGCCCGTCTTTTCGTCTTTGACGTGCACGACCGAGCCGATCTGCACGACGTCCGTCGACAGGTCCTTGGTCTCGATCACCGTCGCCATGCGCAGCTTCTCCTGCAGCTGTGCGATGCGGCTCTCGACCATCGCCTGCTCGTTCTTCGCGTCGTCGTACTCGGAATTCTCCGAGATGTCCCCGAACTCCCTCGCCTCCTTGATCCGCTCAGCGACCTCTCTGCGCTTCTCTGTGGAGAGCAGCTCCAGTTCGCTCTTGAGCTTCTTCAACCCTTCAGGGGTGAGGATTACGTCCTTCGGCATGTGACCCTCGATCGCGGCTTCGTGGTTGGGCAGTCGGCATTCAAATCCCCGCTGTGCAGCGGGAAATTCGCGGCGGACCGCCCCCAGGGAGCGCAGCAGTATAGCGGGGGCGCAAAGACGGTCGAGCGGCGCTTAAACGGCCAGCGCTAGCGCTGCCGGGCGCGCCTGCAGCAGCTGTCGCACCTCGCCTAGCGTCTCTGACTGCTGCAGCTGAGCCTGCAGGTGCTTGGCGCTCGGAGCGTCCATCTGCAAGCGCGCGAGATACCACGGATAGAACTTGCGCAGGTAGCGCGTGGCGCGCGGCTCGCCGAGGTGCTCGACCGCGCGCTCGATCGTCCAATGCAGCTCCTCGACCACCTCGGCGGGCGTCGGTGCCCGCTCGCGTCCGGCCACCAGCTCGGCGAACAGCCACGGATTGCCGAGCGCCCCGCGCGCGAGCATCACCGCCGAGGCCCCCGTGACGGCGAACGCCTCGCGCACGCGTGCGGCGTCGCCGAGGCCGCCCGTCAAGATCACCGGCGCACCGAGCGACTCGACAAGGCGCGCCGCAAGCGTGTAGTCCGGCACGCCCCTGTGCTGCACGGCGGCCGAGCGCGGGTGAAAGGCGATTGCCGCGACGCCCGCCTCCTCGACCAGACGGCGGGCGAGATCGAAGCCGCTCGTCTCGCCCGCGCGCAGGCCCGAGCGCAGCTTCACCGTCACCGGCAGCGCACCCTGCCCTCCCACGGCGCCCTCGACGGCCGCCCGCGCCACGGCGACCGCACGGTCGGGATCGGCGAGCAGCGCCGCGCCGGCGCCCGTCTTGCACACCTTCGCCACCGGGCAGCCCATGTTGATGTCGATCGCGTCGGCCCCCACCTCGGCCACGCGCGCGGCTGCCGATCGCATCATCGCCGGGTCCGCGCCGAACAGCTGAATCGACACCGGCCCGCCCACTCGCTCGCGCGGATCGATCCGCAGCATCTCCACGCACGTCTTCTCGTTGCCGTAGTGGATCGCGTGCGTCGAGACCATCTCCGACACCGCCATCCCCGCGCCGTAGCGCTTGGCCTGCAGGCGCACGAACCAGTTGCCGATCCCCGCCAGCGGCGCGAGCAGGACGCGGTTGGGCACGCGCAGCGGCCCAAGCTCCCAGGCTTCGGTCAGCCGATCGGCCGATGTCGCGACAGAGGCCATCGCTCAATTATGGCGACGCGAAATGCCGGGCTTCCAACCTCGGTCTCTGAATAGCCGGCCCGGACGGCCGGCCTTGTAGCTGCCGTGGCGGCCGGAGCGCTCACAAGTCCTATCCAGAAGTGCAGGCCGGCTCGGCCAAGAGGCCGGACGGCGGTCACAGGCCTGGACGCGTGCGTGGGCAAGACCGAGCGCCACCCCCAAAACCGAAGTCCCGCCACCGCCGCCGGTCCATCTCCCCACGGCCCAACGCCCCACACTCCGCGAACCATGCGGCCCCCGGCCGCCATCAAACAGATCTAGGAGTTGCGCTCGTGCAGCAGCCGCAGCCCGGTCAGCGTCAGCAGGTCGTCGACCTCCTCCAACTCCTCCGCATAGGGCACGACCAGTCCGGCCAGCCCGCCCGTGGCAATCGCGTGAGCGCGTTCGCCGAGCTCCGCGTACAGGCGCCGCAGGATCGCGTCGATCGCGCCGGCGTAGCCGTAGACGACGCCCGAGCGGATCGCGTCGATCGTGTTCTTGCCGATCACGCTCTTCGGCGGCGCGAGCTCGATCTTCGGCAGGCGCGCGCCACGCTCGGACAAGGCCTCCAGCGAGATCTCGATGCCGGTCATCAGCGAGCCCCCCATGTACTCGCCCTCACGCGAGACGACGTCGAACGTGGTCGCCGTGCCGAAGTCCACGCACACGGCCGAGCCGTCGAAGCGCTCGCGGATCGCCACCGCGTTGACCAGGCGATCGGCGCCGATCTCGCGCGGGTTGTCGTAGCGGATCGCCATGCCCGTCTTGGTCCCCGGCCCGACGGCGAGCATCTCGTGGCGCAGATAGCGGCTGGCCATCGCCGTCCACTCGGGCTCCAGCTGGGGCACGGTCGAGGAGATGATCGACGCCTCGAGATCGCCAAAGCCGTAGCCGCGCAGCTCCATCAGGTTGCGCAGAGCGGCGCCGAGCTGATCGGCGGTGGACTGACGCACGGTCGCAAAGCGCCAATGCTCGACGAGTTCCTCTCCGCGGAACATCCCGAAATGAGTCTGTGTGTTCCCGACGTCGACGACCAGCAGCATTGGCGATCATTATGCTCGGCGTGCCGATGTCGACGACCCGACCCAAGCTGTATGTCCTGCCCGGCTCGCATCCGTGCGCCGCCGTGGAGGCCGCGCTCAAGCTCAAGTCGATCGCCTACGACCGCGTCGACCTGCTGCCGTCGGTCGAGCAGCTGATCGGCCCGCTTCGCTACGGCGGCAGGACCGTTCCCGGCATGCGGCTCGACGGCGAGCGCCTCGTCGGGTCGCGCTCGATCATGCGCCGGCTCGATCAGCTCGTGCCCGAGCCGGCGCTGCTGCCGCCCGCCGGCAGTCCGTCCTACGCGCAGGTGCTCGAGGCCGAGCGCTGGGGCGATGAGTCCTTCCAGGACGTCCCACGGCAGATCCTCGACGTCGCATTCCTACGCCGCCCCGCGGCCATCGAGAGCTACGCCGGAGACGCCAAGCTGCCGCTGCCGGCAAAGCTGCTGCGTCCGGCACTGCCGCTGACCGCGCGCCTGCTGGCGACCAAGAGCAAGGCCAAGGACGAGTCCGCCCGCGCATACATCGGCGCGCTCCCCGCGCAGCTCGATCGCATCGACGGCTGGATCGCCGACGGCCTGCTCGGCGGCGAGCAGCCCAACGCGGCGGACCTGCAGATCGGCAGCACGATCCGCTTGCTGCTCACGATCGCCGACGTGCGCCCGCTGATGCAAGGGCGAGCGTCGGCCGGGCTGACGCGCTACTTCCCGCCGAGCTCTGGCGAAATCCCCGCGGGGGTCCTGCCCGCCGAGTGGATCGCAGCCGCCGCCTAGCCTCTCGCAGCCGCGGCGCGGCGCCTCACGCGCGACGCGCCCGGTCGACGCTGCGACCGCACAGCGCCGCGACTGCGCCCAGCGACGCCGTTCGCCAGCGGCGCTACAGTCGCCGTTAGGCCAGGGCTGTGCAAGCCCGACCGACGCCATGCGCATTCTCGATCCACAGTCACTCAGCCAGCACGTCGATCGCCTGTATCGCGCCGCTTGGGGGCTGTGCGGCTCACGCGAGGACGCCGAGGACCTCGTGCAGGAGACGTTCGCCCGGGTGCTGTCGCGACCGCGTGTGATCCAGGGCGACGACGACCTCTTCTATCTCATGCGCGTGCTGCGCAACACCTTCCTGACGAGCCGGCGCACGGCTGGGCGCCGGCCCGTCACCGTGGCGACGCTCGACGACGTCCTCGCCGCCGATCCAAAGCCGATGGGACGTCCCGAGCAGGCCCTGGAAGTGCAGGAGCTCTACTCAACGATCGCCGAGCTGCCCGAGGACTTCCGCATGGCGCTCGTCGCCGTCGACGTGCTCGGCCTGTCCTACCGTGAAGCCGCCCGCGCGCTGCGCGTGCGCGAGGCGACGCTGACAACGCGGCTGTTTCGCGCGCGCAAGCGGGTCGCCGGACGTCTCGCCGACGCCGACGAGCCTGGTGGCGGGGAGAACGCGGCAAGGGCGTTGGGTCCCGCGGATGCGCGAAGCGAGAAACCTCAGCCACGCCAGGAACAAATGCGCTCTGGCGGAGTCGTAGAGAGCAGGGACATCCCATGACCGACCCACGCCCGAGAACCGAAGCAGAGCTGATCGAGCGGATCCGCGCGATCGACGTGCCCGCGCCCGAGTCGCTTCACCGTCAGATCGAGGCGATGATCGCCGGCAAGGCGCCGGCGACCGGCCCGCCCCACGCCGGCGCGAGTCGCAAAGACCGCGCAGTCCGCCCGTTCGGCCTGGGCCGCAGGCTCGCCGCCGGCGGGGCGATCGCCGCAGTCGTGGTCGCACTGGCGATCGTCGTCGGCCTGAGCGGCGGGTCCTCGACGCTGAGCGTGCGCGACGCATCCGCGCTGACGCTGCGACAGGCCACGGGCGCGCCGCCGGCCGAGAGCTCCTCCGACCGCCGGGAGCTGACAGCCGCCGTCGACGGCGTCTCGTTCCCCTACTGGGGCGGGCACTTCGGCTGGCGCTCAACCGGCTCGCGCACCGACCACCTCGACGGCCGCACGGTCACGACGATCTTCTACGCCAATCCTCGCGGACGGCGCGTCGGCTACGCGATCGTCGCCGGCACCGCCCCCGCGCAGATGAGCGGAGGCGTCGTGTCGATGCGCGACGGCACGCCCTACCGGCTGCTCACCGTCAACGGCACGGCCGTCGTCAGCTGGCTGCGCGCCGGGCACCTGTGCGTGGTCTCCGGGCGCGGCGTCGACGGCGCCACGCTGTTGGCACTCGCCAGCTGGGACGAGCACCGCACCGTCGCCTCCTAGGCTGCGGGCAGGTCGAGCGGCGGCCCGGCCCAGCGCACGCCCTCCGCCAGTCCCAACACCGCCAGCGCGTCGGCCAGGCGCCTGCCGTCGGGCACCGCGCAGGCGAAGTCCAGCTCGAGCGCCGGGATCAGCACGAAGCGGCGACTGAGCAGCTGCTCGTGCGGGAGCGTCATGCGCTCGTCGTGCAGCTGCACGTCGCCGAGCAGCAGCACGTCGACGTCGATCGCCCGCGGCCCGCGGCGCACGCCCGACTCGCGCCGGCCGAGCTCGCGCTCCAGCGCCTTGACCGCATCGAGCAGATCGAGCGCCTCCAGCTCGGTCTGCACGCGCACGCAGGCGTTGAGGAAGCTCGGCTGGTCGAGCACCTCGCCAACCGGGTCGGTGTCATAGGTCGACGAGCATGCCAGCGGCCGGACTCCCGCGCCCGCCAGAGCCTCGACGGCCGCCTGGAGGTGGGCGCGCCGGTCGCCGACGTTGCTGCCGAGTCCGAGCAGTCCGATGCGCGTGGACACGCCGGGCACGCTACATCGCCGGCGCTCAGGCGCGCGTCGTCTGCAGCCCAGCGGCCTGCGCGCGCTCGCCCATCGCCTGGGCGAACGGCACGAGCGCGGAGAGTGGGCGCAGCATCACCGTGAAGTCGGCGATCAGTCCCTCGCCGTCGAAGCGCAGCAGGTCGATGCCCTCGATCTCGCGGTCTGAGCCCGCGACGCCCGCGCGGAAGATCAACGCGTGCGCCCCGTCCATCTCCAGCTCGTCGGTGAAGCGAAAGTCCTCGAACACCTGCACGACCTCCGCGAGCAGGTTCGTGACCGTCTCGCGGCCGATGAACGGGTGGAAGGTCACGGGACTGTGAAAGACGATCTCCGGCGCGAGCAGCTCGCCGACCGCCTGCAGATCCTTGCGCTGCACCGCCGAGCGGTAGCGCTCGGCGGTGCTCATGCCCGCGCTCCGGCGGGCATGAGGCTCTGACATTTCAGGAGCATCGCCGCGAAGCCTACGCCTCGGCCTCGCGCCACACCTCGACGGACACCTCGTCGACGGTCAGCGCAATCGGCGGCTCGGGCTTGGTCGCCTTGACCCACACGCCTTCCAGGTCGTAGTCGGCCAGCAGGCGATTGGCGATCGTGCTGCACAGGCGCTCGAGCGTCTTGTGCGAGCGCTGCTGGGCGATCAGCGCGACCAGCTGGCAGACCTCGCCGTAGTCGACCGTGTCCTCGATCGCGTCGGTGACCGTCGCGTCGCTCTCGCCGATGTCCAGGCGCAGGTCGAGCACCAGGCGCTGGCCGATCTCCCGCTCGGCCTCGCTCACCCCGTGGTGGGTGTACAGCGACAGGCCCGTGATCTCGACCGTCACCGCCTCGGCGGCGTCCGCGCGATCCTCCTCGCCTTCGCGGTCGTCGTCTAGGTCGTCCGCGTCGTCGCCGTCGGGCTCGTCGTCCATCTTCCGCCCAAAGTAGCAGCAGCCACAGCGAGCCCCTCGCGCACGGGTGCCACCTCGTGCACGCGGAAGACGCTCACGCCGCGCTCCAGCGCGAGCACGTTGGAGGCGACCGTTCCCGCCAGCCGCCGCTGGCCGATCTCTGATCGGTCGGACGCGTCCCCGCCGATGCGCCCGAGAAGGGCCTTGCGCGAAGTGCCGATCACAACCGGGCGACCGAGGGCCACGATCTCATCCACGCGCGCCA
Organism: Solirubrobacteraceae bacterium; assembly: GCA_017882375.1. Classification (GTDB taxonomy): domain Bacteria; phylum Actinomycetota; class Thermoleophilia; order Solirubrobacterales; family Solirubrobacteraceae; genus Palsa-744. The sequence goes on along the minus strand of JADGPP010000052.1, from coordinate 14,749 downwards.
GCAGTTGCAGGTTGTGATCGATCGTCTTGCCAAAGCCGATGCCCGGATCGAGCAGCAGGCGATCCTCGTCGATGCCCTCAGCCACTGCGAGCTCCAGGCGCGCCAGCAGGAACGACTTGACGTCGTCGACCACATCGTCGTAGCGCGGGTCGCGCTGCATCGTGCGCGGCTCGCCGAGCATGTGCATCAGGCAGCAGTCGGCGCCACTCTCGGCGACCACCCCGGCCATCTGCGGATCGCCGCGCAGGGCGCTGACATCGTTGACCAGGCTCGCCCCGGCGTCCAACGCGGCTCGCGCGACGACCGCCTTGGACGTGTCGATCGAGATCTGCGCGCCCGTCCCAGCCGCCGCAAGGCCCTCGACCACCGGCTGCACGCGCCGAAGCTCCTCGTCGACCGGCACCGGCTCGGCGCCCGGCCGCGTCGACTCGCCACCGACGTCCACGATCCCCGCGCCCTCGGCGATCAGCGACAGCCCGTGCTCGATCGCCGCTCCCGGCGCCAAAAAGCGCCCACCGTCAGAGAACGAGTCCGGCGTCACGTTCACGATCCCCATCAGGCGAAAGCCGACGGGACCGGGCATCTATGCGAGCTCGGGACGCTCCGGGTCGGTACCACGGATCTCCGCCGTACCGCCGGCGAGTCCGGGACGAGGAATCGTGCGCGGGGTTTCGCGCTCGGCGCGATCGGCCGAGACGGGCGGCGCCGGCAGCTCGGGCTTGGTCTCCTCTTCGATGCCGAACACCTCCTCCTCGCTCTTGCCGGCGAGCAGCGCCAGGAACTCTTCCTTCTCGATCGTCTCGTGTTTGACGAGGATCTCGGAGATCTTCGTCAACTCGCTCTGGTGTTCGGTGAGGATCTCGCGCGCGCGCTGGTGGGCCATCTCGATGATCCGCCGCACCTCGTCGTCGATCTCGCGCGCGATTTCGTCGGAGTAGTCGGGCTCGGTGGAGAACTCGCGGCCGAGGAACGGCTGGCCGTGGTCGTGACCGAACACGCGCGGGCCGAGCTTCTCGCTCATGCCGAAGCGCATGACCATCTGCTTGGCCGTCGCCGTGACCTTCTCGATGTCGTTGGAGGCGCCCGTGGTGATCTCGCTGAAGACGAGTTCCTCCGCCGCGCGTCCGCCGAGCGTCATCGCCATCGCGTCCTTGAGCTCGGCGCGCGTCGTCAGGAAGCGGTCTTCCTGAGGCATCGAGATCGTGTAGCCGAGCGCCTGGCCGCGCGAGATCACCGAGATCTTGTGTACGGGGTCGGAGTGCTCGAGGAAGTGTGCGACGAGCGCGTGGCCCATCTCGTGGTAGGCCGTGATCAGTCGCTCCCTCTCGCTCATCACGCGCGTCTTCTTCTCGGGGCCGGCGATCACGCGCATGATCCCCTCCTCGAGCTCGTCCTGGCCGATCTCGCGCTTGCCCGTGCGCGCCGACAGCAGCGCGGCCTCGTTGATCAGGTTGGACAGGTCCGCGCCGGTGAAGCCCGGAGTCTGTCCCGCCAGCGCGTCGATGTCGATCACCTTCGCCAGCGGCTTGCCGCGCGTGTGCACCTCGAGGATCTTCGCGCGGCCCTTGCGGTCGGGGCGGTCGACCGCGATCTGGCGGTCGAAGCGGCCCGGGCGCAGCAGCGCCGGGTCAAGGATGTCCGGCCGGTTGGTGGCGGCGATCATGATGATGTTGTCCTTCGCCTCGAAGCCGTCCATCTCGACGAGCAGCTGGTTGAGCGTCTGCTCGCGCTCGTCGTGCCCGCCGCCGAGACCGGCTCCGCGGTGGCGCCCGACGGCGTCGATCTCGTCCATGAAGATGATGCACGGGCTGTTCTGCTTGGCCTGCTCAAACAGGTCGCGAACGCGCGATGCGCCGACGCCGACGAACATCTCGACGAAGTCAGATCCGGAGATCGAGAAGAACGGGACGCCGGCCTCGCCCGCGACAGCGCGCGCCAGCAGCGTCTTGCCCGTGCCCGGTGGCCCGTACAGCAGCACGCCTGTCGGGATCCTCGCCCCGAGCGCCTGGAACTTCTTCGGATTCTCGAGGAATTCCTTGATCTCGTGCAGCTCCTCGACGGCCTCGTCGACCCCCGCGACGTCGCGGAAGGTGATCTTTGGCGAGTCCGCAGACAGCCGCTTGGCGCGCGACTTGCCGAAGGACATCACTTTGGAGCCGCCGCCCTGGACCTGGTTCATCAAGAAGATCCAGAAGCCGAAGAACAGGACGAACGGGATGATGTACGTGAGCAGGCTCAGCAGCGCGCTGCTCTTTTCCGATTCGACGTTGTACTGGACGCCGGCCGTGCGCAGTTCTTTGATCAGTTCCGGCGCGGCCTGGTCGATGAAGCCGACTTCGTAGTCTTCCTTGTTCTTCAGTTTGACTTCGAGCGACTTGCCCTTGTTCTTGAACTTGACTTCGCGGACTTCGCCGCCGGGGAGCTCTTTGGAGACGAGCGTCTGGTAGCTGTGCGTGCGATGCACGCTCGAACCAGGGTTGACCAGTTTGACCGCGAGGAACGCCAGCACCACGACGATGAGGATCGGGAATGCGGCGCTCTTGAAGAAACGGCTCATTGGTTAATCCGCAGTGCTCTGGCGCCGGCTGAAATGGTGGTCACCAGGCCCCTAGCCTACCATGGGGGGGCGAGTTTTCCCGCGGTTGGCGGCTCTCGCCCGCCAGTGTCAGAACGCGGTATCTAACGCTCCAGCACCGCCACGAACGGCAGGTTGCGATGCCGCTCGGCGTAGTCCAGGCCATAGCCGACGACGAAGCGGTTGGGGATCTCGAAACCGACGTAGCGCGTGGGCAAGTCGACCTTGCGCCGCTCGGGCTTGGTCAACAGGGCGCAGACCTCCAGCGTGCGCGGGTTGCGCGAGCCGAGGTTGCGCATCAGGTACTGCAAGGTCAGGCCCGAGTCGACGATGTCCTCGACGATCAGCACGTCGCGGTCTTCGATCGCCGCGTCGAGGTCCTTGAGGATCCGCACGACGCCCGAGGAATCGGTCGCCGAGCCGTATGACGCCACCGCCATGAAGTCGACCTCGACGGGGATGTCGATGAAGCGCATCAGGTCGCTCAGGAAGAAGACCGCGCCCTTGAGCACCCCGATCAGCAGCAGCGAGCGCCCGGCGTAGTCGCGCGAGATCTGCTCGCCGAGCTCGGCCACACGGCGCTGCACTTCCTCGGCGCTGACGAGCACCTCGCCGATCGCCGACTCCCCTGGGGCTCGCACAGGACTGGCCACCGGGAGGAGTCTAGTCCTCACCCGGCGGCGCCCCGAGACGCTCGGAGGTCTCGCGTGGCGCCAGGCGGCGCATACTCAGCACGCCGCCGTCGATCACCGCGCCGGCGAATCCGCCGAGGTGCAGCTCGGCGCGCCCGCCGCGTGCGCCGAGCGCCAGCAGCTCCTCGACGCGCTCGCCGGCCTGCGGCACGTACGTCCCCGCAGCGTCCTCGGCGAGGCGCACGACGACCATCCGCGCGAGCGCCGCCGCAAGCTCGCCGAGGCGCGCGATCGCGATCTGCCGACCGCCGCCCAGCTCGGCGTCGACGAGCCCCGCCAGCAGCTCTGTCTCCTCGCGCAGCAGCCGCGCGGTGCGCAGTACGTTGGCCTCCGCCGCCGGATGCACCGCCCGCAGCGCCGGCACCAGCCCGCGGCGCACGCGCACCCGCGCGTAGCGCTCGTCGTCATTGCTCTCGTCCTCGCACCAGCGCAGGCCGCGTTCGGCGCAGTAGGCGGCGGTCTGCTCGCGCGTCACTCCCAGCAGCGGGCGGATCAGTCGGCCCTCCACGGCTGGCATGCCCAGCAGCGCGCGGCGCCCCGGCGACGCGGCGAGGCGGTAGAGAATCGTCTCGACCTGGTCGCTTGCCGTGTGCCCGGTGGCGATCGACGCGTCGCGCGCGCCGATCTTCGAGCGGTCGGCCAGCCGCCGCGCCGCGTCATAGCGAAGCTCGCGCGCCCATGCCTGCAGGTTGCCCGGCTCGTCCTGGGGCCCCTTCCCCTGCATCTGCGCGGACCCGGCGTCGGCAGGGCGACCCGGCGCCGGTCCCGCGCACAGCACCGAAAGCCGCACACCGAGCTGCTCGCACAGCTCGCTGCAGAGCCGCTCATCCGCGTCAGCCGAGTCGCGCAGGCCGTAGTTGACGTGCAGCGCGCTCACGGCGCCACTGCCACACAGCTCGACGGCGACGTCGAGCAGGCACACCGAGTCCCTGCCGCCGGAGAGCATCGCCACGACCGGTCGCCCGTCGCCGAGAAGGCCTGCGGCGCGCACCGCCTCGCGGATCTCGGCGACGCCCACGAGCCTGCTCCTACCCCGTCCTGTCGGAGGCGATGAACAGCTCGGTCGGCTCGGAGAAGCCCTTCAGGCCGACCTCGCCGATGCGATCGAACTTCACGCCGTCGACCCCGGCGACCACTTCCACGACGGGCCGCGTCACGAGCACCTCGCCGCCGCCCGCGCGCGCCACCACGCGCGCCGCCTGGTTGATCTCACGGCCGTAGTAGTCGCCGTCGCGGTACAGCGCGTCGCCGTAGTGCATGCCGATCCGCGGCGGCGGGTCGCCCTGCGCGGTAGCCGATCCCAGCGCCACCGCCCAGCGCGCGAGCGCGGCCGCGTCGGGACCGACGACCATCACCTCGTCGCCGAGCGTCTTGATCACGCGCGCGTCGGCCGGCAGCGTCTGCTCGACCGCCTCGACGAATCGCTCGACGGCGGCCAGCGCCTCCTCGTCGCCGCGCTCGACCGTCAGGCGCGCGTAACCGGCGAGATCGGCGAACACGATCGCCACGCGCACGCGGCCCTCCTCGGAGGAGCTCTCGGCGAGGTCGGTCTCCATGTGGCCGATCACGTCCTGCTCGACGAAGTAGCCGAGCAGCCGGTCGTGCACGTAGCGCAGCAGCGGCACGACGAACGGGATCAGCTCGCGCGCGAGGCCCTCCATCTCCTCGGCGATCTCCACGTTGGGCATGCCCTCGCGCATCAACGGCTCGTGCACGTAGAGGTGGATCAGGCGCACCTCCGCTTCGGCGATCTGCGCGATCGACTGCCCGTACACGCGCGCGAGCTGCAGGAAGGCGACCGACGGCAGGCCCGCCTCGAGCATCGCAGCGACGTACTTCATCATCTGCATGTCCTCCTCGGACAACAGCGCGGCTGACGCCGCGCCCAGGCCCATCGCCGCGAGGATGCGCTCGATCAGCGCCTCCTCCAGGCCGCTCTCGCGCGAGACCTCGCGCAGCGTGTAGCGCGGCTCGGAGCCGCTCAGCAGGTTCTCGATCGGACCGACCGCGAGCTGTCCGTTGTCGCTGGCGCGCTTGATCTGCTCGAGCGTGTGCCCCCGCGCGCGCAGGCGTGCGATCACGCGCACGTAGGCGGCCGCCGCCGGCGTCCAGTGGCCGTCATAGCCGGGCACCAGGCCCCTGGCGATCCAGCGTCTGACCGTCGCAGTGGAGACGCCCGCGCCCGCAGCGACCTGCGCGAGCGTCGGCTCGGCGTGGTCCGGCGCCGGATCTTCTGCGGGTTCAGCCACTCGGGCGCGACGCGAAGGGCTTTCCCATGCGACGCAGTCTAAAGTCGCGGCCGGTGCCCGACAGCGAGACCGTCCCTCCGAGCGCAATCCACCTGCATCCGACAGCACCGCTGGCCGAGCGCGTGCTGCTCCCCGGCGACCCCGGACGCGCGCTCGCGCTGGCGCAGCTGCTGCTGGCCGAGCCACGCATGTTCAACCACAACCGCGGTCTGTGGGGATACACCGGCCAGGCGAGCGACGGCAGGGCGCTGACGATCCAGGCCACCGGCATGGGCGGCCCCTCCGCGGCGATCGTGCTCGCGGAGCTGATCGAGCTCGGCGCGCGCCGAGCGGTTCGTGTCGGCACCTGCGGCGCGCTGTCGGCCGCGCTGGAGCTCGGTGACCTCGTGATCGCGCGCGAGTCGGTTTGCGCGGATGGAACGTCGCGCGCGATCGGAAAGCGCGAGCGAGCCGCAGCCGACCGTGGGCTCACCGAGGCGCTCGTGCGCAGCGCGCCGTCGGCGCACGCCGGTGCGATCGTCAGCGTCGATCTCTTCTACGACGAGGGCGCGCGGCGCGACGATCCCGGCGACGCGCTGGCGATCGAGATGGAGGCGGCGACGCTGTTCGCCCTCGGCGCCGCCGAAGACGTGGCCGTCGCCTGCCTGCTCACGGTCACCGACACGTTCGATGCACGCGGAGCGCGCACGCGCATCGACGACCACGCGTTGCGCGCCGCCGCCGAGCGCATGGGCGCCGTCGCGCTCGCCGCGCTCGCCGGCTAGCGAAGATCGCCGAGCCGGCGTGCGCCACGGGCGCCCCGCGCGCGCGTCAGCGTTTGCTCGGTTTGGCTTTGCTTCTCGCCGGTTTGGTCGCGGCGCGTTTCGGTTTACCCGTGCGTCGCTCTTGCTTTCGCGCCGGCCGCTTTGCCGGCTTTGCTGGCCGCTTTGGCTTTGGTCGTTGCTTTGGCTTTCGCTTTGCTCGCGGTTTTTTTCGCCGCTTTGACCTGCGCTTTGCCTGCGGCTTTCGCTTTGCTCGCGGTTCTTTTGGCCGCCGTTTTCGCGCTCGTCGCTTTTGCTTTGCTCGCGCGTTTGGCTTTCGCCGGTTTGGCTTTGCGTTTGGTCGGTTTGCTGCGCGTCGGTTTGGCCGCCGCCGCCGCGCGTGCCGGCTGCCCGCCCTCCGGGCGGAGCTTGCTCGTCAGCTTGCCGAGCTGCTCCTCGATAACCGACAGCCGCGCGTCGACGGTGCCCGGCGAAAGAGCGCGGTCGAGGCGATGCACGCCGTCCTCGATGCCCTCCAGCCGATGTGACACGGACCGCAGTCGCCGCGTCAGCCGTTCGATGTCCGCAGCCGACGGGATGTTCAGTGCAGCCATTGCAACCTCCTGTGCTTGAGAAGCCTTCTCGCGGGCGTCGAACGCCCGACCGATCGCCCCTGTGATCAGGGGATTTTCAAGCAGGTCGGAAAGCGCTTTCCCCAACCGCTCCTCCGTGTTCCCGCTCAACCGCTCGCGCAGGCTCTTGGCGACGTTGCTCGCATCGGACATCCTTGCGCTCCCGGTCTCGAGGTCGGCGGGCTCGCTGGCCCGCGGCAGCTGATAGGTCGCCACCGACGAGGAAGGATACGGTGCAGCGATGCCCGACCGTTTGTTCCTGTTCGTGCAGTTCGAGTTTCCGTGGGAGCTGGGACCGCCGGACGGGCGCTACCTGATGCGAGCTCACGAGGGGTCCGAGCCCGAGCGCGTCGTCGTGCTCGGAACGCTCGGCGCGCAGCGACGCGCGCCGGCGCGCGGGCAGATGCTGAGCGCCGTGTCGCGCTCGAAGTCGCGCCGCCGCCCGGCGCCGCCCGAGCCGGAGCCGACACCGGTCGTGACCGCGCGCGCGACGCTCGTCGATCCCGTTTCCGTGTCGGCCGAGCGCCAGGCCAAAGCCTGGCTTTCCGACCTCGACGGCGAGCGCGAGATCCAGGCGGCGGCGGTGGTGCTCAATCGCGTGCTGCACTTTCACCGGATCGCCGCGGCGGACCCCTACGTCCACGAGATATCACCCGATCAGGCGCTGGTGATCAGGGCCGGCTGGGGCGAGGGCGAGCAGGTCGCCGACGGGCTCTGGCTGCACGCGCGCGAACTGCCCTGGCGAGGCCCCGCGGGAGTGCGCAGGAAGCGGATCGGCGATCGCGCCGCGGCGCTGCGCCCGCAGGAGCGCCTGGCGGAGCTGCTCGGCGGGCGCGGAGCGACACTGCTGTGCGAGGACCTCGTGCTGCGCGCGCGCCTGGACCTCGACAACGGACGCGTGGCGCACGCCGCGATCGAGCTGCGCGCCGCCTACGCCGCGGCGCTGACCGAGCTGCCCGCCGAGCGCCGCGAGGATCTGGCGATCCGCATCGCCGAGCTCGACAAGCTGCGCAGTGGTGTCGACGAGCAGGCGCGCGTCGCCTTCGCCCGCCTCGGCGAGCAGGAGTCCGACGCCAGTCCGGCGGCGAGCTCTACCGAGAGGCGCGATGTGCAGCCCGCGACGGACGCGGGCAAGCTCGACGAGGAGGTGGTGCGCCACGCGCTCGGGCGCCTGGAAGCGACACTCCGCGCCCGCACGGCGCCGGGGTTTAGGGTGAAGTGAGCGTGGACCCGACGACGACAGCCATCGGCACGTGGAGCGGCGGGCGCTTCATGCATTTCGGCGAGCCGCTTGCCGAGGACCGCCTGGAGGCACTGCTGCGGCCCGGCGAGGGGATCGACACGGTGATCACCGCCGACGCGTATGGCGCCGGCGAGGCCGACCGGGCGCTCGGGCGCGCGCTGGCGGGCGTCGCGCGCGAGGACTACTGCATCGTCGGCGCGATCGGCCACGACTTCTATGAGGGCCAGCGCGAGGGCGCCAAAGGCTTTCCCCGCTTCACCGACGCCCGCCTACGCGGCGAGGCGGCCTACGGCGACTACATCCGCATGGCCACCGAGCGCAGCCTGCAGCGTTGCGGGGTCGACAGCTTCGACCTGCTGCTGCTGCACAACCCCGATCGCAGCGGCTACTCCAGCCCGGCCGTGTGGGAGGGCATGCAAGCGGTGCGCGAGGCCGGACTGACGCGGCTGCTCGGCGTGGCCCCCGGACCGGCCAACGGCTTCACGCTCGACGTGATCGACTGCTTCGAGCGCTTCTCCGAGCAGATCGACTGGGCGATGATCATCCTCAACCCGCTCGAGCCGTGGCCCGGCGAGCTCGTTCTCGCGGCGGCCGGCGCACACGACGTGAGCCTGATCACGCGCGTCGTCGACTACGGCGGGCTGTTCCACGACGACGTGCTCCCGGGTCACTGCTTCGCCGAGTACGACCATCGCAAGTTCCGCCCCGAGGGCTGGGTGGAGCTGGGCGCCAAGAAGTTTGCGCGGATGCGTCCGTATGCCCAGCGACACGGTCTGACCATGCTGCAGCTCGCGTGCGCGTGGAACCTTGCGCACGAGCCGGTGCACTGCGTCGCTCCGACGCTGATCCAGGAGAGCGGCGCCGACGCGCGCGCGGTCGAGCAAAAGCGCGCGGAGCTGGCTGGGGTCACGGTGCCGTCGCCGCTGAGCGCCGAGGAGCGCAGCGAGCTGCGCGAGATCGGCGACAACACCGGCTCGATGGCCTTGAAGGGGGCCAGCCCGGAACACAGCGGAGGTCCGCTGGCCGACCGTTGGCAGCTCGACGCAGAGCTGTCGGCGGTGGCGGCGCGCTGGGCGATCGAGCCCGAGCGCGACCTGCTCAAGGCGCAGCGCACGACAGTCAATCGATGAGGAGGCGACAGCGATGAGCATCGACGTCAGCGCCATCAAGCAAGGCCAGAGGATGATGTGGACGGCGGGGGACTACCCGGAGGTCTCGCGCCGGATCGCCTCCGTGGCGGAGCTCCTGGCCGAGCGGTTGGGCGCCCAACCGGGGCTCGAGCTGCTGGACGTCGCCACAGGCAGTGGCAACGTGGCGATCGCCGCCGCACGAGCCGGGGCGAAGGTCACGGGCCTGGACCTGACACCCAAGCTGCTCGACGTCGCGCGTGGCCGTGCATCGGCGGCCGGGCTGGAGATCGAGTTCGTCGAAGGCGACGCCGAGGAGCTGCCGTTCGAGCAGGGCTCGTTCGACCGTGTCACCTCATGCTTCGGCGTGATGTTCGCCCCGCGCCAGCAGGTGGCCGCCGCCGAGCTCGTCAGGGTCGCGCGTCCCGGCGCCACGATCGGTGTGACCGCGTGGACGCCCGAGGGCTTCGTCGGCGCAAGCTTCAGGGCTTCGGCGAGCTACATGCCTCCGCTGCCGCCGGAGCTCAGGCCGCCGGTCCTGTGGGGCGACGAGGAGCACGTGCGCTCGCTGTTCGCCGACAGCGGCGCCGAGGTGACGTGCGAGCGGCGGACGGTCACCTTTTCCGGAGAGACCGCCGAGGCGTGGCTAGCCGACGACGAGCGGATGCTCGGGCCGGCCGTGATGGCCAAGGCCGCGCTCGAGCCCCAGGGCCGCTACGAGCAGCTGCGCCACGACATGCTGGAGCTGTACGGCGGTTTCAACGAGGCCGACGACGGGTCCTTCCGCGTGCAGTCGGAGTACCTGCTCACGCTCGTACAGCTCCCGGGCTGAGCACGCACGCTCGCCTCAGCTGCATGACCGAGCGCCGGCCCGCTCAGCGGCCCGGCTGAGCGCTCGGCGCGAGCTCGTCTACGAGCGCCTCGAGCTCGTGCACGACATCGCCGTCCAGGCGCACCTCGGCGATGTCGTCCAGCGGCGTCGGACCCTGCGTGACGATCGCCACCGCGCCGCCGGCCTCGTGTGTGAGCAGCGGCAGACCGGCGACCGGATGGACTTCCAGCGAGGAGCCGACGCACAGCAGCAGGTCGGCGCGCTGACACATCGCTCGCGCCCGCAACAGAGCCGCGGCGGGCAGCAGCTCGCCGAACAGCACGACGTCGGGCTTGATCGGGCCATCGCACGCAGCGCAGCGCGGCACGCCATCGTCGTCTGCCGCGATTCGCTCGCGCGTCTGTGCCAGCGAGATGTTGCCGCCGCAGTCCGGACACGAGCAGCTGGCGATGCTGCCATGCACCTCCACTAGCTCGCGCGTGCCCGCCTTGCGGTGCAGCATGTCGATGTTCTGCGTGATCACGCCGTCGAGCAGGCCTTGGCGTTCCAGCGCGACCAGCGCCTCGTGCGCCCCGTTCGGCTGCTTGTCGCCGAGCGTCGCAAAGCGCTCGCCGTAGAAGCCCCAGAAGCGCACCGGGTCGCTGCGAAACGCGTCGATGTGCGCCACCTGCATCGGGTCGACGCGCTCCCACAGCCCGCTGTGCGGCGTGCGAAAGTCGGGAATGCCCGACGGCACCGAGATGCCCGCACCCGTCAGCACGACGGCCGAGCGCGCACCGCGCACGAGCTCGGCCAGTCGCTGCAGCGGTGTTGTGTGCTGCCCCGCGGACTGCGTATAGCCATGGTTATACGCAGTCTTCAAGACGACACCAACACCCTCCGCATCCGTCCGGTATGGATCGCGCTAGCGTTCATCGACCGTTCATCGACCCTCGAAATGCGGCGCGCGTTTGCCGAGGAAGGCGGCGATGCCCTCCTTGGCGTCGGCGCTCTGGAAGACCTCCGCAAAGGCGCGCTTCTCGGCCTCGATGCCCGCGTCGAGATCGCCGGCCGCGGAGATGCTCTTGATCTGCTCCAGCGCCAGCGGCGAGGCCTGCGCGAGCTTGCGCGCCCACGCCAGCGCGGTGTCGAGCAGTTCGTGGTCCTCGACGACGCGGTTGACCAGGCCGAACTCGAAGGCTTCGTCGGCGAGCACCGGGTCGCCGACGAGGTTCATCTCCAGCGCCTTGTTCGACCCCACCAGGCGGGGTAGGCGCTGGGTGCCGCCGAAGCCGGGGATGATCCCGAGCTTGATCTCCGGCTGGCCGAACAGCGCCGAGCGCGCGGCGATGCGCACGTCGCAGGCCATCGCCAGCTCGCAGCCGCCGCCGAAGGCCAGGCCGTTGACGGCGGCGATCGTCGCGATCTTGCCCGAGCCGAGCTCGCGAAACAACGCGTGCGTCTCTCCGATAAGCGCCTCGCCGGCGGCGGCGTCCATCGTCGTGAAGGCCTTGATGTCGGCTCCGGCGGAGTACAGGAACGGGTTGGACGAGGCGATCACCAGCGCACGCACGCCGGACTGCTTGATCTTGCTCCACACCTTCTCCAGGTCGCCGGCGACCTGCGGTGAGATCGAGTTCATCTGGCCGTTGGCCAGCCAGGCGATCGCGACGCCGTCCTCGCGCGTCTCCAGCTTGATCACCTCGGCCGGCTGCTCGGCGTCGGGCTGCGGGTAGGCGTAGAAGCCCTGGCCGGCCTTCTGACCGAGCCGCCCCTGGGCGACCAGGCGGCGCAGGATCGTCGGCGGCGTGAAGCGCTCGCCGTAGCGCTCCTGCGCGCTCTCCATGCGCTCGAGCACCGTGTCCAGGCCCTCGGAGTCGGCGCGCATGAACGGTGGCAACAGGCCGCGGCGCGGGTCCAGTCCGGCGCCGGCCATCATCCCGAAGTCGATGTCGCGATGGCTGGCGACGCCCTCCTCGAGCACCAGGCAGGCCTCCAGGAACGTCTTCAGCGAGAGCAGCTCGACGAGCTCGTCGATGTCCGGCTCGGCATCGCCCGGCAGGTTCGGATTGCCCTGCGGGTCATAGAAGCCGTCGCCGCCGGTCTTCGCGCCGAGCTTGCCGTCGGCGACGAGCTTCTGCATGCCCTTGGGGACGTAGAAGCGTTCTTCGCCGTATGACTCGATCAGATGCTCGGCGACGTGCAGCACCGTGTCCAGGCCTAGCAGGTTGATCAGCTGGTAGGGACCGATCGGCAGCACGCCGGCCGAGCCCAGGCCTTCGTCGATCTTCTTGATCGACAGCCCCTTCTCCTCCTGCTCGCGCCACACCTCGGCGCTGGAGGAGTTGAGGATGCGGTTGACGACGAACCCCGGCACCTCGGCACAGGTGATCGGCTGCTTGCGGATCGCCTGCGCGAAGGTGACCGCCGCGCCGACCGTCTCGGCCGACGTCTCCTCGCCCTCGACGATCTCGATCAGCGGCATGATCGACGCCGGGTAGAAGTAGTGAAAGCCGACGACCTTGTCCGGGCGCAGCGTCGCTTCGGCGATCTCGGTGATCGACAGTGAGGAGGTGTTCGAGGCGAGCACCGCGTGGCCGGGCGTCGAGGCGTCGAGCTCGGCGAACACGGCCTGCTTGATCTCCATCCGCTCGGGCACGGCCTCGATCACGATGTCGACGTCGCCGAAGGCCGCGTAGGAGGTCGTGCCGTGGATGCGCCCGACGATCTGCTCGATCTGCTCGTCGGCCTGCTCGGCGGTGATCTTGCCCTTCTCGACGAGCTTGCCGATCTGACCCGTCGTCACGTTGCGCGCCTCGTCGAGTCCCGCCTGCACGAGCGCGTCATCGATGTCCTTGAGCACCACCGGGATACCCGCGGCGGCGATCGTCTGGGCGATCTGGCCGCCCATCGTCCCGGCACCCACAACGGCGGCTTTGAACACGAACATGTCTTTTGCGTCTCCTCTTCTGGCTAGGGTTGCCGGAGCCTAGCGTTCACGGGCTCGCCACCGCACCTCTCGGGGTGCGCGCGGGTTGCGTGGGTAGGGAATGCGCAGCACGATCGGGGGTAGGAGGCAGACATGAACCACCCACACGAAGTCGCCAGTGACCCGAGCCACGATGCCCGCCGGGCGCCAGTGGCAGCCCGACGCCGGCCGTTGACAGTCATTGCCCTGCTGGCCGTGCTGGCATTGCCGGCCGCTGCTCAAGCGGCGACCACGCCGAAGGTGAACACAAATGGCCCACGCGAAGTGAGCTATGGGTCAGCGGTGCTGACGGGGTCGGTCAACCCGAACGGCAGCGACACCTCCTACTACTTCCAGTACGGCCTGACGAAAGCCTACGGCTCGCAGACGGCGATCGCCGACGCCGGCGCGGGCACGAAGGCGGTAGCGGTGAGGCTGACGATCACCGGCCTGCAGCCGCTCACCGTGTACCACTACCGGCTCGTCGCGGTCAACAGCGCAGGCGCGACGATCGGCGACGACGAAAAACTGCTGACGACCAAGGTGCCGCTGTCGCTGGCGATCCTCGCCTCGCCAAACCCCGTGCCGTTCGGCGGCCTGGTCACCGTTCAGGGCACGCTCTCGGGCACCGGCAACGCCAACCGCACGGTCGTACTGCAGGCGAACGCGTTCCCGTTCACGGCGGGCTTTCAGAGCGTCGGCAACCCCGAGGTGACGCTGCCAACCGGCGAATTCAAGTTCACCGTGCCGGGATTGGGCAGCTCGACGCAGTTCCGTGTGTTCACGCCGGCGAGCAACGCCGTGATCAGTCCCGTCGCGACCGAGAACGTCGCCGTGCGCGTGGCCAGCCGCGTCGCGCGCACCAAGCGACGTGGCTTCGCGCGCGTGTACGGCACGGTCACGCCCGCCGTCAACGGCGCGCAGATCGCCATCCTGCGCATCGCGCAGGGCCACGGGATCCTCGCCGGGGGCACGACCGCCAAGCCGCTCAACGCGACCAGCTCGCAGTTCAGCCGCGTGGTGCGCGTCCGCAAAGGCGCCTACCGCGTGCTCGCGAAGGTCGCCCCCGGCCCCGCGTCGGCCTATGGCCCGGGCGGCGTCGTCTCCGCCTACGGCACGCCGCTGCTGATCCACTGAGCTGCGTGAGCGCCGCCGTGCGACGGCGACGGCGCTCACCAACCCATCAATCGATCAATCGATCAAGACGTCCAGCCGCGACGAGCAGCTAGACGGCGACCGTTTCCACGCCGCCAACCTCGGCCGGCTCCTCGGCACGCCGCGGCAACAGCGTTTCGCGCGCGATGACCAGGCGCTGGATCTGCGAGGTGCCCTCGTACAGCTGCATGATCTTCGCGTCGCGGAACAGCTTCTCCACGGGGTACTCCTTGATGAAGCCGTAGCCGCCATAGACCTGCACGGCTTCCGTGGCCGTCTTCATCGCCGTGTCCGCGGCGAAGCGCTTGGCGTGCGAGGAGATCAGCGTGTTGCGCTCGCCGTTGTCGAGCATCACGGCCGACTTCCACGTCAGCAGGCGCGAGGCCTCGATCTCGGTCGCCATGTCGGCGATGATGAACTGAATCGCCTGGTGCATCGCGATCGGCACGCCGAACTGCACGCGTTCGCGTGAGTAGTCGGTCGCGAACTCGAACGCGGCGCGGGCGATGCCCGTGGCCATCGCGGCGACGCCCGGGCGCGTGCGGTCGAGCGTCATC
>JADGPP010000051.1 GCA_017882375.1 Solirubrobacteraceae bacterium | reverse complement strand
CCAAACGCTCCTGACCAGAGCAACCACTCATTCACGAACGGCCGCGCCCTCAACACGCGCGGCCGTTCGTCATCCCACAGTGTTTTTCCGCGGCAAGTAGCTAGGCGCCGCGCCTGTCTGCGCAACCGGCCGGGATCATGTACAGGCGCCGGTGGTCTCAGAACCGGCGAACAAGGAGGGGAGGTCGTACATAAGCGAGCGCGGTGAGCAGACGCGGAAGTCCTCCCGCAGCTCAGGAGGCAGGCTCGGGGTCCGTTGCATCGTCCAATCCCCTGCGAGAACGCGCTCGCGGCTCGTGAAGACGACCCGTTGCCTGGCCGGGTGCGTACCTTCCCGCGGGCCGGCGTGCTCGTGACCGTGCCACGCCTCGAAGGTCCGATCGGCGGTCTCAATCAGGCGGCGCAGGGGCCGCTCGCGTGCGGTCATGAACACGACTGACGGAGCGATCGAGTGTTCAGCAAAGCGACCCTCTCGCCAGCCGCTCAGCAGCCAGTGGTCGTATCGGCGTAGGCGGTCGATCTGCTTGTGCGGACGTTCGGTGCGGTCGTACTCGATCAGGACCGCCCAGGTGTCCTCGCCTGAGCGTCCGATGAGCGTCGCGTCGGGCTCCAAGTAGCCCTGACGGCTGTCCTCCGGGTGAAGGCGTGTGCCCACGGGTAGCTCGGCGGCCGGGGAGCAGTCGAACTCCTCGGTTATGTCGGTGTCAATTCGCCCGCTGCGCGGGCCCTTCCATGTGAACGGCATCCTGTCTAGAAGTCCCCCACCTCGATCGCGCGTGGCGTCCTGGGCTATGCGAAGGACGAGCGCCGCGAGCTGGAGATCGTGTTCTGTGTAGCTGATGCTGGTGATCGCGGTGGGGGTGTAGGCGTGGTCGCCGGGTGCCATGCGTTGCTCGGTCAGGGCCGACCACCCGAGAGAGCTGAGTCGGTAGTTCCACTCCGCGGTCCCGCTTTTGCGGATCGGGCGAAAGCGATCCACGTAGCCGCTGTCGTGCAGGCGCTTCAGCCGCCTGCGCCCGACCCGCTCTCCGGCGTCGCCCCATCCGAGCATCAAGAGCTGGCTCGCCGAGAGGAAGTTCACGTCATAGAGCAGGGCCATCAGACGGAGATCCCGGTCGGTGAGGCCGATGGTCGGCGGCGATCCCTCCCGATCTCCCCACTGGAGCGTTCCTGCGCCAAGGCCGTCGCCCGCCAGGACCATCCTCTCCGCGACGCCTGCCAGGGAGGCCATCCTCACGCCGCCTCTTGAGCTCTCACAGGTGGTCTCCGCGGCTCCTCGGCGATCTCGACCACCATTTCGCGCTCGCCCGTCTCCCGGGCCTCCACGACCGGAGCCCATCTGCGTGGATCCGGCTCTCCGGTCACCCACACCAACACCTGCACGCCATAGGTTCCGGCCGGGAGCCATCCCGGCGCATGCGGCTCTGCCGGCAGCTCGGCGGCGTAGCGGCGCCCTGACCCGTCACGGCACTCGGCCACGTACGCGAGCGGCTCGCCCTTAGTCGACTTGAGGACGACCGCAACGCGGACGATCTCGGCCAGCGGCGGGCAATCTGCCCACGCCGGCAGGTCAATGTGAACAGTTCGGTACCGGGCTAGGATCGGCGTCCTTGCGGACCACACAAGCGGCGGCTGTATGTAGCGCCCGTGGTCGTGGGGATGATCGCCGCGGCGGAGCTGCACGCGCTCGTGGTGCTCGCGTGCGTGGATCGCCGCGGGAGTTGCGACCAGTTGCTCCATCGGCGCGGTGCTCGCGGTGGCCGCGGGTTGCGGGATACCGTGCGCCAGCCACAGGTTGACGCTTCGGTAGTTGGGCTGTTGCACGATGTCGATTGGGTCGATTCGGATTCGGCGTTGGTCTTCGACGTCGCCGCGGATGTTGTCCTGGAAGACTTCCATCGCCAGCGCCGCGGCGGCCCGGGCGTCCTGGAAGTCGCGTTGGCGAAAGATCGAGACGTTCTGCAGGAGGCTCCTGACCCCGGCGCGCACGCTTTCATCGGCGATTTGGCCGGTGTATTGGAAGGCCGCGGCGACCTCGAGGCCTCCTGAGCGGCCCTCGGCCAGCAGCGTCGAGAAGGCCGGGATGAAGACGTTGTGCGCCTCGTCGATCACCAGGGCGGCCTGCACGCGCTCATGGGCCTCGACTCGCTGCATTTGGTGAAGCGCGCGCTGAATCAGGAGAATCAGCATTGAGCAGAACAGGTTGGCGTTTGACTCTCCTACAGCCCCCTTGCTTCCGTTGACGATCAGGATCTCGCGTCGCTGGATGATGCTTTCCAGGTCGAGCTGGATGGAGTGCGTCATCAGCAGGTTGAGGCTGGGCGAGGTCAGGAACCGTGCGATCTTGTTCGCGGGCGCTGCCACAGCCTCGGCGAAGAAGCGAGGATTGTGTTTGACCATGTGCGGGAAGGTGTTCTCCCAGTAGTCGCGCACGAAGTCGATCTCGTGGTGGCAGCGCAGCTCGCGTGTAACCCATTCGCGGTAGCCCGCGTCGTAGGGGTCGAGCAGCGCGGCGACGTGTTGGAGGGCTGGCACGGGCTCCACGATCATCACCGCCTGCAGGGCCGCTCTGAGGAACAGGTCAGAGCGCGGACCGACGGAGGACTCGCCCGCCAGCTCGCGGATTACCGAAATGAAAATGTCGGCGCGAATCTCGGGCGTCAGATGGCCGGCGGTGAGGATGTTCAGTCCGTATCGCGGTGCGCCCAGGTCGAGATAGTGAACGGTGCGCCGGGTGGGTATGAGGCCCATCGACAGGCGAGCAAAGTCCTCCTTCGGGTCGATGATCACCAGGGCGCGCTCGTCATCCTCTGCGACGGCTTTGACGTGTGGCGCGAGGGCGGCGGTCTTCCCTGCGCCGGCGGTTCCGAGCAGCATCCAGCCGTAGCGCCGGTCGGCGGGGTGGATCCCCACCGGCCCGTGCTCGTCGCGCATGACCGCATGGGCGGGGTCGCGGCTGATCGCGCTCGTCGCGGCGATCTCCCTCGCCGAGATGCGGCTGAGTGGGACGCCCTTCAGGCGCAGGGTCGGCAGGTGCCACAGGGATGCGACCTCGGCGCTCGAGAGGGCTCCGGTCCACAGGGCCGGAAAGAGTGGCGCGAGGCCGCGGCCGGAGCGCCAGGCGTAGAGCCTGCGGCGCAGACGCATCACTCTGATCCGCAGGTAGTTCTCGCCGCGCGTCTCCTGGATGACCCCGGCCACCTGACGGGCGTAGGGCTCGCGGCCGCGGGGCACGATGACGCGCAGATCGAACCACCACCACGCCCGTCCGACGCCCTCGACCGCGCCCTGCAGGTGCTTCTTGGCTACGACACCATCCGCGCCGGGCTCGGCAGGGCCGAGGGCGCCCTCTGCCATGAAGCGCCGCTCGCGGCACCTGAGCGCGTGCCCGGTGTAGCGCTCAAGCAACGTAGGTGCCGGGGTCAGAAGCAGCTCGACGACACACGGCGTCGTGAGCGCGTGCATGACAGACAGGAGGCTTTCGATCAGGGAGTGCTCGTAGTCCTTGGTGGTCGCGAGCGCCCACACCCACCGTCTCGCCTTCTTCACGCGCAGCATGTCCACCGCGATCGGGGGGGGCAGCTCACGGCCGCGGAGCAGCGCGCGAACAGCCGCGCTGGGTGACTGGATCGCGCTGAGAGTGAAGGGATCGGCGTGTCGCGCGTCAATCGGGATGAGACGGGTGTCGGGGTATGTGGCTCTCAGGCGGGCCGCAATCGCCGGGTGATAGATGGCCGGCGCCTGGACGAGAAAGCGCACCGATCGCGTTCCTCCTTCGCTCACGATCCTCAGCGTCAGAGTGGGAGGACCGGTCAGTGGACGACGAACGATGCCCGGCCTGAGCGCCCCGGCGATCCCGTCGAAGACCTTGCTTATCTCATACGGCGAGGCCTGGTCGTCGCGCCCCAGGCGCAGCTCGGCGCAGAGCACCCGGCCCGGCTCGGCACGCTGGCGGCGAGCGCGCAGGCGCGCGACCAGCACCGGCAGGGCGAGGACTAGTAGCAGGCCAGCGGTGTAGGCGGCGACGTGGAGGCCGAGGATCACCGTATCCATGAGCCACCTGAGCGCCGAGGAGACGGTCGTGTCGCCCTGCCCTCGGGCGGTGCGCGTGCCGGTGGTGGCGGCGTGGCGAAGGACGCCCGGCGCTGAGTAGGTGAGCCACAGCACAAGACCGCCGAGGCTGACCGCGATCAGCAGCAGGGGGCCTAGAAAGCGTCGCTGGAAGTAGGACATGGTGCTCAGGCCTGGGGCACCGCGTATGTCTCAAGGAGGGCGGCGAGACAGAGGAGCATTGCGGCTCCGATCGCGAGCAGGGCCAGCTCGCAAGGGTCCCCTTGCCCGCGCTGAGCTCGTCGCCACCCGGCCAGTGCGAGTGCGAGTCCTCCCCACTCCAACGGCCATTGCGGGAGGTAGCGCAGCAGGGCGAGGCCGTAGGCGCCGAGCGCGAGGCCGCCGAGGGCCACGTTGACCGCGAGGCTCGCGCCAACCACAACATCGCCCACGATCAACAGCCACCGTCGGGGACCAACTTTGATAACCGCGAACAGAAGCGGGACGGCTGCCGCGCGGATGTTGTTGACCGCGATCAGCGCTGCCATGCTCGCGGTGCCCGTCGGGGCAAGCGTCAAGCGAAAGCCAAAGGCTCCCCGCAGCTGTCCCGCGATCGGGATCGCGAGGACCGCGGCGAGCAGCGTGCCGAGCCACAGGAGGCCGTAGCTCTCAAGCGTCGTCGCGGCCAGCCCGGCTCGCCGCAGCGGCCGGGACCTGGCCTCTGGCGGGGCGGCGACTAGCTGTCTGTCGCTGGCTGCCATTCCGTGACTCTCGATCCGTGCGCTGTGCGTTCGGTGCGCGCGAGATAGACGTGGTAGGCGCCCTGAGACGAGCCGCCGACGGAGGCGACTTCCTCGTAGGTGACGACGATCGCGCGTCCGCCTTGCGCTCGGATGACGCCGACGTAGCGCCCGCGGCTGTACGCGTGGCTTACTTCTTGTAGCTGCGTCTTTGAGGCCTGGGCGGCGTCCTGGCGCAGCTGGTCTGCGAGCTGGCCGGTGGCTAGCGCCAACAAGGCTGCCCGCTCGTGCGCGAGCGTCGCCGCCGACCAGTTGACCCATGCGTCCGCGTAGCGGGCGAGCACGCTCGTTGCGCTGGTGGTGGGTTTGACTGCTCCTTGCGGTACGGGTGTCAGCGCGCTTTGAGCACGGGCGGCGGCGGGGCGCTTCTGCGGCTGCTGGGAGTAGGGATCGCGCAGTCCGCATCCGGTGAGGGCGATGGCCGCCGCGACGAGCACTGGGAGCGCGCGCTTGCTCATAGGCCCGGCAGGTGTCGTGGGGTGAAGCCGACGGTCGTATGCGGCGCCCACCCGGGCCCACCGGACGGGTTTGCGTCGCTCGTGCCCCAGTCGCGTCCGTCGATGCTCACGAAGACGTGGGCCGGGTTCGCCCAGATCGTGAACTGCTGCCCGGGGCCTGCGTCGCCGAAGCTCATGAATGCGGTCGAGTCCAGAGTCGGCGTGTTCACGCCGGATACCTGGAGCAACATCGAGACGGCTCCCGAGCAGTCAAGCCCTTCATACGCGGTGCCTGAGACGAACTGATTGCTCGCGCTGTGGCAGTAGGTTCCGTGGCTGGGCCGCGCCGGCGTGGTGTGGCCGCCGCCATAGCAGTAGGGAATCTGCGCGGCGGCTATCTCCTCTGCGACCGTCACGAGCCGCGCCTCAAGCGGCCCCGATGGCGCTTGCACCACCGAGCCCGTCGAGGTCACGTTGGCGGCTTGCAGCTGCTGCGCGAGGGTGAACGTCTGGCGCGCGTAGGGGATCGATGCTGGCGGCGTCCCCTTGTAGCTGATGAGTGCGTTCAGCGTGCGTTGGTCGAGGCCTCCATCGGCGCCGAGCTGGTGCAGGTAGTCGGCCGCGGCGGCGATCGAGTCGTAGTCGTCGGTGATGCAACCGTGCGGCGCGCACACATGCGGATAACTGGACGGTCGCTGGGCGGCGATCGGTCGATAGGCGTTTGCAAAGCCCGCCCAGGTCGCCGGTAGGAACTGCATCGGCCCGATGGCACCCGCCGAGTTGGGCGCAAACGCACTCGGGTCACGGCTGTAGTCGCTCTCGGTCTCGTGAAGCGCCGCGAGCACGTAGGGGTTGACGTGGTAGGCCGAAGCCGCGGCCTCGTACATCGGTGCGTAGACCGCGGGGATCCCGTCTGCGCTCCCGACCGTGCCCGGCGAGGACGAGGTCGAGATCGCGACCACCAGGGCGAGCAGCAGCACGACCGGTATCGCGATGACCGCGGCGGCGATCGCAGCGGCGCGCGCAGCCAGTCGCCGCGCCCGAGGGTCCGAGAGGATGATCTGCCCTGCCGTGGCGGCGTCCATCTAAGCCGCCTCCCCCGCGAGCCGCTGATGCCAGGCCGGGTCGGCGAGCAGGCGCAGCGCCCGCCACGGATCGCCCTGAGCGTCTCTGAGCGCCTGGCGGCGGACCGGCTCGTCGAACTCCGGGTCGTGCGTGCAGATCCAGTACTCGAGGTCCGAATACCGGGCGGTGATCGTGCCGCGTCCGCGAGGACCATTGTCGAAGTAGGCCGTCGAGTAGTCGCGCTTGACCGTCTTGAGCTGACCGATCGCCTGGACCTCGTCGGGCGTGAGGCCCAGCTCCTCGCGCAGAAACTCGATCTGCCGAGGCGCCTGATGAAAGGTCAGCTTGCGCGCCGAGTTGTCGATGAACGCTCGCCCCCAGGCGTTGTTGAAATCCGAGAGCTGCTGGCTGACACCGATGAGCGCCAGGTTGTCGTGCCTTGAGCGTCTCGGCAGCTCGTTGACCCAGCGAGCGGTCGCCTCGTGTTCGAGCAGCTTCCAGACCTCCTCCAGAGTGAGGTAGTACCGGGGCGCTCGTCGCCGCAGGCCGGACCCATCGGGTGCGTGTCCGTCTTGCAGTAGATGTCGCTGGACGCTTCGCGCGACGCGCTCGGCGACGTGCTCGACGATCTCGAACATCGCCGCCCCAGCGAAGTGAGCGGGGATTCGTCGCGTGTCAAAGACGACGAGCGGCGCATCGTGAGGCACGGTGGTCGGCCTGTCGGCCAGGTAGGCGTAGGGGCCCTCGCCGCAGAAGTTGTGCAGCCGCGCCGCGAGATCCCTGAGCGCGTCAGCCATCTGACCGGCGCCCGCTTGCGCTTCGCTCGCCGCCCGCGCCGACAGGGTTTCCTGCAGCAGCAGCTCGCGGGGCGCCTCGCGTGTCACGACGCATCGTTCATAGACCTCGCGGATGGCGCGGCCGAGCAGATTCTCCTCAAGCGCGGTGAGCCCGTACTCCTCGCGCCGCCCGGTCCCGATCAGAGTCGCGTGCAGAGCGATCAGGTAGTCGATCTTCTCCGCTGCGACCGACGCGGGATCGGGCGTGTCCCACGGGCATATTGCGTCCGTCCCCGATCCGAGGCTCACGTTCGCGGCACCCGGAATCAGCGAGGCCAGAAACTGGTAGTGGCCGCCGCGCTCGATCACGGCACCGTGATCCCCGCGGGCCAGGGCGCGAGCGTAGATGTTGTTGACGATCATCGTCTTGCCGAATCCGCTGTCTCCCGTGACGACGAGCATGTGGTTGCTGTGCGCCGCGTCGAACAGGTCAAGGCGCTCCAACGTGCGCCCAACCGAGGAGTAGCCGAGCGGGATCCCGGACGGGGATCCGCAGCGGGCGCCCACCAGAGGGGTCGTGTCGCCGACGTTCACCGAGACGTACTTGCGCGTCCGGCCGGCCGTGTCGCACCCGGTCGGCAGGCTGGAGCAGAAGACCTCGCGCTGGGCGGCGACGCCGGGGTGCAGATGCGCCTCGTTCGCGCCTGAGAGCTCGCGGCCGATCGCGTCGAGCACCTCGATCAGCGCCTCGGCATCGCCGGCCGGTTCGCGTATCGAGAGGTAGTTTGAGACGCGGTAGATGCCGGCACCGGTCAGCGCCAGCTCCGCGTTCAGGTCGGCCGCCTCGGTCTCCTGTGCCTGCTGGTCGGGGTCGAGCGGCCGGCCCTTCATCTCGGTTCCCCGGTTGTTGCCGTGAATCCGCCGGTAGCGCCGCTTGTGAAAGAGCCGCTCCCGCGTGCGGTCGGTGGCGTGAACGTGCGTGGCGACCGTGAACGGACAGTGCGCGGACATCAGGTACAGCAGCCAGCCAAGCCACGTCTGCTCGGGGAGGGTGCCCACGTAGCGCGCCTGCTCTACGTGCTCGCCGATCCGAACGACGGTCTTATCGCTCAGGTCGATCGGCTCCGGGCAGAGCGCGCATCGCAGCTCGATCGCATGGGCCCTTGCCCGCCCTGGATCGGCGAGCTCATCGAGCGTGCCGGGCAGGTCAAGGCGCAAGTCAGGCGGGCCCGGCGCGTCGGCTTGGCCCGGCGCGAAGCGTGCCCAAATCATCATCGCGACCTCCTCGCCGCTCAGCAGGTCAGCCGCGAGCCCGATCGACTCAAGGTCGGTGCGGATTCCCTCTGTGTGGCGGGCGCTCTCGCGGGCGGCGCGCTCGTACTCCGCCGGGGTGAGCGTCAGCGGTCCTGCTCGGCGCCGTGAGCGCCGCAGACCGATTCCCGGTCGCGCCGGCTGCCAGGGCGCGACCACGAAGTAGCGCAGCTCGAGCGCCGCGAGCGCTTGGCTCTGAGTGCGGATCGACTGTTCCTGCGCGAGTCCCAGTCGCTCAACAGCGACGGCCAGCTGCTCCGAGCTGCGGGAGCGGGCGTCATCTGCCGCGCAGTGGCAGTCCTCTCGCTCCGCGGCGAGGATCGTCTCGACGGGCAGCGGTGTCGCTTGGGCGATCAGCTGGAGGCTCTGGCGGTCGTCGGGCAGTCGGGCGGCGATCGAGGTAAAGGCGCGCGAGATGCCCTCGGCCCCCTCGGTGTCATGGATCAGGGGGTTGACCGGGGACACCTCGATCCAGCGCACGAGCGCGCCCGAGTGAAGGACGCCGACTCCATCTGCGCTCAGGGCCTCCAGGGGGAGCAGGTCGCCGCTCGATGGGCGCACGCGAGTCCTGCTGCGGCGAGGGGCCCGCGACCGTTGTCCCCGAGCGGGTAGCGGAGCGACCATGAAGCCTCTGGCCCGGACGTGCTCCACGGTGCGCGACGGCGCCAGCTCGCGCGGGGCGAGCAGCCAGCGCGCGTGGTCGAGGAGCAACCTTGCGAAGCTCACGGTGGCCCCGCTCGTGAAGTAGCTCACCGCGACCGGCGCCGTCAACAGAACCGTCCCGAGCCACAGCGCGATCGGCGTCGGCGGATGCAACAGGTCGATGACTGCGAGCGCGAGCGCCGCGCAGCTGACGACCAGCAGCCATTGCCGCCAGGTCAGGCCCAGGTAGGGGACCGGCGTATCGACGTGTCGGTAGGTCCGATGACTCACCCTTTCCTCCCTTTCCTCGGTCGATTTCCAGCCGGGGACCGACGTGAGGAGCGATTCCTCTGCGGCGGGGTCGGCGCCCGTGAGGAGCGCCCGTGAGATGGCGCGGGTGCTGGCGGCTGCTCAGAAGCGGGTCGAGGAGCAGCCGCGCGAGAGTCGCTCAGACGTGCATCACCGCCGCGCGGTTGGGCCGTAGCGCCGAGGTGCGCGCGAGCAGATTTGGCTCCTCCGGGGTCGGCGTTTTCGCTGGCTGGGACTGGCGCAGCCGGGGCCTTCACGCGATGGGAAGGGGCTTGAGGCACGAGCGGCGCGTGCCTTGGGTCACGCGAGCTCGTGGGTCCGGGGCCGGCAGCTGCGGGCGAGCCGCCCCGTGCGGTGCGAGGTCGACCACCGCCGCTCGGCCCGTTTCGCGAGCGCCCGCCTGCCCGCCTGCCCCCCTTGCGCCGCCCTGGTCGGGCTTGCGCTCCGGAGGCGCCTCCTTGGGTGGGTGACTCGCCGGCGGCCCGCCAGGCCGCACGCATCCGCGTCGGGGTGTCGCGGAGGGCATCGCTTGCCTGGGCGATGCGCTCAGCCGCGACGTTCGGGCGAGGTCGGGCTCGAGGCGGCCCGACGGCAATCGCACCGGTCGCGGCGGCACCCGCAAGATGTGGTCGTGCTCCTCGTGCCGCCAGACCAGCCAATCCGCCGCGCGGGGCCCCGAGCGCTCCCGCGGCGAGCCCGATGCCTCGGCCCCCGGCGAGCATGGCCGCCTGGAGCCCCGTCCGTGCGCGCTGAGCCTTGGCGGCGAGCGCGCCATCGCTCACGACGCTCCCGCCACTGGATGGCGCTCCCGCCCGTACGCCGAGGCCGCCAAGGCTGCCCCGGACGTGGCCGAGCACCATCAGCGGCCACTTGACGGCGATGTAGAAGGTGGCGAGCGCCGCGAAGGCCCCCACCACCCGACTGCCGATGTGCGCACCGCCGCCGAGGTTGGTCACGTCGAGGCTGATCGCCCCAGCCGTCGCAAAGATGATGCACCAGCCGACGGGAATCAGGCAGATACCGACCAGCGCGAGTAGCCAACCCCGTGCGAGATAGCCGACCGTCGGCAGCGGGGTGAGCGCGATCAGCAACGGCCCGGCGACGAACAGCACGGCCAGCACCATCAACAGCAGCACCTTCAGCGCAAACAGGCAGACTGCGAAGACGAGAGCGACCAGCCCAAGCAGCGCCAGGAAGGCGCCGCCCGCACCGAAGATGACCGAGCCGCCGAACATCACGAGGACCGTGCGGTGGAGCCCCTGCGCGACGATCGACCACGAGAGCATCGTGTGGGTGAGGACGTTGACGAACGCGACCGCATTCGTGACGGCAAAGCGATAGAGGACCAGCCAGAACACGGCGCCGATCACCCGTAGGAGCGCGTTCCCCGGGTGCGCGCGGAAGCTGAGGCTGAGCGCGGAGTCGCGGGTCGTTGCGATGATGAGCGTCGTCGGGAGGATCGCTCCCGCGACCCACACCATGTTCGCCTCCAGGCGAGCAACCGTCGGCCAGATCGCGGTGTCCGCGACGTTGGGGAGAGCGATGAGCCATTCCAGCGTGTGAATATCCGCGTGCTTGAGAAAGCTCGGGGTCAGAGCTGAGAGGAGGGCCCCAAACAGGCCATTCACCACGCCGTTGAGCAGTTCGCCAATCGAGGGCAGCGGGTTCAGGTCTGGGCCGACGTTCGGACCGATGCCGGTTCCGAGGACGCCCTTGGCCTGCGCGCCCGGCGCGCCGAGCAGCAGCGCCGCCCCCACGCCCAGCGCGAGTAGGAGCACCAGGCATATGCGACGGCGCGACATGCCGGCTAGGCCACCAGGGTTGGAAGCGCGGCGAAGATCGCGATGCCGATGCCGACGTTGAACAGCATGTCGTTCGCGCGTGAATGGCCCGCGAGCTTCGCCGCGCCCACCGCGATCCCAGCGACCGTGAACCCGGCCAGCACGATCGACAGCAGATAACCCTTGATGTTGTCGAGAAATTCAGTCACGCCGGCAATCGACTGAGCGCCGGAGAAGATCGGCATTCGGTGGAGCAGCTCGACGTGGCCTGCTGCAGCCGTGAGGAAAGCGACCGCGATGCCGAGTGCCAGGAGGGGCACAACCGCGAGCAGCCGTCGGGCGAAGCTCGGCCGCGGCGCCGTGGAGCAGGAATCGCACGCGGTGAACCTCCGCATCGGTGTCTTGAGAATCGAGAACATCGGTGTCTCCTTCATGTCGTGTGTTGACGGTTCTCGTTCGAGGTTTCTGTCACTGCCCGAGGTAGGCGAACTGGGCGCTGGCAGACGGCGCCGCCGCAGTCGCTGGCGCGGCGCTCGCCTCGGACTGATGCGCGGGACGAGCTGCAACGAGCGCCACGGGCGCCGCGTTTCGCTTGCGCACCCGAGCGCCGTTGCGCGTCCGCGAGCGGCCGGCTCGTAGGTCGTGCGATGGACGAATGCGCCGGCGCGGTAAGGCGCTGGCTGGCCTACGCGCCGGCAGGTAGGCATCGGTAGCGCGTGCGAGCGCGCGAGGATGCGTCGACTGCGCGCGGCGGTCGCTCGAGGCAAACAGCCGCGTACCGACGAGCGCAACGAGCAACACTCCGGCGAAGAGTGCGCTGGCCCGTCGCCACTGTGATCCCGCGAGCGACGGCGCAAGGGCGCAGACGCTCGAGGTGAGGCTGGGCCACAAGCCGGCTTGGCCGCGTGTGCGCCGCAGGAACGGGACGGCCGGTTCGCTCGGCCCAACGGATGGCGCGGGCGGGGGATCGATGAACCGCTCACGAGCTGGCGACATCGGACGGCGATGCTTGCGATGCCGTTTGCCGGACGTTGCACCGGCAGGGGCATCGGGCCTGCTGGGCGCCAACGCCTGAAACCACTCCTCGGTGTCGTCCGGGCCGGCAGTTCGCGCCGCCTGCTCGCGGGCGAGCCCTGCTTCACTCTCTGCCGCGAGCTGTACTGAGTCGAGTGGTGGTGTAGCGAGCCGCAGCGTGATAACCCCCTCGCGCTCCAGCCGCTCACCCGCCAGCGGCTCCTGCTCGATGACCATGCCCTCCGCGAGCTCACTCGCGACCGACTCGATCGCGGCGATGAACCCGCCTGCCCGGACGATCGCCACCGCCTCCGCGCCACCGATGGCTGTCACGTCGGGTGCTATCCGCTCGCTGCGGGGCACTGTCGCGACGGACAGGAAAGTCGCCTCCGGCGCTGCGAGGGGATCAAGAAGAGGGGCGGCCGATGGGGAGCTCATGCCTCCTAAGCCAGGCTGCGTTCGAGCTCGACAAGGGACTTAGACGCGATGCCGTTGACTTGAGGCCTCAAGTAATCGTCACGATGGGAAGTTGAGCGTCGGCCCGGCACGCGGCCGCCTGGGGACCGCCCCGTTGGGCCCGTGGCAACGTTGGTAACACCCGCTCGCGGCAGTCCGTGCTCTCAGCTAGCCTCGGGCGCGATGAGCGAGCGCGCTCCGCGTGACAACCACACCGTCACCGCTGGCTACCTGCGGCGTTGGGGCGACGAGCGCAACGAGGTTGATCGCCACGACCTTCGCGGCGGCATCGAACGCAAGGGGCCTCGTGCGTTCGGCTACCAGCGCGACTACTGGGGCACCGATCCAGACCTCGCGCGCGAGATGGAGGAGAAGTTCCAACGCGCGGAGAAGCTCGCACTCGACGTGCTCGCAGACTTGCCGTCGCGCTGGCCGCTAAAGGGCGACGATCGTGGGCTGCTGACCGAGTTGCTCGCGATTCACATCGTGCGTATGCCCGCCTTCAGCGGCTACTCCCGACAGCTGGGCGAGCAGGCCAACAGAGAGACGATGGCCGAGGGCGCGCCCAAGCATGGCCTAGACGAGGCGCAGGCCGCTGTCTACGCGGAGCTACTGAGGAGCGATCGCGTACACGCCGATAGCCTGCTGCGGCAGATCCCGCGCGTCGGCAGCGCGCTCGGGAGCATGCACTGGACGCTCGTGGAGTTCCCGGTGGATTGGCTCATCACGTCCGACGAGCCCGTCGTCATGCTGGGCGCACCGCCGCACGCGGTGTCACCGGCGTCGGCGATCGGGCCGTATCCGTTCAACGCGGTCGAGGCGCGCTTCACATTGGACCCGCGGCGCGTCCTACTGCTCACTTGGCTTGATGACGCTGACGAGCCGTGGCTGACCGGCCAGCGCGAGCACGCGTGCAGCGTGAATGGCGCTCTCAAGGCACAGGCGCTGGAGGAATGGTTCTCGAAGCCCGGCACCACTCCGCCGTTCATCGCGGGCCCGACGCTCGCACCAGAAATATTGCTTGTCTCGACCGGCCTGCTTCGTGGGTACACCGTTCAGCACGCGGATGGATCGGTACGGCGCCAGCAGGCCGACAGCATCGTGAAGAAGATGGTCGGAGAACAGCCGCCCCCGAAAGAGATGATCTTTGTTACCGCCAAGCCCAAGGGGGCCTCCGCGCGCGCCACGTGAGTCGCCGCCTAACCGTGTGACACGCCGACTGCAGCACCCTGGAGCGGGGCCGCGCCTGACGCGGGCGCTCGCAATCGGTGACGAAGCAGGAGCCAGCAGAGCGCTACCAGGCGTTGCTGCCTGTCATCCAAAGGGGCGCAGTTCCCGGAGGTCCCCCGCGCGCCCGCTCTGGCTCGGTAGCGGAAGTGAGTCAGGCTAGAGGCAGTCGGGGAACTCTGTGGCGAGCTGGGCCACGAGGTCGTCTCGCTTGATGCTCGCCCATGCTTCGCGCGCTGCGGAGACGTGAGCACATCGCGCGCTGGGACCTTCCTCCAGTCGTGCCAAGCGCATGTGTGTCATACCGATCGAGTGTGGATCTGAAATCCCGATATAGAGTGCCAGTGCCTGCTCGTAGGCCTCCCGCGCACCGTCATGGTCAGAGCGCCGCAGCGCGATATCGCCGAGGCCCAGGATGCAGTTGGCTTGCCCCAGCACGCTCCCGACCTGTTCGAAGAGCGGTTGCGCACGCTCGAAGGCCTCCCGCGCACCGTCATAGTCAGAGCGCCGCAGCGCGATATTGCCGAGGCCCTGGATGCAGTTGGCTTGCCCCAACAAGCTCCCGACCTGTTCGAAGAGCGGTTGCGCACGCTCAAAGGCCTCCCCCGCACCGTCATGGTCAGAGCGCCGCAGCGCGATATCGCCGAGGCCCTTGATGCAGTTGGCCTGCCCCAACACGTCCCCGACCTGTTCGAAGAGCGGTTGCGCACGCTCAAAGGCCTCCCGCGCACCGTCATGGTCAGAGCGCCGCAGCGCGATAATGCCGAGGCGCTGGATGCAGCTGGCTTGCCCCAACAAGCTCCCGACCTGTTCGAAGAGCGGTTGCGCACGCTCAAAGGCCTCCCGCGCACCGTCATGGTCAGAGCGCGCAAGCGCGATATCGCCGAGGCCCTGGATGCAGTTGGCTTGCCCCGACACGTCCCCGACCTGTTCGAAGAGCGGTTGCGCACGCTCAAAGGCCTCCCGCGCACCGTCATGGTCAGAGCGCGCAAGCGCGAGGATTCCGGCAAGAAAGTGCGCTCTAGCGAGTACACTCGCGTCGCCTGACTGCGTGGCGGCAGACAGAAGGGCGTCGGTGATCGGTGCGGCGTCGATTCCGCTGAAGCGTGCGGCTTCGATGAACGCGCGCGCAGCGAGGTGGCCCTGCTCGGGTTGTTCTCCATCCAGGGTGTGTTTGACGGCGATGGTGATGTTCGCAGCTTCCCTTGAGAGCGTCGTGATCGCTTCCCCGCCTCCAGCCCTCCCCACTCGCGTGCCGAGCGTGGCGGCCCGTTCGCGGTAGTGCTCGGTCGTGCGCTGCCAGTCGCTGTCGTTGGGGGGGTGTGCTTCTGAGAGGTGGTGGCGTACCGGCGGGAGCGTACGGAGTCGTCCTGCCTGCTCGAGCGCGAGACCGCGGCGGCGCAAGACGTTCGCTGCTGCCGGCCCCTCGCCGGGCAGCAGGCTCTCAAGGTCATCATCGGCTACCCCGTCAGGCAGACGGCCCAAGATGCTCAGGAGCTGCTTTGCGGGGTCGGTCGTCGCGGAGCTGTTCCAAGAGGTATCGAGTGAGACCGCGATGCTGAGCAGGCGATGATCGCCCTTCTCGCGCTGGAGGAGCCGGACGCGCTCGTTTTTCCAGCGCTCCGCGAGGTGCTCCAGATCGGGCTCCCCGTCCGCGGCGTACGCGAGCAGCTCGACGGCGAGCGGGATACCGCCCATCTCTTCAAGCAGCCCGTCCAACGCTGGAGTATCGAAGCCCGCTGGCGCGAGCGAAGTGAACAAGCGCCTGGCGAACGGCAGTTCAAGCGGCTGAAGCTGCGTCGGTTGCGCCCACCGGACACCACTCGGGCGCACCGAACCCCGTATCGAAGCGATCAGCGCGGTCCCCGCGGCAGCCGCGAGCCGGCCGAGCAGCTCCTCCACCGCGAGCGTGTCTTGCTCCCACGGAGTCTCCAGGTTGTCGAGCGCCAACACCGCCGGAGCCATCGAGAGCAGCGCAAGCACCCCGTCAACAACATCCCCGCCGGGCGGCACACCGACGGTGGCCGCGATCTCGCCCGCCAGACCTGCCGCAGTTTCGACCGTCTCGCAGCGAGCCATCCACCGGCGCTGCCCAAACCGTCCCACGACTTCGGGCTGGTGGAGTGCCGCGAGAGTGAGGTTCGTCTTGCCGATACCCGGAGCGCCCTGCAACAACACCGGCCGAGCGGGTTCCGCGAGCAACCCCGCAACGACTTCCGCGATCTGCTCCTCGCGGCCTACGGTCACCGGCGGTGCAGGCAACGCCGCAACGCCCCCGCCCGCGGCAGCGCTCACACGCAAGGTTGAAGGACGCGCGCTCGGAGTCTTCGCGAGATCACGAAGGAAACCCGCGAGATCATCATGGCTGTCTCCGTAGCCAACCGGGAGAATCCGCTCCCCAGGGTCATGCTCGGCGCTGAGCAGGCCGACGTCGCTATTCAGGCACAGTCGATAATGGCGGTACTGGCTGTCCGGGAACGTCTGGGCCAGCCACTCGCGTAGAGCCCCGAAGTTCGGGTCCGACGCCCCGTCACCGACACCGACGAACAACAGCGAGCTCATTGTCGCCATCGCTCGCTGCAGCGCCTGCGCCGGACCACTACCGCCCAGCTCCTCATACGACTTCACGCCAAGCACTACCGAATGAGGCTCAAACCAGTGGCCGTGGAGATGCGCAACCGCCCGAACATCCCCCTGCAACGCACGCAACATCCCGCTGCTATTGACCCACGTCACCCGCTCCCAGCCCGAGGACGCTTCCCTGATGAGATCGTCGTAGTTCGTCGTAGCGACCGGCGCACCCAGCGCCAGCAAAGCCTCCGGCACCGACCGGTCCAACAGCTCAAGCGATCCGACCGTCTCTCCCAGCCAGCGAGCGTACTCCCCACCATCTCGACCACCCAACATCTCAGTCACCAACTCCCCGGCCGAGATCAAAGCGCTGCTGTCACCGTCATCCAAGAGGGACCGTGCCGCGTCAAGCCGCCCCGGCTTCACGCCCGGCAACCCCGCGGCGTGGTCGATCCCCGACTCGATCAACCCCGACCACGACGAGAGCCTATGCCCGCCCGTCGCGGCAGCCGTCACCCCGCTACCCGCGACCACCACCACCCGCCGGGCCGCAACCCGTTCGCGAAGATCATCAACCACGCTTCTCGACATAGCCCGCGACTCTACCCGACACCGCTAGATGCTCACATTCGTCTGCTCAACCGAATCTCAGCCCTCGCTCACACCCGTCCTTCGACACGCCCCGGCGCTACCGCCTTCCCGGCAAAGCAGCAACCACCAACCCGACGGCCGAGACTGCCCCAACGGACGACCAGCACTCGTCCGTGCTTCGGCACGCGACACGCTCGCTTCCGCCGGGGCTAAGCAGCAGTCTCGCCGCCCGCAGCCGGCGCGCCCGGGCCTCGTCCGGGGCGCGCGTGGCGCCGCCTGCGCCGCTCGGCCGGGCTTCGGAGCAGTCCTGGGGCGGCCATCACAGGCTCCGCGTTCGGCCACGGTGCGCGGCCTGCTCGCCGCGGATATGCTCGCCCGAAACCCCCGAGGAGAGGACACACGATGGCAGTCGGGATAAGGCTCAAGTTCGCCGGAGGAACGCAGGAGCAGTACCAAGCTGTGCACGACACCGTAAACGCCAGTAGCCCGCTCGGCAGGGCCGACGGTTTGCTCGTTCACTCGGCCGGCCCGATCGACGGGGGCTGGGGTGTGATCGACTTTTGGGAGTCCGCTGAGGCATTCGACCGCTTCACCCAGGACAAGCTCATGCCAGTCATCCAACAACTCGGCGACCGAGCTTTTCCGAACCCGCCGGAGCGCAAGGACTTCACGGTCCACAACCTCGAGCAGCACGGCGACTAGTGCGCAAGCCCGTGGTGCCCACAGGCTTCCCCGGCGCGCTCCAGGTCATCATCGCAGCGACGTAAAGCTGCGGTCCCGCTGGCCTTTGTTCCTCAAGTGGCCGGCGCTTTCGACGCGCCGGTGCCTCGATCCAGGCTGGCTTGTCCCAGACGCCCCACCAGTCGCGAGGGCAGGCTTGCGCTCCGGAGCAGCACGCGTCCGCGCTTCGGTACGCGACACGATCGCTTTCGCCATGGCGAAGCAGGCGTAATCGCGTCGCCGGCTCCAGCAGCTCCCTGTCGTCCTTTGCGCTAGCGAGCACTGCCACCGGTCAGACGCCTGCTTAGCCTACTTTCAGCCATCGTGCGCCGGTTGACTCGCATGCTTCCGCGTGCGAGATTGCTTCTGCCGTGGACATGAGCCCCGATCCGTCGCTCGACACCAGGCCATGGGCCGGCCTGGCGACCTCAGGGGTCATCATGATCACCGGCGAGGCCGCCCAGGAAGGCCACGGCAACTGGATCTACATCCACGAGATGACGCATGACCGTCTCATGAAGTACTCGACGGTCGGGCAGCTTGAGCTCGTACTCAGCGCCCTGAGCGGCGACATCTTCCCGGAAGGGCGCGTCAAGCAGAACGCCCGTGCTCTCACCGACGAGATTGCCCGACATACTTGGCGTGTCCACGAGGGAGCGGCCACCTACTGCGCCAACGCCGTAGCCCGAGCCCCGGCGATACCCGATTCGTACGCCACCCCGCAAGCTCCCTTTCAGTTCATCGACGAGAGAAACGCCGAACCCTGGATGCGCCTGAGAATCGCGTCGCTGATCGCACGGCGTGCCTGCCAGACAGCCGTGCTCGACAGCTGGTTCGAGGACTCGCTATGGGATCTGCCGCATCTCCAGCGGCATCTGTCCGACCCAACGAACGACCCGGACCTACGATTGGACATCCTCCTCCAGGAGGTCGCTCAGATGGACGACGCGGAGATCGCGTCCGGCGTGGGGACGGAAGGCGTCGTCGGAGATCCGCTCGGACTGATCTGGCTGTCGGATCCGAACGGCGTCACAGTCAGTCCGCCACGGCGGCCACCCGAGCTCGCAGCGTTCGTCACCGAGCTTGCCGCCGATCTCGTGCGACGAGGTGGTCTTTCGCCCCTGGAGCGCACGCGGCTCAAGGAGCTCGGGGCCAACCCCGATCTGCTGCCCGCCGTCTATGCGACGTTCCCAGCGTCGTTCTCACTCGCGGTCATATCCGGTTCGGGCGGCGCGGTCGCAAGCGGCGAGCCACGTGAGACGATGTGCGCTTCCGGGCTGTTGGTCGTTATCGCGAACTCGATCATCGAGCAATTCCCGGCACTGCACAGCAGTGTTGATGGCCAGCCGCGGTGGCTCGCTGAGGGGCGTGCTCTGGTGAGGTCGTATTTGCCTGACCAACCTGAGGTTCTGCTGGAGTTGCCGATCGACGAGCTCGCAGTGCACTTGGCCGCCGTCCCCCAGGACACGACGGTCTGCATGCTCAACCAGTGTTACGACTTCGCGGCCTCGGACGTCCTCTTGTGGAGCACGCCGGTCCTCGCGGGCCGGCGTCATGTCGTGCTCGTTCAGCAGGCCCTGTTTGAAGTGTTCCCGTTCCTGGCGCAGGGGATCGCCGGGACGACACGGCTGCGCGGCACCGCCTTCGAGGCGGGCCCTGGCTCAGATCTGGGATTTCTGGCGCTCATGCCCGGTGGAGCGCCGTCGCCCATTGTTCTGATCCCGACCGTCATCGAGGCGGGCGAGGAGCTGATGGATACCCTCACAGGCACGCTCGCAAGATCCTCAGAAGGGCGCGTGCAGATTCACTTCCTCACGCTCGCTGAACTGGGCTGGCGCAACGAAGACGTCGCTGATATCGGACGGGTAATCGGCTGGGTCACGGGGAGGGCGATCGATGCCTAAGTCTGACCCCGCGCATTCGCCGGACAAGATCCTCGTCCGGCCCGGTGGTGTACTCGTCGGCGGCGAGCAGGACATTGACTCGCTGGCTGTCGAGCTCTCACGGCTCGCTCCTGACCTTGAGGTGTTGATCGAGCCCGTTGACCGCGGACGGTCGTTCGCATTCCTCGCGGTTCTCAACGTTGTACTGCCCTGGGTCGAAGGCTACCTCGCGGCGAGGGCGATCGACACTGTGCTCCACTGGGCGCGTCGTCACATTCGTAGCGAACACGTGCACGACCAGAACGTCCGTCCAATCGACGTAACGATCTACGGACCTAACGGTGAGGTGCTTAGGAAGGTTCGCGTCACGGCTCCGGATACCACAAGCTAGGTCCCGAGCAAGCGCGCCAACGGCAACCACACACACTCCTGCTCTCACAACGCGGACCCGTCCGCACGCCGATGGGCTGACTCCTCCTTCTGGGCGAGAACAGGCGTGCCAGTCGACGAGATCCAGAGTTGCGCAACGGACGATGAGCAGCAGCCGAGCCCACGCCCGACGCCGCGCTTCCTCTCCACGGCGAGCAGCAGCCCACCACCGAGACAGCGCTCGCGCGGGCTAGCTCGACCTCATCCTGTGAGATGGATATAGCTCGATCTGCTCGCTCCCGAAGCGAAGGGATACCCGATCGTGTGGGGCAGCTGCGCTCGGAAGCGGTATGTCGTGGGGCCGATCGCGGCGAACGTATAGCGATAGGCGAAGGCTCCGCGGTGACTGGTACGCAGTAGCGCAATCTCGCGCCATTCGCCGCCGAAGAAGATTTCCAGGCTGACGAGCGCTCCGCCGCGTGGAATGTAGCCGCCAGCCAACTTTCCACGGAAGGCAAACGGCCGTCCGGGGCGCGCACCTCGGGGAGCTGAGAGCCGC
Source organism: Solirubrobacteraceae bacterium (assembly GCA_017882375.1). GTDB lineage: Bacteria > Actinomycetota > Thermoleophilia > Solirubrobacterales > Solirubrobacteraceae > Palsa-744. The sequence continues at coordinate 3,752 of JADGPP010000051.1, read as the reverse complement.
ACGCCTGCAGCGACCGTCTCGCGGTACTGAAGTTGCGTGGCAAACGTCGGGTTGTTGCTGCGCGAGCGATAACCGACGGTAATCAGGCGCGACGGGCCCCTCTGCACACGAAGCTTCCACCCGCCCTTGGCGTCGGTTGTAGTCGTCGCTGCCAACACGTTTCGTGCTCCGGGGTAGCTCGCTTGTTGGCGGAGTTCGATCATGGCGCCCTTCATCGGCGCTCCTGTGTGGTCCACGAGCTGACCCGTTAGGAGGAGCCCGGAGTTGGCGTAACGCCGAGTGATCGTTCTACGGAGAAGCTGCGTGTCGGCTGTGTGAAGGCTCGCGTGCCCGTCGCACTCCCCGTTGCATACGCCCAGTTCGTTTTGGACGATGATGCTGCGGTCCAACACCGTCGCTGTGTTGCCGGCCGCGTCCGATACGCTCACGATCAGATGGTGAATCCCGTTGCCGACTTTGGTCGAGTCGAATCCCACGTCCGCGGTCAACGATTTCAGACACGGCTGCAGGTACAGGAACGCTGGCAGTCCGTCCGTGGTCTGCCCGACGTTGCGGCAGTGCCCGCCGTTTTCGTTGATCACCGTCCTCTGCACAACGTTGCCATCGACGTTGAATTCGGCCTCGTAGATGCCCGCACCCGGATCAGTCGCGCTGAAGATCAGATCGCTCGTGCCGTTCACTGGCTGGTCGGTGGTTAGAGGGCCACTTACGTTGTTCGCGGTCGGCCCTTCGGTCTGTTCGAGCACGAGGTCAGCGGCATACAGGTACGCGACAGCAGCGTACCCGTGTGCGTCGCCGACGTTCACTGGGCATTTGAATCCGGATGCCCCTGCACACGACGCCTCCATGTAGAGATGTGCGCCGAGATTTGAGGTCGGCACTGCCAGGCGATTTTCGGCTGCCAGCGGCTGGCTGGTGGTGCCAATGCCGGTCGGACAGTTGATTCCCGCTTCACAGATCCCAAAGGCATTTTCGGGACTAAGGAGGTCGCCAGGTCCAGCGAACCAGGACTCGTAAACGGCGTTGACGGCTCCACCGCCGTCGGAGTCGCCAGCTCGCCAAAGTGTCGCCGCCGCCAGCGTCGCGCCAGTGGGCGCGCTAAACGCCCAGGTGGCCATCGCCGCGTTGGCCGTGCGTTCGGTCTGGTCTCCCACCCCAGCAACCAAGGCTCCGCCCGTCGAGCAGGTGTTTTCGGCGTACGTGTACGTTCCGGTCGTCGATCGGCTCCATCCGTCGACCGGCGCGGTTTGGCCCGACGGCGTGCGGCATGAGTAGTCGTGATACCTGCCGGCGTGCGCGGCCGCCGCCAAGACCAGCAACAGCGCCGCCGCGCCGATGATCGCCTTGGAGAGAACGCGCGTGGCCTGCGGCGGTGACACAAACACCGAGCCGAGCACGGGAGCTGGTTGTCTGAACGGGCTCATCAGGGCCCGAGATATCCCAAGCTCGTGCCCCCACCGCTCTGAGTCGAGGATGTGGGGCTTTCACTCGGCGGTGGTGCGGCGGTTTCAGTCGCCGCGGTGCTTTCCGATCTCGTAGATGTGCCGGTCGCTGACGCGATCCGTGCCGAGGCTTCGCCCGTGCCGCCACTGGCACCTGAACCGCTGCGCGGCTTCGTCGCCGACCTCCCGACAGCCAGGTAGCCCAGGCTCTTGCTCGGCGGTGTAGGCAGGCCGTGCCGAGCCGCTGTGCCGGTGCTCGTTCGCTGAGCAGTCGGGCTTGAGCTGCGCGCGGCGAGCGAGCTATTGCGTTTGGCCCGAATGACAGGCTGGCTTACCCGCCGCGCGACATGGGCGCCGTGATGAGCCGGAGCCTGCGCACCTTCGATCGAACGGACGATATGGCCGGTCAGGGCTCCCCCGGCGGCCACTATTGCGGTGCCCGCCACGGCGGCCTTTGCGATTCCCGCCCCGCCGAGTACCTCCGCCGTTCGCTCGCCGCTTCCGCGGGGCATGAAGCTAATCCGCTGTTCGATCCAGATCGCGAGCTTGCCGGCGCCTCCAAGGTGTCCAAGGGAGATCGCAGGCAGCGGGAGGAACGCCGCCACGGCTGCGCGCTGGAACTCGCGCGTGCGCATCTCGCGGCGTAGTTGACGGTAGACCCTCCCGCACGGGACGCAGGCGCTCACATGAGCTTGGGCCAGTCGCGCCTCATCCTCGCTCGCTGCTCCCGCCGCGTCGGCGGCGATGGCTCTTGCGCGGAATTGACACATGCGCCCTGCGGCGGAGATGGCGGCAACGCGATCGAGCTTGACGTTGGCGCTGCGAGCCGCAGAACGCACCTCTCCCAGCGGCAGCCCCAGCAAGCGCGCCGCCGAGACCGGGCCGACCCCGTTGCTCGCCATCACGGAGACGACCTGACGCTCGCGCGGGTCGAGGTCGGCCATCAGGTCGGCAGCGCGCGCGAAGCGGTCCCTTAGTTCCAGCCTGTCGAAGGGGTTGGCTGCGTCCGGGGCGCGCTGAGCCGCTAGGTCGAACTCGACACGCTGCCTCGAGCCAAGGCGGGTGAAGTGCCGTCCTTCGCGGTGGCGCCTGCACCGGTGATCGACTGCGAGCCAGAACGCGCCCAGTAGGTGGTGTTCGTTGGCGACGCCCCGCGGAGCCATCACAACTGCGGTGATCGCATCGTCCACGATCTCCTCCTGCGCGCCAGCGGGGACGCCACGTGCCTCGCTGCGGCGTCGCAACTGTCCGATCAGCTCGGCGCGACGCCCGTGTAGATCCGCGGCCGCCTCCTGCGGCGACCATCGGCCGTTGCGGTGCCACGGCCGGATCATGCGCTTCCTGCCCGGCCGAAAACGTAGGACCGAGCTGCGCCATGCGGTCGTTGTCGAAAGCCGCTCATCCATGAGTAAGCCGAGCTAAAGGTGTTCCGAGCAACACAACTCTACGCCGACTTTGCGGGAATGTCGCGATCTCGTCGGCGATCGGCGCGACGGCAATAATGAAACGGTGGCTCTGAGACGACTCCTTGGCCCGAAGCGACCGCTTGACTTCGGCAAGAATGCGGCGACGCCGCAGGATGCTCGGCGTGCGCTCACGCAGGCGATCAAGCGCCAGGAGGAGCGTCTCGCGATCGCCGAGTCTGAGGCCGTCGACGTCCAGTTGCTCGGACAGGTCACCTCTGCCGAGGAGTGGCCGAAGCTGCTCGCCTACTGGGAGCGGCGCAATCCTTCCGGGGTGGCGGCCTGGCCGCGTCGCCTGGAGCGAGGCGCGTACGCGCTCAATCTCTGGCCGCTTGCTGCGGGTCGTGTCGGTCGCGCGGCAGGACTCGGCGGAGACGTGCGCAAGCGCCAGCCGAAGAAGCTGATCTGCACGCCGGGTCTCACGCGCTTTGAGCCCGACAAGGGCGGCAGCGATGCGACCACAGCCTTGGCGGTCGTGTGCGCAACCTGGCTAGAAGATGTCGGCATCACCGACTTCCGGGCGCTGCGTCTGGCGCCGCCCGTGCTGGAGGCATGGGCTCCCGGAGGCCGGCTCATCTCGCGCGCGGTCGTGGACTTCGATCTGGAGTGGTCGTTGCCGGCCGCGGACGGCATCTAGTGCAGTGTTCCTGAAGTGGCTTGTCCATTTGTGGCCGTGGTGATGTGCGCACGGACGCCTGCTTTGTCGACGAAGGAGGCGTCTGCGTGAAGCCATCCGAGACTGCTCCTACTCGGGGCATGAAAATGCGTGATTGAACGCTGCTGTTCGGCTCGGACCGTATTAGGGTCGACAGACCGGGACAGGGGCTTTCAGGGAGAACGCAGTGGG
>JADGPP010000015.1 GCA_017882375.1 Solirubrobacteraceae bacterium | reverse complement strand
AAGAGGTCTTTGAAGCGCCCGTCGTAACGCTTGAGGATCGTGTTCTTGGTCGACAGGTAGACGGGAAAGCCGCGGTCCAGGCCGTAGCGCAGCGAGGCGCGGGCGAAGTCGCGGATGGAGTCGTCGAGGTTGTACATCGCCAGCGCGACGCCCGGGCCGGGGAACTCGTAGACGTCGAGCTCGATCGGCTCGCCGCCGTCCTTGGGCGTGTAGGTGAGCGTCAGCGAGCCCTCGCCGGGGACGAGCATGTCGGTCGCGCGGTACTGGTCGCCGAAGGCGTGGCGGCCGATCACGATCGGCTTGGTCCACCCGGGCACCAGGCGCGGCACGTTGTCGATGACGATCGGCTCGCGGAAGATCACGCCGCCGAGGATGTTGCGGATGGTGCCGTTGGGCGAGCTGTACATCTCCTTCAGGCCGAACTCCTTCACGCGCGCCTCGTCGGGCGTGATCGTCGCGCACTTGACCCCCACGCCGTGCTGCTTGATCGCTTCGGCCGCTTGCACTGTGATGCGATCGTCGCTGGCGTCGCGGCTCTCGATGCCGAGGTCGTAGTAGCGCAGGTCGACGTCGAGGTAGGGAACGATCAGCTGGTCCTTGATGAACGACCAGATGATCCGCGTCATCTCGTCGCCGTCGAGCTCCACGAGCGGGTTCTTCACCTTGATCTTGGCCATTGGCAGGCAGTCCTTGCGGGGTCGCGGGCGGGGCGGCCGATGCTATCGACCCGCCAGCCGACGGCCCGGCGCGGCGCGGCGAGTGCCTGCACGGGGGACGCGCGCAGGCAGCCGCGCTTCACGCAGCGCCGCCCAGCGCAGCGGACGAGCGCCGGCGAGAGGGACGCGCGTAGGCAGCTGCGCTTCACGCAGCGTCGCCCGGCGCGGCGACGAGCGCCTGCACGGGGACGCGCGGAGGTGGTTGCGCTTCGCACGCAGCGTGCGCCATCGTATTTACACAGCCGCCCGCCGTAGATACCACTGCGCACGCACAACAAAAATCAACACCCACACACCCGCCCGCTCCCTCGACCCAGCCCAGGTCCGCCCGCAGGTCGCTGTATCTGCTTGACTTCATCGCATGGCAACCGTCTCGCAGACTCCGCGCGAGGGCGACTCGCATTACCGCACGCACACGGTCTTCAACCAGGTGCCCGCGCTGGAGGGGATCGACGTCTTCGCCAGCAACCTCCCGCTGGTCGAGGCCACCGAGCGTGAGGGCGCCGGCTGGGTGCGCGAGCGCGCATCGGCGCTGGGCCGCTTCGTCGGCGGCGAGCCCCAGCAGCAGTGGGGCCGGCTGGCCAACGAGAACGAGCCGCAGCTGCGCACGTTCGACCGTTACGGCAACCGCATCGACGAGGTCGAGTTCCACCCGGCGTGGCATCAGCTGATGACGATGGGCGTCGAGCACGAGCTGCACTCGCTGCCGTGGACGAGCGATGAGCCGTTCGCGCACACCGCGCGCGCCGCGCTGTACATGACCGCGATGCAGGCCGAGGCCGGCTTCTGCTGCCCGATCACGATGACCTTCGCGGCGATACCCGCGCTGCGCGCCCAGCCGGAGCTCGCCGCCGAGTGGGAGCCGCTGCTCACCGCCACCACGTATGACCCGCGGCTGATCCCCGTCTCTGAAAAGGCCAGCGCGATCGCCGGCATGGCGATGACCGAGAAGCAGGGCGGCTCAGACGTGCGCGCGAACACGACCGTCGCACGCGCGCTCAACGGCGGCGGCGCCGGCGCGGAGTACGAGATCACCGGGCACAAGTGGTTCTGCTCGGCGCCGATGTGCGACGTCTTTCTCGTGCTCGCGCAGACCGACGAGGGCCTGTCGTGCTTCCTGCTGCCGCGCATCCTGCCCGACGGCGAGCGCAACCAGTTTCACATCCAGCGCCTGAAGGACAAGCTCGGCAATCGCTCCAACGCCTCCAGCGAGATCGAGCTGCACGGCGCGTGGGCGCGCATGGTCGGCGAGCCCGGCCGTGGCGTGCCGACGATCATCGAGATGGTCGGGCATACGCGCCTGGACTGCGTGATCGGCGCGGCGGCCGGCATGCGCACGGGCGTCGTCAACGCCACGCATCACGCTGCGCACCGCCAGGCCTTCGGCAGGACGCTGATCGACCAGCCGCTGATGCGCAACGTGCTCGCCGACCTGTGCCTGGAGTCCGAGGCGACGACCGCACTGGCGATGCGCCTGTCGCGCGCCTACGACGAAGCGCACGCGGACGCCGAGAGCGGCGACGACGACACCGACGCGCAGCTGTTCAAGCGCCTGGCGACGGCCGTCGGCAAGTACTGGACGTGCAAGCGCGCGCCCAACCACGCGTTCGAGTCGCTGGAGTGCCTCGGCGGCAACGGCTACGTCGAGGAGTCGGGCATGCCGCGCCTGTACCGCGAGGCGCCGCTGGCGTCGATCTGGGAGGGCTCGGGCAACGTGATGAGCCTCGACGTGCTGCGCGCGCTGACGCGCTCGCCGCGCGCGCTCGAGGTGTTCTTCGACGAGCTCCACCAGGCGCAGGGCGCGGACAAGCGCCTGGACGCGCGCGTGCACGCACTGGAGGGACAGTTCGCCGACTCGGCCACGCTGGAGACGCGAGCCCGCCGGGTGGTCGAGGGCATGGCGCTGTGCCTGCAGGGCTCGCTGCTCGTGCGCAACGCCCCGGCGGCCGTCGCCGACGCATTCTGCGCGTCGCGCTTGGGCGGCGACGGCGGCCTGGAGTACGGCACGCTGCCAGCCGGCAGCGACTTCGAGGCGATCATCGACCGTAGCCTCGTCTGAGGCGACCGGTCACCGACACGTCAGCGGTCGGTCGAGTCCGCGCCTTCGAAGCGCAAGCGCTCGTCGAGCGTGCGCAGGTAGTAGCCGGCCAGCTGCTGGGGTTGCAGATGCTCGTCGAAGAACGTGGCTGCGTTGGCGCCAATCGCTTCGCGCGCCTGATCGTCTTCGACGTAGTGCGCACATAGGTCGACCAGGTCCTCGAGATCGTCGCGACAATAGATGATGTGCTTGCGATCTACGAGCTCGGCGTGCATGATCGTGGCATGCCGCGGCGCGACGATGCAGGCGCCGACGGCCAGGTAGTCGACGAGCCGAAAACAGAAGGGCCCGTTTCCGGGCAGGTCGATGCAGACGCGCGCCTGTGCCGCCTCGCGCAGCGTTCGCGAGTAGGGCACCAGCGATGTGCCCCCGGTGAACTCAAAGCGCGTCTGACCCCGCAGCAGCTCCACCGCGCGGCGGCGGATGTCGGCGGAGAATTTGGTGCCGAAACGTCCGTAGACATCGACCTTGCCGCCGTCTCGCGGCAGCGATCGCAGGCGACGGTAGTGCCGATACAGCGACCGGTTGCCTGTCACATAGCCGCCGGGGACGACGTTGCGCTCGCCGTATCCCGATCGTAGGTGCTGCATCTTGAAGTAGAGCGCGACCTGCGCCAGGCACTGCTCGTTGATGAACGTGTAGTCGTAGTAGTCGACCGCGACGGTCTTTGGCGCCTCGTTGCGATAGTCGACCTCAAACAGGACGATCCCCTTGTACGGCTGATCGATCGCGCGCGGCTCGACGGACGTGAATCCGCCCATACCGTCACGCAACGGCCGAACCCATCCTTCGGCCAGCGGCCACTCATATTGCGTCGGCCAGTAGACGGAGGGGAGGACGCCGGGCACGCGAACGCGGGATCGCTGCGGCGTGCGCGGCGTGCGCAACTTCCAGACCTGCTCCGCAGCCGCCGCGTGCAACGCGGCAGGAGACGAATATTGCCGAGCCTTGCCGGCGATCTTGACGCTGAGCTCTGTCGGGCTGCGCGCCATCACGGCAAGCTACAACAGGCCCGGATCCGGTCGACGCGCTCGGCCCTACCATTCCCAGTGATGGCGCCACGCACGAACTTCCAGCTCGCCCGCATCTTCGGCATCAGGGTGGGCGTCGGCATCAGCTGGTTCGTCGTGCTGTTCGTGTTCATCATCTTCATCACGCCGATCTTCCACGACCAGCTCGGCGGCTCGCGCACGACCGCCTACCTGGTCGCCGTCGCCTCGGTGCTGTCGTTCTTCGCCTCGCTGGTGCTGCACGAGCTGGGGCACGCGCTCGTCGCCCGGCGCAGCGGTCTGCGCGTGGCCGGCATCGATCTGTGGGCGCTCGGCGGCATCACGCGCACGGAGGAGTCCAGAGACCCCAAGACGGAGTTCCGCGTGGCGGCCGCCGGACCGCTGGTCACGCTCGTCGTGATCGTCGCCTGCGTCGTCGCCGGCCGGCTGCTGACCGACAGCAAGAGCTTCTTCGAAGTCGCCGTCGCCGAACGCAATGCGCGCGCGACGCCGGCGCTGGTGTGGCTGAGCTGGCTGGCGACGATCAACGCGCTCGTGCTCGTGTTCAATCTCGTGCCGGCCTTCCCGCTCGACGGCGGGCGGATCGCGCACGCGGCGATCTGGTGGCGCACGGGCGACCGCAACCGCGCGACGCACGCGACCGGGCGCGCCGGACAGGGCTTCGCGCTGCTGCTCGGCGCGCTCGGCCTGTGGGCGCTGGCCTCCGGCAACGGCTCGATCGGGGTGTCCTGCATCCTGCTCGCCTACTTCCTCTACCAGGCCGCCGGCGCGGCGGTCGTGCAGGGGGTCGTCGGCCGGCGCATCCAGAGCATCACCGTCGCCGACATCATGGATCGCGAGCCGGTGACGATTCCCGCCGGCGCGACGCTGCTGGATGCGCACGAGCAGTACTTCCTGCGCTACCGCTGGCCGTGGTTCGCGGTCGTCGACCCGGCGCGCCACTTCCTCGGCGTCGTGCGCGCCGCTCGCGTGGACGAGGAGATCTCCGCCGGACGCCCGGCGCTGCCTGTCGTGGACGTGCTCGAGCAGGACGTTCACGTGCGCATCGACCAGGCCGAACCGCTGGAATCGCTGCTCGCCGCGGAGGGCCTCGGACACCTCGGAGCGATGGTCGCCGTCGATCAGGACGGGGTGCTGCGCGGCGTCGTGACGCTCGCCGAGGTGCGCCGCGCGCTGCGTGCCGCCACCTGAGCGTGACGCGGTCGCAGCGGTCAAGCGTTATAGAGTCCCCGGCGCAGCGACCCCCCTTTTCCCATCCAGCCGACCTCAGAGAGCCATGCCAGCACACGACGTATTGATCATCGGGGCCGGTCTCGCAGGCCAGCGCGCGGCCCTCGCGGCCGCCCGCGAAGGCGCGAGCGTGGCGATCATGAGCAAGGTCCACCCGGTCCGCTCGCACTCGGTCGCGGCCGCCGGCGGCATCAACGCGGCGATCAGCGTCGACGACGACTGGCATTCGCACGCCTACGACACGGTCAAGGGCTCGGACTTCCTCGGCGACCAGGACGCGATCGAAGTGATGTGCTCGGAGGCGCCCGGCGAGGTGATGCACCTCGAGCACATCGGCGTCACCTTCCACCGCAACGACCGCGGCGAGATGGACCTGCGCGCGTTCGGCGGCGCCTCGATAAAGCGCACCGCCTACGTCGCCGACATCACCGGGCAGGCGCTGCTGCACGTGCTCTACGAGCAGCTGATGAAGCACCACGAGACGGTCGACCGCTACGAGGAGTGGTTCACGACCTCGCTGCTGCGCGACGAGCAGGGCCGCTGCTGCGGGGTCATCGCGCGCGACGTGCGCAGCGGACGGATGGAGGCGTTCACCGCCAAGAACGTGATCCTCGCCTGCGGTGGCGCCGGGCAGGCCTACAAGCCGACGACCAACGGGCTGATCGTCACGGGCGACGGCATCGCGATGGCCTATCGCGCCGGAGCGCCGCTGATGGACATGGAGATGGTCCAGTACCACCCGACGTGCCTGGTCGAGACGGGCATCCTGATCACCGAGGGCGCACGCGGCGAGGGGGCCCACCTGCTCAACTCGCAGGGCGAGCGCTTCATGGAGAAGATGGCGCCGAACAAGATGGAGCTGGCCTCGCGCGACGTCGTCTCGCGCGCCGAGCAGATCGAGATCAACGAGGGCCGCGGCGTCGGGCCCGGCGGCAAAGGCATCTACCTCGACGTGACCGTGGTGCCGCGCAAGCGCACGCTGGAGGCGCTGCGCGAGATCGTCAACCTCGGCAAGGACTTCGCCGGCGTGGACATCACGCGCGAGCCGATCACGATCCGCCCGGGCCAGCACTACATCATGGGCGGCGTCAAGACCGACATCGACGGGCAGACGCCGATCGAGGGCCTGTACGCGGCCGGCGAGGTCGCGTGCGTGTCGGTGCACGGCGGCAACCGCCTCGGCGCGAACTCGCTGCTGGACACGCTGATCTTCGGACGGCGCTCGGGCGAGCACGCCGCCGCGCGCGCGGCGAGCATGGCGATGCCGGTCATCGACACGCATGCACAGCTGCGCCGCGACTCCGACGCGATCGACGCGATCATCAACCGCCCGCGCGACGGCAGGCGCGTGTCGGAGATCAAGAACGAGCTCGGCGAGATGATGAACAAATACGCCGCCGTGTTCCGCGACGAGCAGGGACTGCAGAGCGCGCGCGAGACGATCGCGCGGCTGAAGGAGGAGTCCGAGCACGCGTGGATCGACGACCGCGGCACGGTCTTCAACCAGGACGTGCTCGGCGCGATCGAGCTCAGCTACATGATCGACTGCGCCGAGACGACCGTCGTCGGCGCGATCGAGCGCAAGGAGTCGCGCGGCGCGCAGTTCCGCACCGACTACCCCGAGCGCAACGACGAGCAGTGGCTCAAGCACATCGACATCACGCTCGACGGCGACGGCCCGCAGGTCAGCTACTCGCCGGTGACGATCACCCAGTGGCAGCCCGAGGAGAGGAAGTACTGATGGCCGAGACGCAAAGGCCGCCCGAGCAGTTCAGCTTCCGCGTGCGCCGCTATGACCCGGAGTCGGGCGAGGCGCCCTATTGGGACGAGCACACGGTGGAGCTCGAGCCCCATCGCTCGGTGCTCGAGGCGATCCTGCAGGCGCGCGACCGCTTCGACGGCTCGATCGGCATCCGCTGCTCCTGCCGTCAGGCGATCTGCGGCTCGTGCGGCGTGCGCGTCAACGGCGAGCCGGCGCTGGCCTGCCACACGCACCTCGACGCCGCCTTGAAGGGCGCCTCCGACGGCGTGATCGAGATCGAGCCGATGGGCAACATGCCCGTGATCAAGGACCTGATCGTCGACATGGACGCCGTGCACTGGAAGAAGGTGCAGCGCGTCACGCCGTGGCTGATCGCCAAGCAGCCGGTGCCCGAACGCGAGTACATCGTGCCGCACGAGAACATGGTCGACGTCACGCAGACGATGGGCTGCATCCAGTGCGGCGCGTGCGTGTCGGACTGCCTGGCGATGGAGGTCGACCCCGGCTTCATCGGCCCGGCGGCGCTCGCCAAGGCCTACCGCTTCGTCGGCGACCCGCGCGACGACCAGCAGTTCGAGCGGCTCAACGACCTCGCGCAGGATCCCCAGGGGATCTTCGACTGCACGCACTGCTTCAAGTGCGTCGATGCCTGCCCCAAGGACGTCAACCCGATGGGTCAGATCATGCGCCTGCGACGGATCGCCACCAACGACCACCACATCGTCGACCAGAACAACGGCGAGCGCCACGAGGCGGCCTTCACGACGCTGATCAAGGACTACGGCCTGCTGCATGAGGCCGAGATCCTGCCGCGCTCCTACGGCGGCAACTCGTGGTTCGGCAAGTTCGCTCCGGCGGCAGGTAAGGAGTTGCTCTCGTCGCTGCCCGTCGTAATCAAAGGGGTGATTCGCGGAAAGTTCAATCCGAAGATCGCCCTTTTCGGCCACAAGATCCCCAAGGACGATCTGAAGGCCGTGCAGGCGATCTACGACAAGGTCGAGAGCCGCGAGAAGCGCTACGAGCTGAACCTGTACATCGCCGGCGAGGACGAGGTCGAGGTCCAGCCGGCGGCCGCGGCCGCACTGACTGCGCCATCCATCGCCAACGGCGGCGCCGAGCCCGAGGCCGCCACACCGCCGAGCTCCGAAGGGAGTGAGCAATGAAGGTCGCCTACTGGCCCGGCTGCGTCAGCCGCGGCTTCACCCCCGAGCTGCACGGCTCGATGGCGCAGGTCGCGCCGCTGCTGGACATCGAGCTGGTCGAGCTCGACCGCGCGTGCTGCTCGGGCGCGGGAGTGATCGCCGAGCACAACCAGGAGCTCGCCGACACGCTCAACGCGCGCACGTTCGCGCTCGCCCAGCAGGTCGACGGCGCCGAGCTGATGATGAACATCTGCTCGACCTGCCAGGGCGCGCAGAGCGAGTGCCAGCAGCGCCTGGACGCAAGCGCCGAGTACCGCTCGCAGATCAACGAGACGCTCGCCGGCGAGGGCCTGACCTACGAGACGGGCCTGACCAACAAGAACTTCCTCTGGCTGCTCGTCGAGGAGATCGGCCTGGATGAGCTGCGCTCGCGCGTCAAGCGCCCGCTGTCGAACCTCAAAGTCGGCCCGTTCTACGGCTGCTACATCGTTCGCCCGCGAGCGCGGCTGGGGATCGACGACGAGCACCCGCGCGACGACTACCTGCACCAGGTCATCGAGGCGCTCGGCGGCACCGTGATCGACTACGCGGGGATGCGCAAGTGCTGCGGCTTTCCGATCATCACGATGAACAAGGAGGCGTCGCTGAAGCAGGCCGGACGCCACCTCGGCGACGCCGTCGACGCCGAGGCCGACTGCCTGGTCACGCCCTGTCCGCTGTGCCACCTGAACCTCGACCTGCAGCAGCCGCTTGCATCGAAAACTGTGGGCCGCGAGCTGGACATGCCCGTCCTGCACCTGCCGCAGCTCGTCGGCCTAGCGCTCGGGCTGGACCCGAAGGACCTCGGATTCAAGCGCCACGTCGTGCGCCCCACGTCGGTGATCGACTGGTCGACGTCCGTCGTCGGCGCCGCCGTCTGAAGGCGCCTCGGGCGGCGCAGTGCCAGCTCCCCGTGGGCACCGCCGCGTAGGGTGAGTACGTGAAGATCCTCACAGTCGTCGGCAACCGGCCGCAGCAATCGAGCGGGAGGGGGGCAGGCCCCCCTCCCGACCTCCCCCCGTGTGATCAGTCCAGGATGCGCCCGTGAAGATCCTCACAGTCGTCGGCAACCGGCCGCAGTTCATCAAGGCGGCGGCCGTGTCCGGGCCGCTGCGCGAGCGCCACGAGGAGCTGCTCGTGCATACCGGCCAGCACTACGACGACTCGCTGTCGGCTGTGTTCTTCGCCGAGCTCGGCCTCGCGCGCCCCGACCGCGAGCTGGGTATCGGCGGCGGCTCCAACACCACACAGACAGCGCGCATGCTCGCCGCGCTGGAGCCGCTGCTCGAGCAGATCGCTCCCGACGCCGTGCTCGTGTACGGCGACACCAACTCGACGCTCGCCGGGGCGCTGGCGGCGGCGCAGGCGAATCTGGCGGTGGTGCACGTCGAGGCGGGCATGCGCTCGTTCGATCGCCGCATGCCCGAGGAGCTCAACCGCGTGCTGACCGATCATCTGTCGGCGCTGCTGCTGTGCCCCTCGGACACCGCCGCGGCGAACCTGAAGGCGGAGTCGGTCGCCGGCCGCGTCGAGGTGGTCGGCGACGTGATGGTCGACGTCGCCATGCGCCGCCAGCCATCCGCGCGCGCGGACGAGCGCACCCCTGCCGAGCACGGCGTGCGCGGCGGCGAGTACCTGCTGCTTACGGCGCACCGCGCGGGCAACGTCGACGACCCGCAGCGCCTGCGCGCGCTCGTCGACCTCATCGCGGCGCTGCCCGCGCCGGTCGTGTTCCCGCTGCACCCGCGCACGCGCGCTCGGCTGCTCGACGCCGGGCTCGCCGGCGAGCTGGAGCGGATCGACGGACTGCGGCTGACCGAGCCGCTCGGCTATGTCCAGTTCAGCGCCCTGCTGTGCCAGGCGCGAGCCGTGCTGACCGACTCGGGAGGCGTCCAGAAGGAGGCGTACCTTGCCGGGGTGCCCTGCGTGACGCTGCGCGCGAACACCGAGTGGGTCGAGACGGTCGCGGCCGGTTGGAACACGCTCGTCGACCTCGACGCCGGCGCGGCGCTCGCGGCGCTCGCAGCGCAGCCGCCGAGCGAGCGCCCGTCGCTGTACGGCGACGGGCAGGCGGCGGAGCGCTGCGTGCAGGCGATCGGCGCGCTGTGAGCGACGAAGCGGATCGGCAAGGGAGCGGAGTGGCGAATCGGCAGGGGAGCGGCGCGGCGGATCGGCAGGTGACAGTCGGCGTCGTCGGTCTCGGCTACTGGGGCCCGAACATCGCACGCAACTTCGCCGCGATCGCCGGCTGTGAGCTGCGTTGGCTGTGCGATTCCGACGCCGCCGCGCGTGAGCGCCTGGCGGCATCGTTTCCTGGCGTGCAGGCGACCGGCGAGCTGGATCGCCTGCTGCAGGACGACGAGCTGGATGCGGTCGTGCTGGCGACGCCCGTGCCGACGCACGCCGAGCTGGCGGTGCGCGTCGCGCAGGCCGGCAAGCACTGCTTCGTGGAGAAGCCGCTGGCGACGAATGCGCCCGACGCCGAAACCGCCGTCGCGGCCGCCGCGAGCGCGGGCAAGCTGCTGATGGTCGGGCACCTGCTCGAGTACCACCCGGCGGTCGCGCGGCTGAAGCAGCTGATCGACGAGGGTGAGCTCGGCTCGCTGTACTACCTGTACGGCAACCGCCTGAACCTGGGCGTGCTGCGGGCGAACGAGAACGCGCTGTGGAGCCTCGGCGCGCACGACGTGTCGGTCGTGCTGCACCTGATCGGCGAAGAGCCCGAGGAGTGCCTGGCGCACGGCGCGTCCTACGTGCGCGAGGGCGTCGAGGATGTCGTCTTCTGCTACCTGCGCTTCCCCTCGGGGATCGTCGCCCACCTGCACCTGTCGTGGCTGGATCCGCACAAGGAGCGCCGCCTGACGGTCGTCGGCGCGCGCAGGATGGCGACGTTCGACGACATGCTCGTCGAGGGCAAGCTGGCGGTCTACGACAAGGGCTTCGACGAGGACGCGCGCTCGTGGGGCGAGTACATCACGCGCTCGGGCGACGTCTTCTCACCGCGCATCCCCAATGCGGAGCCGCTGCGGCTGGAGTGCGAGCACTTCGTGCAGTGCGTGCGCACCGGCCAGACGCCGCGCTCGGACGGTCACAGCGGCCTGCGCGTGGTGCGCGTGCTGGCGCAGCTTCAGCGTTCGCTGGAACGCTGACGGCGCGGGACTGCTGAGCGCCTCCTTACGCTCGGCAGTCCCGCCCCCAGCCCCCCTTTTGCGCCCAGGTCGATCGACCTGGGCTGACCCGCGTCACCGCTAGGCCCAGCTCGCCCTCTGCCGGCGCTCCCCGCCATCCGCCGGCCGTTCGCGGTGAACACGACGATCCGGACGCAGCACCGGGCCCACATGCCTGCCAACGCCCCTCAAAACGTAGGCGTCACGTGAGTAGTTGTAACCGAACACTGGCGTGAGAAGCACGAGCAAGTGTCCGGAAACGTAGTGGCGTGGTCGTCTGACAGTCCGCAAATCTCGTCATCCCTGACTGGGAAAGCATGTGCAGTTTCGCACATCTACGACCGATTTGTGCAGTTAGCGCGGTTTTTTTCAAACTCGAGATAGCTTTGCGCAGCTTTGGCTGCCGAATGACGCCCGCCGCGTACGTCGCGAGCTCCGAGCCGCTCGCGCTACGCCAGCTACAGCGTCTGGCGCGCCTTGAACGGCTTCTCTTCGGCCACCGTGCCCGGGCCGGACAGCTCGAAGGCGCTGTGCAGCAGCTGGACCGCCTGTGCCACGCGATCGCGGTCGATCACGCAGGAGATCTTGATCGGCGAGGTCGAGATCATGTCGATGTTGACGCCCTCCTGCGCGAGCACGTCGAACACCTTCGCGGCGACGCCCGGGTGCGAGCGCATGCCGGCGCCGATGATCGACACCTTGCCCATCTGCTCGTAGGTGTGCAGTTCGACGAACGCATCGCCCGTCAGTGGCTCCAGGGCCGCACGCGCGGCGCGCAGATCCTCGCGCGGCACCGTGAAGGAGATCTCCGCCTTGCCGCCGGCCGAGGAGGGCTCGTTCTGGACGATCATGTCGACGTTGATGCTGACGTCGGCGAGCGCCGCGAAGATGCGCGCGGCGGCGCCCGGCTCGTCGGGCACGCCGATCAGCGTCACCCGCGCCTCGGATGTCGAATGCGTGACGGCTGTGATCAGCGGCTGCTCCATCGTTTCTCCCTCTGCGACGACAACGGTACCTGGCGCCTCTTCGAATGACGAGCGGCAGTGAATGCGCACGCCGTGGTTGCGCGCGTACTCGACCGAGCGCAGCTGCAGCACGCCGGCGCCCGAGGCGGCCATCTCGAGCATCTCCTCAAAGGAGACGGTCGCGAGCTTGCGCGCGTCGGGCACGATCCGCGGGTCGGCCGTGTACACGCCGGAGACGTCGGTGTAGATCTCACACACCTCCGCCCCGAGCGCCGCCGCGACGGCCACCGCCGTCGTGTCCGAACCGCCGCGGCCAAGCGTCGTGACGTTGCGGGCCGTGCCCGAGACGCCCTGAAAGCCGGCGACGAGCACGACGTTGTTCTCCTCCAGCGCCGCCTTGATGCGGTCAGCGCGCACGTCGATGATCCGCGCTTTGGTGTGCGACTCGTCGGTGACGATTCCGGCCTGCGAGCCCGTCAGCGAGATCGCGCGGTGGCCGAGGTCGTTGATCGCCATCGCGCACAGCGCGCAGGAGATGCGCTCGCCCGTCGACAGCAGCATGTCCATCTCACGCGGGTCAGGCGCGTCGGAGACCTCCTCGGCCATCGCGATCAGCTCGTCGGTCGTCTTGCCGCGTGCCGACAGCACCGCCACGACGCGGTTGCCGAGCTCGCGCTTGTCGACGATGCGACGCGCAGCGCGCTTGATGCGCTCGGCATCGGCAACCGACGTGCCGCCGAACTTCATCACGATCAGACCGGACATCCCCCGCAGGATATTGCGCCCCGCCGCGCCGCACGCGCATTCGCCGTGCGTCTGTCCGTCGTCGCGGTCAGAGCGAGCGGCGACCGGCGAAGGCCTTGCCGAGCGTGACCTCGTCGGCGTACTCCAGGTCCGAGCCGACGGGCAGCCCGCTGGCCAGGCGCGTGATCGTGAGCTGCGGAGCGCGCACGCGAAGCTGCTCGGCGATGTGCAGCGCGGTCGCCTCGCCAGTCGTCGTCGGGTTCGTCGCGAGGACGACCTCGCGCACGGGCTCGCCGGCGGATCCGTTGGCGCCCTCGCCCGCCGCAGCGCCCGTGCCGACGCGCGCCAGCAGCTCGGCGATCTTCAGATCCTCGGGGTCGATGCCTTCGATCGGCGACAGCGCCCCGCCGAGCACGTGATAGACGCCGTGGTACTCGTGCGTACGCTCCATCGGGATCACGTCGCTGGGCTCCTCCACGACACAGATCACGCCGTGGTCGCGCCGCGTGTCCTGGCAGATGCGACAGCGAGGTTCGTCGGTGAGGTTGAAGCACACCTCGCACAGGCCGATCCGCTCCTTGACTTCGCGGATCGACTCGGCCAGCGCTGCGGCGTCCTCTGCGGAGGCGCGCAGGATGTGAAAGGCCAGGCGCTGCGCGGTGCGGTTGCCGATGCCCGGCAGCTTGGACAGCTCGCTGACCAGGCGCTGGACGGGCGGAGCGTAGGAGGTGCTCACAGGTCGATGCGTCTACAGCCCGGGCAGACCGAGGCCGCCGAGATTGCCCATGTCCAGGCCGCCCGAGGCACCCCCGAGCTTGCGCGCAGCGAGCTCCTGGGCCATGCGCAGCGCCTCGTTGACCGCCGCCAGCACCATGTCGGAGAGGATCTCGACGTCCTCGGGGTCGACGGCCGACGGGTCGATCTCGATCGACTTGACGTTGAGGTCGCCGGAGATCTTCACCGTGACCATGCCGCCGCCGGCCGAGGCCTCGACGATCTCGTCCTTCAGCTGCTCCTGGGCGACCTCCATGTCCTGCTGCATCTTCTGAACCTGCTGGAGCATCTGCTGCATGTTCGGCATGCGCGGCTGCTTGGGCATCCTCAGGCCCCTTTCTCTTCGCTGGTCAGAGCCTGCGCACCATTCTCTCCGCCGTGCGCGGAGGGGCCGATGTCACTGCTGGCGTCGTCTTCCGGCGACGCCTCGCCGCCGGCCGGCGCCCACTCGCCGGGCAGCTCCTCGGCGTCGAACTCCTCCATGAAGCGCTTCAGCCACTCCTCCTCGCTGCCGCTCGACGGCGGCGCGCCGTCCTGCTCCGCGAGCCCATCCTGCAGCTCGTAGGACAGCCGCCAGCGCCGACCGGTCACATCTTGCAGCGCCGCCGTGACGGCCGCGCGATTGTCGGGGTTCTCGGCCTTCTTCTTCAGAAACGGCGCCGTCGCCGAGAACGCCACGGTGAGGTCCTCCCCGGTCACCTCCACCGGCCGCGCCTCCTCGATGCACGCACCGAGCAGCGCGTTGTCGGTGCGCACGAGATCGACCACCGCCGGCCACCACGCCAGCAGCGGGGCGAGCCCCTCGGCGACACTCGCCGCCGACTGCGACTGCGACGGCGACTGCGACTCGCCCGCCTGCTCGCCCGCCACCGCTGCGGAGCGCTCCGCGCGCTCTGGCACGGAGGCGATCGACGCGACCGAAACCTCGACCGGAGCTTGCGCCGCCGCCGGCTCGGCGCGAGCCTCTGGCCGCGCGGCCGCGGACGGAGGGTCCGATGCCGGAGCACGCTGTTCCAATGCGGCTGGCGCGGCCGGCGCCTCGGCGACCGCGACTGGTCCACTGCGCTCGCCGGGGGCGACGTCGCGCTCGGCAGCGACTGCGCTGACATCGCCGCCCTCCAGGCGCTCGATGCGCGCCAGCAGCGCGCTCATCGAGGCGTCGACCTCGGGCCTGGCGGCCTTCACGAGCGCGAGCTCCAGGCGCGTGCGCCCGTCGGCGCCCGCGCGCACGGCCTCCATCGTTGCGCCGAGCGCCTCCAGCAGGCGCACCACGACGGCGGCCGGAACGCGTTCGGCCTGCGCCCGCAGGGCAGCGTCGGCCTCCGCGGTGAGCGACAGCTCGGCAGGCACCTCGCCGAGCGTCTGCACGACCAGCAGCTCGCGTGCGCGAACCTCGAGATCGCTGGCGAACGACGCCGCGTCGCGGCCCTGCTCGGCGCACTCAGCGAGCACTCCCAGCGCCCGGCGCGCATCGCCGGCGGCGACAGCGTCGACGGTCGCTTCGAGCAGCCGCGAGTCGGCCACGCCGAGCACCGCCAGCACGTCGGCCAGGGCGATCTCGTTGCCGCTGTAGGTGACCAGCTGCTCGAGCGTGCCGAGCGCGTCGCGGAAGCTGCCCGTCGCCGAGCGGGCGAGCGCCGAGACGGCCTCCGCGGGGATCTCGATCTGCTCGGCCTGCGCCGTGCGGCGCACGACGCTCGCGATCTGCTCGACAGTCGGGCGATGGAAGTCGAAGCGGTGGCAGCGATCGACGACCGTCGCCGGGACCTTCTGCGCCTCGGTCGTCGCGAGCACGAACACGGTGTTCGGCGGCGGCTCCTCGAGCGTCTTCAAGAAGGCATTCCAAGCGGCCGTCGAGAGCATGTGCGCCTCGTCGAGGATGTACACCTTGCGCCGGCCGCTGACCGGGGCATAGGCGACGCTCTCGCGCAGCTCGCGGATGTCGTCGACGGAGTTGTTCGACGCGGCGTCCATCTCGATCACGTCGAGTGAGCTCGCGCGCGCGATCGACAGGCACGAATCGCACTCGCCGCACGGCTCCGTCGTCGGGCCGCGCTCGCAGTTCAAGCACGCGGCGAGGATCTTCGCCATCGAGGTCTTGCCGGTGCCGCGCGAGCCGACGAACAGGTACGCGTGGTGCACCTTGTCGCGCTCGACGGCGTGGCGCAGCGTGCGCACCACCGGCTCCTGGCCGACGACCTCGGCGAACGTACGCGGGCGGTGCCTGCGGTACAGCGACTGCTGCTGTTGTTGTGGCTGCGGTTGCTCAGACACCTCCGGGTTGAGTCTACCCACGGCCGCGACCCCACCCGAGCGCCCGCCCGAGCGGGTAGCGTGCGCGCTCGTGACCGCCTCGATCAAGCCTCGCATCGAGCGTCTCGCAGCCCTGCCCGCGGTGCTCGTCGGGGCCGTCCTGCTCCGCTTGATCGCCGGCGTCGGCTTCGCCAACTACGACACGCTCTACGCGCTGGCGTGGGGCGGCCAGCTCGCGCGCGGCGAACTTCCCGCATACGAACTGCCGATCGCCCCGACGCCCCACCCGCTGGTCGAGGCGCTCGGGGTGGTGCTCTATCCGCTCGGGCCGCGCGCCGTGGAAAGAATCACCGTCTGGCTCGTCTTCGTCGCGCTGGCGGCGTGCGGCTGGGTCGTGTATCGACTGGCGAGCCTGTGGTTCGGGCGCGCCGCCGGCGCGCTCGCCGCGCTGATCCTGCTCACGCGCGTGCCGATCCTCTCCTACGGCGTGCGCGCATACGTCGACGTGCCCTACCTGCTGCTCGTCCTCAGCGCCGTGCTCGTCGAGGCTCGCCGCCGCGCCGCCGACGAGCGCCCGGCGGGCGCGACGGTGCTCGCGCTGCTCGCGCTGGCCGGGCTGCTGCGCCCCGAGGCGTGGGCGTTCTCGGCGCTGTACTGGCTGTACCTGATCATCGGCGAGCGCCGCGGACACGCAGCCAGGACGCCGGCCTGGCAATACGCGGCGGCGCGCTCGCGCCGCGCGCTCGCCGGGCTGACGCTGCTTACCGGCGCCGGACCGCTGGTGTGGATCCTCAGCGACCTGGCGATCACCGGCGACGCGCTGTGGTCGCTGACGAACACGCGCCACACCGCGCAGACGCTCGACCGCGTCACGGGCATCGGCAACGTTCCCGAGTACATCCCGCGGCGGATCGGCGAGATCCTGCGACCGCCGGTGCTCGTGGGCGCCGCGCTGGGCGGAGTGCTCTCGCTGCTGTGGCTGCGCCGCCGGGCGATCGGCGGAGCGGTGGCTGGCGTGATCGCCGTGCTCGTGTTCGTCGCCGTCGCCGTCGCCGGGCTGCCGATCAACACGCGCTACGGCTTTCTCACGGCGGCGATCCTCTGCGTCTTCTGCGGCGCCGGCGTATTCGGCTGGACGCGACTCGACGCCGGCGACCCGCGCCGACGCCTGTGGATGGCCGGCGGCGCACTCGTGCTCGTTGCGCTCGTCGCATTCACGCCTTCGCAGTACAAAAGCGCGCACCGCGAACTGGACAAACTGGCGCGCCAGCAGAGCATTCAAGGAGACCTGCTCGCGCTCGTCGACGACCACTCCATCAGCCTGCGCTGCGGGCCCGTCGAGGTGCCCAACCACGCGCCCGTGCCGCTGCTGGCGCTGTACCTGAAGACGAGCCCCGCAAACGTCGTCAGCGGCCAGGTCGCCAGCGTGACCGACGGGATCTACGTCGACCCGGCGAGCAAGCAGGTCGAAGCCGACTACGTGCTCGACCCGCACGACCCGCACCGGCCGGTGAACGTGCCGCCCGGATTCACCGAGACCCACGCCAACGGCTCGTGGCTGATCTTCCAGCACTGCTCATAGCGCGCGTGACTGTCTGGTGTGTGTTCGCGTGACTGCCGGGGTGTGTGTTCCCATACGCGTGTTGCGTGCGCGATGGTAGCTACACCGTATATACGATGGCTATCGCTGCGCGTGCAAACGAACTCACTGCACACCCGCCGTATATACGATGGCTATCGCTGCGCGTGCAAACGAACTCACAACGCAGAGGCCACCCGCGTCAAGACGCGCTGTCGAGCGAAAAGCGGACCGTGCACCCCGCGTCGAGACATCGCCTGCCGATCGCCGATCGCCGCCCACGACTCCGGTCCGGGAACGCCCGCTGCGCCTGCCGGGGATCGCTTAAGGCTGCTTCCTTCCGGACCTGACCTGGTTCACAAGCCGACACCGCGCGGGACCCGAACCATCGACGCCCCGGACGACGGAGCGACCGGAGCGAATCCCTCAGAAGGGAATTCAGCCCCGCTAGAGCGGATTGCGGATTCAGGGCACCGCTACCTCCCCGCCTAGCACGGTCCACCGCGGATGCTACCGCCGATCGGCATTCGGCCCGTCGCGCGCCGAGGTCGAGAGACAGCCGGCACGCACGCGCGCCAACTCCGTTAGGCTGCGCGACCGTGAACTACTTCAACGACCTCACCCCATATCTTCAGCGCGCCCGCACGCGCGCCACCGCTGGCGTCGCGGCGCTCGCCGCCGCCGGACTGATCGCCGGCTGCGGCGGCAGCGGCTCGAGCAGCACGATCGGCGTCGGCAACGAGAACAAATCCGACGAAACGCTCGTCAAGGCAGGCGAAACGCCGGTGGTCAAGACTCCGACGAGCGGCCCGCTGGCGACAGAACCGAAGGTGACCCCTCCGTCCGGGGCGGCCCCCGCGGCGCTGGAAAAGAAAGACCTGATCGTCGGGACCGGCAAGGAAGCGAAAGCGGGCGACACGGTGTCGGTCAACTACGTCGGCGTCCTGTACAAAGGCGGCAAGGAGTTCGACGCGTCGTGGAAACGCAAAGAACCGTTCCAGTTCAAGCTCGGCGCAAAACAGGTGATTCCCGGATGGGACCAGGGCGTGCCGGGCATGAAGGTGGGCGGCAGGCGCGAGCTGGTCATCCCAGCGGAACTCGCATACGGGAAGACGGGCTCGCCACCGACGATCCCGCCGAACGCGCCGCTCGTGTTCGTGATCGACCTGCTCGGTACCTAGGTTCGCCGCGCCGAACTGCAGGCTGGCGCGCTTGAGCTCGGCCCGCCCCATGCGCGCCGTTTCCCCGTGGCTGCTGTGCGGCGTCGTCGCGCTGGCGCTCGCCGGCTGTGGCGGGACGAGCAGGCAGTCGACGCCCGCGGAGCTGAAGCTCCAGCGTGAAGATCTCGCCGCGTCCAGCCGCGCGCTGAAGAGCGTCGAGGGACCCGTCGCCGCAGAGGTCGCCGCGACGAAGTCGGCGTGGCCGCTGATCGCCAACGGGCTACCGGCGACCACGAGCACCCTGTCCGGCGCCGGGCAGGTCAAGCGGGCGACCGAAGCGGCCACGCGGCTGCGGCTGCCGGTGCTGTTCGGCGAAGCGCAGGCGCGCTCGCTCACCGGTCCGGCGTCAGAGCTCGCGGGCCTGTTTGGCAGCTACGCGCTGCTGAGCGCGCGCGGCTGGAAGCTGCTCGACGCGGAGCTCGCACAGATCGCGTCCGGCCCGCCGGTGAGCGCACGCTTTGCCAGAGAGAACGCGCCGATCTACATCGAGAGCATCTACGACGGGCACTTCACGCTCGCGCAGATCGGCAAGAAGCTGCTGGCCGCCTACGACAAGCTCGGCGGCGCCACGGCGTTCGGCACGGCGCTCACGCAAGCCGAAGTCGACGCGCTCGCGCGCAACTACTCCGAAGCCAGCGACCGGCTGCATCCGCACGTCGCCGTGCGAGTCGGCTCCTAGCTGACGGGTCGTGGGGGCTACCAGGTGGCTGTTTCGGCCCCGGAGCAGCCTGTTTTGGCGACTGGACTCAGGCACTGGCGCGTTATCTGACCTGCGCTCATACTGATCGTGTATTCGTTGCCGTCGGTCGCGGTGGCGGTGGCCGAGTAGCTGGTTTTGCTGCCGGTCGCGGCGCTCAGATACGCTTCGGCATTGCTGGTGGCCGTGCGAAGCGTCGGTTCAACCCTGTGCAGTTCGGCGGGTGTCACCTTTTCAAATGCGCCGGCGTTTTCGCTCGCGACCGCCTCGGCGGCTATCTGCGCGGTGCCCACGAGCTGCTTTGCTTGGACGTCAATCGCCTTGCTCTTCTGGCCGATGAAGGACGGAATCGCAATCGCTGCGAGGATGCCGATGATCAGGACGACGACAAGCAGCTCCGCCAACGTGAAGCCGCTCTCATCCTGGTAGCGCTGCCGCGGGCTGCGGTCAGCGAAGCGGCGCTGAATGCTGCGGTACAGGCGCTGCGGGGAATCTGAAAACACGATAGCCCTCCGTGGCGTCTGCTGGCGGCCGAGCTATCTCATCGAGATCCCTGACTTTGCGCCCTCGTCTCACGACGAGTTTGCCTTTTTCAGCTGGTTGATCGAGACCGCAGTGTGAAGCAACACAAGCACTTTGTGGGTTGGATGGACAGATGTACTAGTGCCCGCTTTGGTTGGAACGCTCCGCGAAGAAGCCGAGGCCGATCGCCTCGGCAGCGCCGCCGGTTGATCACCGCGGGCGCGGCCGCTGTCTAAGATGGCGCGCGTGGCGCCGTTTGGGCGCCGCGGAGCAATCCACGAGAGGGGGAGCAGGAATGGCCGAGCGCAATCGCCGTCTGGTACTGGCCGAGCGACCGACGGGGATGGTCGACGAGCAGACCGTCCGGATGGAGGAGGTCGACGCGCCCGAGCCTGGGCCCGGCGAGGCGCTGGCGCGCGTACGCTACCTGTCGATCGACCCGACGATCCGCACGTGGATGGACGACGCGCCGGGGTACCTGCCGCCGATCGCGATCGACGAAGTGGTGCGCAGCGGCGGCATCGTCGAGGTCGTGCGCAGCAACTCCGAGAAATACAAGCCGGGCGATCTGCTGTTCGGCTTCACCGGCTGGCAGGAGTACGTCGTCGCCAGCGAGGCGACGGGCTATCAGGCGCTGCCCGACGGCGTCGCGCCGATGCTCGCGCTGAGCCTGTTCGGCATCACCGGCATGACCGCGTACTTCGGGCTGATCGACGTCGGCAAGGTCAAGGAGGGCGACGTCGTGGTCGTCAGCGGCGCCGCCGGCGCGACCGGCTCGACGGTCGGGCAGATCGCAAAGATCAAGGGCGCTGCGAAGGTCATCGGCATCGCCGGCGGCCCGAAGAAGTGTGCGGGGATCGTCGACGAGCTCGGCTTTGACGAGGCGATCGACTACAAGGCAGACGACGTCGGCGCGCGCCTGCGCGAGGCCGCGCCCGACGGCATCGACCTGTTCTTCGACAACGTCGGCGGCGAGATCCTCGACGCGTGCCTGGCACAGCTGGCGCTGCGCGGGCGCGTCGTGCTGTGCGGCGCCATCTCCGGCTACAACGACCGCGGCACGGCCAAAGGGCCGGCCAACTACGCCAACCTGATCATCAAGCGCGGGCGCATGGAGGGCTTCTTGATCCTCGACTACTTCGACCGCCTGGACGAAGGACGCGCCGAGGTCGCCGGCTGGCTCGCCGAAGGCAAGATCAAATCCTCCGAGCACATCGTCGAGGGCCTGGAGAACGCGCCCGAGGCACTCAACCTGCTGTTCACCGGCGGCAACACCGGCAAGGTGATCGTGCAGGTCTAGCCGCGGTCATCACTTGGAGTGCTGAAGGCGCGCGTCAGCCCAGCGCGTCAGCCGAGCGTCGCGTCACCCGGCACCTCGGGCGGCGTGTCGCGGGCCGACTCCTCGCGAATCAGCCACTCGGCGACCGTGCTCACGACAAGCCCATCGCCGACGCCGGGTAGCTTGCCGAGCGTGTCGCCGAGCTCGCTGGAGACGAACGTGACGTCGCCCGGCGCGAGCAGCTCAGACCACTCGGCGTGGTCCTCGTCGAGACGCTGCGCCGACCCGCTCGCGACGCGCCGCGCCATCTCGGCGGCGATCGACGGCGACTCGAGCTCGTCGTCGTCGAGGCGCACGCGCACGACTCCCAGGCGATCGGCGTTGCCGCGCACGACCGCGACGGGCGGTGCCGGCGAGCGCTCCCACGCGCGCTGCGGCGCTCCGGCGGCGAGCGGCGTGGCAGTGGACTGCGCGTCGTCATCGGGGACGGGCTCGGCGACGAGCACGAGCGTCGCTTCCTGCGCGCGTCCGACGCGCAGCGCGCCGTGCAGCACCGAGCGGTCGACGATCGTCAGCGCCTGCCCGTCGACGCCCGCCGCCGCGACGACCTCGCTGAGCCGCGCAAGCGCCTCGCGCGGCGCAAACGGCGCCGCTTCGGGCACGACGAGCAGCGGGTGCACGACTCCGCCGTCGGCGCGCGCGATGCGTCGGGCGAGCGTCAGCGCCCCGAGCGCGAGCTCGGGCTCGCCAAGTCCGACGACGATTCGCGTGCCCAGCGGCCTCGGCCCGTCGGGCGATGACGCACGCGCGCTCGCGCGCGTGCCGACGATCGTCGACGCGAGCACGCTGACGAAGATCAGCACGAGCACCGCGTTGACGACCGCGCTGCTGAACAGGCCGAGTTGAAAGCCGATCACGGTCGCCGCGAGCGTTGCCGCAGCTTGCGCTGCGCTGAGCGAGAACAAGAGGCCGGCCTGCGAGCGCGAGAAGCCGAACAGCCGCGCGGAGATCTGCGCGGCGATCGCCTTGCCGCCGAGGCAGGCGACGATGAACAGCCCGGCGAGGCCGAGCGTTTCGCCTTTGACCATCACCGACGGGTTGAGGATAAAGCCGACAGACACGAGGAACACGGGGATGAACACGGCGCCGCCGAAGAACTCGATGCGGTCCATCAGCTGCCCCTCGTTGGGCACCAGACGGTTCATCCCCAGGCCGGCGAAGAACGCGCCGACGATGCCCTCGATGCCGAACAGCTCGGCGACGGTCGCGGCCGACAGAAAGGCGGTGATCGCTACGACATATCGCACGGCGCGCTCGGTGCCCAGCCAGCGAAACGCCCAGCCGGCCAGCTGCGGCAACACGAACAGGCTGTAGCCGATCAGCACGACCAGCCCGACGGCCACCTGCGCGGCGACTTCCACGCTCGAGCGCCCGCCGGCGACCGAGCCGGCGACCCCCGCCAGCACGATCAGCGCGAGCGTGTCGGTGAGCACGGTCGAACCGACGGCCGTGGCGACGGCGGGGTCGGAGGCCAGGCCAGCCTCTTTGACCGCCGGGTAGGTGATCAGCGTGTGCGAGGCCAGCAGTGAGCCGAGCAGGATCGCCGCGAGCGTTTCCCAGCCGAGTGCGAAGCCGACAAGCGCGCCGAGGACGAACGGAATCGCGAACGTGAGGATGCCGAAGGAGATCGTCGAGCGCCGGTACTTGTTGATCAGGTTGAGATCGAGCTCCACGCCGGCGACGAACATCAGGTACAGCAGCCCGAGCTGTCCGAGGTCCGGCAGCGTGTTGTTGCCCGCGCCGATCAGCGACAGGCCGTGCGGGCCGATCGCGTAGCCGCCGACGAGCAGGCCGATGATCCCCGGGATGCCCGCGCGGCGGAAGAGGACCGGACCGAGCAGCAGCACTGCGAACACGACCAGGAACTCCCACGGCGCGCCTTTCGGCGAGGACAGCTCGATCAGCGCGAGCATCGTTTCCACCCCGCTCGCCGGCTCATTCCTCGGCCCTCAGCACGGGCACTTCTTCGGCTGCGCCTTCTTCGATGTTCGCGTGCAGCCACTGATGACCGAGCCTGTCGATCTCGCCTTCGGCCTTCAGGGCGCGGATCGCCGAGTCGACGGCTTCGACGTTGTCAGAGCCCTGCGGCAGCGCCACGCCGAGCTGCGCTTCGCTCTGGAGCTGCGCTGCCACCGCGTACTTGTGCGGCGATTCGTGCGCGTACGCCAGCGCGACCGGCAGGTCGAGCATCACGGCATTGGCACGACCGACTTCCAGCGCGACCAGCACTTCGCGCTGGTGCTCGAACACGAGCGTCTGCGTCGTCGGTTCGATCGATCTTTCCAGCGCCACTTTCAACGTCGTGTCGTGCTGCACGGCCCAGTGCAAGTCGCGGGCGGCGTTGACGTCGGCCACCTCCGTGCCCGGCCGCACGACGATCGACGGCGGCGCCCTCAGGTAAGACGTCGAGAAGTCCAGGTGCTGTGCTCGTTCATCGGTGATCGTGATATCCGACAGCGCCAGGTCCGCGCCGCCCAGATGACCGCGGACGAGTTCGTGAAACGGCACTTCGATCACCTTGACGTGCGCGAGGTGCAAGCGCGCCGCGAGCTGCTTGGCCAAGCCATACTCGAAGCCGCCCGTCGGGTGCGCGAACGTGCCCGCCCAGAAACCCGGATCGGGGATCTGCGCCGTGGCGACCGTCAGCGCGTTCGCCGTGCGCGGGCTGAACAACCCGGCCGCGCCCTTGCCGGCGTTGGCGCAGCCGACGCCGGCAAGGGCGAGCGCGCCGGCGATCGCGGCCAGCGCAAGTGGTCTGAGCGAACGTGAAGCCGGCATGCGCGCACTCTAGGTATCGGAGGGGCGCCGGGGTTTCGCGATGGCCTCCCGCGCAGAGCCGCGTCGGACAGACCGCGCCCATTAGACTCAGGCGCTCAGGGCGCGTAGCTCAGTGGGAGAGCGCTCGCTTCACACGCGAGAGGTCGCAGGTTCGAAACCCGCCGCGCCCATTGCTTAAGCTAGAACGCAGCACTTCGCACATGAGCGCAGAATAGCTCGATTAGCAGGGGCTTTCGGCGCATCACCGCGCAAGACCACGCACCAGCGCGAAGACCCAAATGAAGCTCCGGGTCGCAAGAAGGTAGCGAGGAC
The DNA here is from genome assembly GCA_017882375.1 of Solirubrobacteraceae bacterium. Classification (GTDB taxonomy): domain Bacteria; phylum Actinomycetota; class Thermoleophilia; order Solirubrobacterales; family Solirubrobacteraceae; genus Palsa-744. Next base: position 25,980 of record JADGPP010000015.1, on the reverse strand, counting down.
GTTGCGCCTGGGTAGCAAATCGGCCACGGCGCTACTTCCACAGCCACGAGGTCAAGCAACGCGCGAGCCTGCTCCCGGCAAACGTGAGCGTCAGCCCGGCTTCCAGGTTGCGCTTATCCGGCGACGACCACCGACGCCTTCTCCAACGCACCGTCACAGGTCGGCCCATTGCTTCGCTCGGCGCGTCGGCGACGGGGCAGGGTTGGGCGTCGCTCCGCGATAGCGCTTCGGCCTCCACGATGAACGCGGATGCGCGAATGTCCATCGCCTCGGCGAGCCGCAACAGCAACTCAAAGTCGGGATCAAGCCGACCCTGCTCCAAGGCCGCAAGGCGCGTTGGGTCAACAGCAGCGGCGAGAGCCAGATCGTCCAAGCTCAGGAGTTGTTCCGCGCGCATCGCGCGAACGGCGGCGCCGAGAGTTGCGAGCTTCCGCGCGTCCTCGCTCATCGCTACGCCGCCACTCGGCGGCGAGCCTCCACCGCCGCCATGAGCCCGCTCACGGGCAAGCCGAGCGCGCCCGCGATCCGCTGCATCGTGTCCCACGACGGCGCCGCGTAACCAAGCTCGGTCCGCGCCAGCGAGCCTGTCGTGATGCCCGCCTCCGCCGCGAGTGCTTCCCGCGAGACACCGCGCTGCTCGCGCAGCGAGCGAACGACGATCGCGAGCGTCAGGTCAGGCTTCGGGTAAGGCATCAGTCGTTCATCGCCTCGGCCAGGAGCGCGGCGCGCGTCGCCCACACGAAGCCCCCAAGCTCGTGGGCAAGGCCCGCGCCTTGAAGGTGGCGTATCGCGTCATGGGCATCGACCTGATCGCCGATCTCCAAGCCGATCTCGTGGACGCTCCACGGTCGCTGCTCGTCCCGAACCGTGAGCAAGCAATGGACCGCGTGATCAATCGCGTCCGGTCCCCGATGCTCACGCGCGTCCTGCGCCTCTACGTTTCGCCGTTCCATTGAGTCTCCTTATTTCGACTATCGAAATAGTAGCTCGACCGTATGGCACGTGCAACCCGGCACAATCGGGTAGGCTGCCAGCGATGAGAGGCTCAGACAATCGTGCGCCTAGCGCTCGGGGCCGCGGGCCTGCACTACCGAGATTGGCCCGCGCCTATCCCCGCGCAGGCGTGGCGACCGTGGTTGCGGCGCTTGCGCTCCTTGGGTGTCAGAATGCGCTCGCCGTCGGACACGCTCGCGCCGTCGAGTCTCAGACCGGGACTGCTAAGGCATCGCTTGAGGGGCTTGCGTGCCCGTCGGCAACTCAATGCAGCGCGGTCGACTTCTATGGCGGGGTCGTCACGTTCAATCCTCATGCTGCGCACGTCGCCGACCCGATCACGGTCGACCATGACGGGCCGGCGGCGCTCAACGCGTACTTCATCTCCTGCCCGACGACAACGCAATGCACGGTCTTCGATGAGGATGGCGGCGAGGCCACGTTCAACCCACGCCGACCCGGCAAGACAAGGCGAGTCGTCGTCGACAAGCGCAGCACCCCCCAAGCGGGCGTATGCCTGACAGCGAGCGAGTGTGTGCTCGTGGACAACCTCGGACGCGTGGTCACGTTCTCGCCGAGCTCACCCGCTCATCCGCGAAGGGTGTTGCTGGACAGTGCTCTTGGCGCGCAGCTGACCGTCTCGTGCCCATCGACGAGCCAGTGCTCGACGATCACCGAGTTCGAGAACGCCTTGACCTTCAACCCGCTAACGCCAGCGCTCGCTACGCCAAACCCGATCGATCACCCCACGCCTGAATCAGCCATCGCGCTTATCGGCCTCTCGTGTCCATCCGTGAGCGAGTGTGTCGCCACCGACGTTCATGGCCGCGAGCTGACATTCAACCCACACGCCGTCGGAAGCCCGCCCCCCGTCGCGGTAACGAGCGGCGATCCGATCTACGCGCTCAACTGCATCTCCACGACCTCCTGTCTCGCGACGAGCGAAGGCGCCCTCGTGACCTTTGATCCAACGACTCCAGGGCACGTAGCGAGCACGAAACTTGCGACGTCAAGGCCCGGTCTCGGACAGATCGCGTGCCCGTCGGCGACTCAATGCTCAGTGATCGCGCGACCGACTCGAGAGCTTACGTTCGATCCGAACGCACCCAGCCCTGCGCGCTCGGCAATCGTCAGCAGCGGACGCCATCCCCGCGAACACTGACTCGCCCCGCCAGCCGACACCTAGCCGGACCTGAATCGTCCGCCCTGGCGGGAAGGATTGCGTCTGGTCATGCGAGCGATCCCTGAGTGTTCATCGTGAGCCACGTGGCAGCCGAAGACATCGCGCAGGGGCCGCGCCTCCCGGCGCGTGCCGCTGCGCTCGCTCGCGGAGAGGGCGTCCTCGTTGCTCTCGTTGTCCTCGGCGGAGTTCTGCGCTTCGCAACGCTCTCCAGCCAGAGTTTTGATCTTGATGAGAGCGTTACGGTCGCCCTCCTGCATCATGGCTTTTCGGGGATGCTCAGCACGATCCCGGAAACCGAGAGCACGCCACCGCTTTACTACGTGCTTGCCTGGATCTGGACGAAGCTCTTTGGCTTGAACGAAGCTGGTCTGCGCTCGCTCTCCGCACTCGCCGGGACCGCCATGATCCCGCTCGTCTACCTCAGCACGACGCGCCTGATCTCTCGCAACGCGGCGCTGATTGCCGCGGCATTGACCGCGGCGAGTCCTTGGCTGATCTGGTACTCGCAGGAAGCCCGCGCGTATTCGCTCTTCGCACTGCTCAGCCTCGCATCGTTCGCGACCTTCATGGTGGCCATCGACACGCCAACGAAGCGCGTGCTTGCAAGCTGGGCGATCCTCTCGGCGCTCGCAGTTGCCAGCCACTACTTCGCGGTATTCCTCGTCGTGCCAGAGGCTCTCTGGCTCGTCGCGCAGAAAGAGGCGCGGCGCCGGGCCTGCGCTGCCGTTGCATTTGTAGGCGTCGTTGGCTTAGCGCTCATGCCACTCGCGCTCGAACAAGCCCACGGGATCAAGGGGAAGGCTGGCTTCTTGCAGACCCCCCTGTCGTCGCGGATCACGGCGATTCCGACGCGGTTCCTGCTCGGCGAAGCGGCACCGCCGAGCAGTAAGGCAGGGCTCGTGGCCCTCGCGCTAATCCTCGTAGTGGCGGGAGGATTGTTTCTCCTGCAAGGCGGACCCTCAGCTCACCCACGCCCACTCTGGATTGGCCTCTCGGTAGCGGCATTTGCCGTACTTTTCCCGATCCTCATGGCTCTGGCCGGGAACGACTACTTGGACGCGCGCAATCTCGTCGGGGTGTGGGCACCGCTCATCATCATCCTCGCGGCAGGCTACGCCGCGATGGACCGGATCGGCCTTCTCACGGCAGCCGCGCTTGTCGGGCTCTTCCTCGCTTTGGTAGTCATCGGTGACACTGACACCGCGGTTCAGCGCACCGACTATCGCGGCGCTGCGTCGGCGCTCGGGGTCTCGCCCGGTCGCGGCGAGCGAGCAATCGTCGTCTCCCCCGACTTCAACTGGACGCCGCTCGCGTACTACCTGCCGAACTATCCACAGCTCGGCTCAGGCAATGTCGGTGTGCGAGAAATTGACCTCATAGGTTGGGACACTCAGGCATTGTCGCGCGAGACGCAACGTACCCTCAACCACTATGGATTCCGCCTGACGGGGACACGTAAGCTTCAGAAGCTGAAGGTGGTGAGGTTCGCTGCTCCGGCCCCGGTGGCGGTGTCCCGCGCGGAGCTGCTTCGGAGCCACCTCGGCGACGGCAGTGCCACGGTCCTGATACAGGCCAGCGACTAAACCGACCTCGGCTGTCTCGCCGCTTGCGTAGCTTGCAGCCGCACCGCCGGTCGGCCCTCAACCAGTCCGACCACCAGCAGTTTATATACGGCCGCGTCTACTTGGCCATTAGTGAGACGTTTAAGCGATAGCGGGCTTACCTGAACGGAGAGCGTCACGGTGGGCGCGGTATCCGACTGAGCCGCCAAAAACAGACTCTTCATCTCTGGCGTCGCCTGGCAGACGAGCTTCAACTTCTCGCCACTCTTTGTGTCTCCCATCTCAATCAGCAGCGTGTTACTATCTCCAGGACACCGGGGTAGTTGTTTACTCGCTCCGAGTAGCTTTCCGCTTATCGTCATTACCATACTTGTATTATACCTGATTCGGCGTATAAAGTCAATAGGGTAAACACTATTATCTGCTGTCTCCGAGAACCTTTTGATTTTAACACGGATTGCTACAAAGTCAATAACCAACTAGATAACTGCCCACATTTTCGCAGGACTAGCCGACGGTTTCGCCCGACTCGCCCTGCTGCTCGCGGTACTTGTCTAGTGATGTCACATCGTTCTCAGGCGAAGGGCGCCACAATGCATCCTCTATCTCGGACAACTCATCGTCCTCGTTCGGATGCCCGTACAGGGTTTCCACGAGCTTCGCGTCGGCATGTCCGAGCTGCATCGCAGCGTGACGCGGGCTAATGCGCATCACATAGACAAGCCACGTAGCGCAGTAATGGCGCAGCTCGTGGAATGCGTATTTGGGCTTCCCAAACTTGACGCGGATGGGGTTCCAATAGTAGTGCCAAGTGCTCTTCGTATAGAACTCTGCCGACGGCGGCGCAAACACCCGGTCGCGGTGAAGCTGGCGCGGTATTTCTCGCAAGGCTTGCTCCGCTATCGGCGGCAGCACGACCTTTCTAGGCTTGCTGTTCTTCGGCGGCAGGATTTCCTTGTCGTTGGAGACCGTCTTATTGACTGTGACCTTTTTGGCGGTGAAATCGATGTCGCTCCACTCCAACGCAGAACACTCCCCACGACGAAGCCCGGTGTAAGCGGCGAACAGGATCATCGCCTTTAGTTCGTGGCCAAGACCATCGCCCCAAGTCTCAACAGCGCAATCCGCCAGTCGCTGCACCTCATCGGCTTTGAGCACTTCTATGTCTCGGCGACCACGACTTTTAGGGTGGCCGAGATTTGCAAAGGGATTGCGCTCGCAGCATTCCATCTTGATAGCGTCGTTGAACATGGCTCGTACCGCTTGCACGCGCCATTTGTTATTGAGCGCCCATTCCTCGGCTGCCATCGGCATCACGTCAAGCAGGCGTACCCCCTTGAAGTCTTCGGAGAACTTCTTGAGCGCCGCCTGATTGAGATCGTTGGTAACAGCCCGCGCTCGCGGCCTAAGCTCAAGCCACTTCTCGGGGAAGCTGTCACATGTTGCGTCGCTCGCTGACGGCTGCACCGTCCGCAGCATTTCTTCGCACTCAACCTGCTTGGCCTCCGTCTTTGTGTCGTACGTGCCGACCCAACGCTGCTGTCCCTTGACCTTTATCTTCACGCCCCAACGGACGCCTTTCGGTCCAGTCCTCTTGATGACACTCATTGTCGTGTTCCTTTCGCTTGCTTGCTTATCCAATTTTCTACCTCGGACGCCCTGAACCTCGGGCGACTGCCGAAGCGCATCATCGGCATTCCATCCCGAACGCACATCTCAATCCAGCGCACCGACATGCTTAGGTGATTTGAGAGTTGTTGCTTCGTCATCCACGGCTCCAACTCGTAGACAACACTGACGGCATTCGTGTTGTTGCTATTGAGGCTGTCAGTGTTTGTGTCCATACCTCTTATGTATCGCACCCCGGCGGTTTTGTAGAAAATCGGCGCAACTTGCTTCCCACGCCTCGTCAATACGGGCTTTTGAGGAATCCGCCCGCCCTTCCAGCGGCCTTGGACGGCTTCCCAGCTCGTCGGCGGCTCCCTGGGGCGCTCTGACGCCGCCTCGGCCCGCTCCCCGCCCGTTATGGCCTTGCCAGCGGCCGCCCCTCACATGCCCACGCCGATGGCGTTCTAGGGGCGTTCCCGAGCGCTCTCGCCGAGGAACCGGGGTAGCAAGACCGACGCTAGAGCTGACCCCTGGGTAGCAATCGGATAGCAAGACCCCTGAGATCCCCAGTGTTGCGGCCATATCTGCGCCCCAATGGAACCTATCGCGCCCATGCCCGGTTTTCCCCATGTGTAAGCCAAATCTTGGCTGGTTCAGAGGGCGACCGGGCGATGCGCCAACTCATACGGTGGGCCAAATAGCGGGCCAAAATTGTGCGTTTTGAGCTCCACAGCGCATCGACACCGGCCTTAGGACTGAGCCAGGCGTTGCTGTCGCGAGACTCGCTGCACGCCCTGACTTGGCTTGTGCACTGGGATTCCGCGACGTTACAGCTAGCCACCGGCATTGGGCCACTCGATCTCGAACGACTGAGCAAACCGTCACGGCAACGACAGGTCCCTGACTCGATGCCAGTACGTAATACCAGTGCGCACTGCCTAGCCGCATCAGCCGGCTCGCTGCGGCTCGCTGTCAACCAACTCGATGAGGGGCTCGGAAAACCCGTCGCCCGGCTTGCCGGCCTCAACGCACCGACTGGCGTCCATAAAGAGGACGACATTGCGTGTGCCCGGCAGCTTGCTCGACTCCCACGCGACGCCTTGAATCTCGTCGCCGTCGCCGTCCTTGAAGACGTAGCGCAGATACTCGGCAACCACTTGCGTGGGCACGTACTCGATGTGCTCGCGCCCGTCCCGCGTCACCGGGCCGCTGACGTCACGGCGAAAGCCGTGTAGGAAACCAAGCTCGTGGCGACGTTCCGTCGCAGAGACGTCTGACTCGAAGATGCTCGGTACCGGCGACAGTTCGCGCAGGTCGACGACACGGCAGTTCTGGCGAAGCTTGAAGGTGGCGATCGTCGCTGCGTCCTCATCTGAACGCTCCTCGTCGATCGTCTCCGCCAGGGTCGTCTTCGGCTCGTCGGCGGCGTAGAACATCGGAATGCCAGCCGGGCTCATGCGACTTTGCAGCGCTGTCGTCGGGGGCGGCGGTCCAAGTTCCTTGGCCGTAGTGGGCTTCTCGTCTGATTTGTGTGTGCGGCATCGATAGATGAGCGTGCCCTCCGGAATCGTGCGGATCAGGCCGTACTTGCGGATCAGCTCGCCTAGCTGATCGAGCATCTCTCGTCCGTAGCGCACCACGGAACCCGGCCCGTCGTCGTGCTCGTCCTCGGCGAGCAAGAAGAAGAAGCGTTGCCGGTGCTTCACCGTCTCCGCCAGGTCGGTCCATCCGTATCGCAGCGCCTCGCCCTCGCTTATCCCCCCGAAGTCCCTTTGCGCCCACTGCGTGTCTCGGAAGGCTTCCAGAACGAACTCTTCGAAGCGCTCGTTCGCGAAGACGTCGTCGACCTCCAGGATTTCGTAGGTCTCGTAGCACGGCCCGGCATAGCCTGTCGGCGACTCCGAGTCGTACAGGTATTCGTCGATAGCCCTCGACCACTCGCGCTGGAGGCACTCCGACATGTAGGTGAGCACGAAGTCGGTATCTGTTGCGATGGCCGACTCACCGGACCGGCCGCAGAAGGAGCACTCCGTCGCGTTTAGGTTTCCGGCTGCGGCCTTACGCAACGCCTCGTCAGCGATGCAGTTCGGGCAGACCGCATAGTCCAGCGGCGCCGAGAACCACATCTCATCTTGTTCGAGCTGTCGATTCTTCAAGAACCCCACAAAGCAAGCATGGCGTTTCGATGCTCCGAGCGCAGGTCTGTAACGAGGTTACGTCCACTCCACCTGCGGCAGCGAGCGAGAGAACGGCCGACGACCCCCGGTTAAGGCGGCCCTGTAGTAGACGACGCCGACCCGGCGTGCCTGCGCAATCTGGCGCGACTTAGACAGCGTGAAGCGGTTGCCCAAAGGTCCGGATCAACCCAAATACTGGTGTGAAAACATCGCTGCTGCCCGGTCCGCGGTGTCCGTCCGGCTATCTTCACCTCATTGCAGGCCAACGGCTTCCGCATCTTTCTCGCTAGCCCCGGCGGACTCGACGAGTACCGCCGGGCGGCGCGCGACCAATTCGAGCAGATCCGGCTAAAGATCGCGAGTCCACGCGGGATTGAATTCGACCCGATCGGATGGGAGGACATACCTCCAAGCTTCGGACGGCCGCAGAGCGTGATCAACCCGAAGCTCGACGAATGCAATGTGCTGATTGGCATTCTCGGAAAGCAGCTCGGGACCCCGACCGGGGAGGCAGCATCCGGCTTCGTCGAGGAGTACGAGCGCATGGTGGGACGTGTCGAAGAACATGGCGACGTCCAAATCTGCATCTACATGCTGCGGTTGACGCCCGAGGACCTGGCAGACCCAGGCGACAGGCTGAAGGCCGTCCTCGCGTTCCGCGAACGCCTGTTCAAAGAGGCCCTGGTCAAGGAGTTCCGCAACGTCTACGACTTTGCCGGCCAGCTCTATCGCGATCTCGTCTCGCTCGTGCTCGATGCCGATCAGCGGGGAAGAGAGCGCGCGCCCGTCGCGTCCCCAGCGGAGGAGGAGGCTCGGGCCACGCCGGAGGGGGAACCTTCTGAAAAGGCAGGTAACCAGCTTCGCAAGCTCCTCTCCGAAGCCGCCGAGCGAGCACCCATTCCGCCGGAGCGGTTCCGCGACGATCGTTTCCCGCTTGCTCGCTTGGCGCTCTGGCTGTCCACCTGGGAGAGCTGGTACTTCACGAACGAGACCTTCGGCGTGCACCAACTCAATCAGGTGTACGCCATGCGGGCGGACGCCGCCCTGTCTTCCGTGGAGCGTCGCCACGTTCTGCGCACCATGTGCGCAAACCGCTCCGTAGCGCCCGGCTGGGCGCTCCTTGGCTACGACGCCGCACACGCTGCTCCTGAGCTGCTTGCTATTGCGAGCACCGACGACAAAGAGGCAGCGCGCATCGGCGCGTTTGAGATGCTTGGGTCCGAGCCCATCGACGCCTGGCTTGCGCGAGAGGACGTGAGTGTCGACCGTACCCGCATCTTTGACGTACTAATGAAGCAGGTCGACGGGCTGGGCGACACGGTGCGCAATGCAATGATCGACTTCGCAGCTCGGATCGGCGGCACAGACGCCGAAACGTTCCTGACGGAGCTCGCGAGCCGCGATGCGACGAAGCAACCGGCCTTTGCCGGATTGATTCGCATGTACGCAGCACAAAGGTCGGCGACCGTGTACGGGCTCGCGGCCACGGCCGACGCTGAGCTCGACTCGGAGACCATCGCAGCGGTGGGCGGCGCTGCGGCCGACGCCGACATTGAGGACCTGGAGCGGCTGACGACGGCTCGCGACGAGCGGCTTCGGATTCTTGCTATCGATTTGCTCGCGGCGCGCGGGAGTCGCGCAGTTCCAACGCTCATGGCCAAGCTAGATGATGCCGAGGACGAGGTCGCGGCGGCGGCTTTCCGCGCGCTATCCGGTGTCGAAGATCCCCAAATCGACATTGCTGCGGCCTATGCGACACTAGCCGGCCGCGAGGGGCTCAAGTTCAATGACGATCTGCGACGAGCGTTCGACGATAGGCTCGGCGTGGAGGTTCTTCGCGAATCAATTGACTGGCTCGACATCAGGTCGGCCAGCGCATATCAGGTCCTAGCGGAAAAACACTGGGGCGAGTTCCGCGACACTGTGCGGCGGGATCTAGGCGACCACTTCAAGACGTTCGCCGACGAGTCGCGCGTCCGCTACACAAAACGCCTTGGCGTAGACGTGATGGAGAGCCTGCAGGCACAGTCACCCAAGCTCGCGACCGTGAGTGCATCCGGGGTGACCCAGAAGGTCGACCCGGAGACGGCCAAGAGTATCCGCGATTTCCTTGCTGGTAGCGAATGGAATGAGCGGCGCTTCGCGGTCGCCGCACTCGAAGGAATCGTCCAGAATGGCGAAGTCGAGGATGCGGCGCTCGTGCGCGACTGGCTCAACTCGAATTACCGCGAGGTGCGCGAGGCCGCCGCACGTGCCCTGGTGCGCATCGGAACGCAAGACGATGTGGGGAATGTGCTTCGACTGAGTGAGGTAGACGGCGGCGTCGAGTTCGCGCACGTCGCCCTCCTCCTCTCGCCGGGAACCAGCGGCGCGGCGCTCAAACTCCTCGAGTCTCCGAATGCCAAGGCCGCATTGGCGGGCGCCCGCCATCTCTATGCTCTCGATTGCAAGCTGTCGGACGAGACCCTCGAAAAGCTCCTGCGCGCCACGATCGACGATGTCCGGCGGATCGGCGTCGCTTGCGCAGTCGCGCGCGATGACGACGACGAACTCAAGTCCCTGTTGGACCGATACACGGGCTCGGGGCGCTACTTCTACAACGTCGTCTGCTTGCTTGACCGGGCGCTGTTCGCGCCGCGCTACCTTCGCGAGCGCACCCGCGCAGAACTAGCGGAATTCGCGGCCAACGACCCCTCCGGGCCAGGCGCACTGAGCCGCGCCGCGCGCAGCATGGCTGCGCAGATGCTTCGCTCGCGTCGCCAAGCAGAACGGTAGCACCAGTCTTTCAGGGTGAGGCAGGGGTTGCTGTCGCAGTACGCTCGGGATCCGATTGGGGTTGCCGTGAGCGTCACGATTTTTACGACCGGCGACGAGATCGCCTATCCGCTTTGGTCGGGCCGCTTCTTTTTTCCGGGGAACGATGAACCCGGTCCATACCGGATACCTGGTCCTCTCTCCTGGTCGCCGAGCTTGGCGAGAACGCCAGCGCCGCGGAGGGTCTTTAGCCGATAGGACGCCGCGTACACGTCGAGGTCGAAAAAGATCTGGAGCGTCTTGCTATCGATCGTGCCGTTCGCACTGACGTGCTCGACGATCTTGCGGTCTATCTCGTCCTGTGTCGCAGTGCGGTATGCCAGCGCCGCCCGCAAGGCAGTGGCCGCTTGGGCGGTCAGGTGCCATACTCGCCCGCCGCGGCGGTCCGACGCAGCAATCAGCTCAAGCGGGGGGTCTGCGAGGCGTTGGAGCGTGGCCTCCGTTGCCGCGGGAGTGCGCTGGAGGATGGGTGCTATCTGAGCTGCTGTCAATGTTGGCTGCGCCAGCATCTGAAAGAGCACGATCATGACGTCTACGTCGTCTTGCGCGTCGGAAGGAAGAGACGAAATGAATCGTGTGACGACTTGGTTGGGCGCACCACCGATCAGCTCAACTCGTACGTTGAAGGGTGGCGAGTCGACGATCTCCGGAGGGCGCTTGCCCAGCCTGATCATCTCGCGGTACATGCGATCGACTCCTCGACTCATCTCCTCAGCGATCCCGAGCGTGCGGGCTACTCGCGACAACAGCGCGTTGCGCGGCTTAGAGGGCACGTGCAGGATGTTCTCGCGCGTGACGCCCTCGACGAGCGGGCCAGGCGAGACGAAGGCCAAGATGCTGGCCGAGTGATCTACGAGTATCGGCTCTGGCTGCCGGTGATCTCGGTGCAGCATGGCATTGCTGAGCGCCTCACGAACGGCAACGAGCGGAAAGTCCAGGAGCGAAACTTGCTGCCCGTCGGGGAGCGTCACCTCAGTCACGTCCGAGTTGTCCTGGATGCGCCGCAAGACCTCCCTATAGGCGAGCAAGCCAGGAGCGACATCGCGATAGCTGCTTCGCACCTCGCCTCCAGGCGAGCCACGGTACGTATAGACAATCGGGACCACTCCGGGGCGCTGGCAGAACAGGACCTCGCCGGCTCGAAGCAGGTCGCCCTCTCGCACGACCCCGAGCTCACGGAGCAAGTCGGGGGTGGAAGCCTCCGCAAGCGTCCGCCGATCATCGTCGTAGCGCCGCAGCATCAGGCGCGCCGCCTCAACCGCAGGCGTAGAGACAGCCTCGATGGAGAGATCGCCCTTCTGGTCTGACCAGTCGATTCGACGGCGATCGTCTTGGAGAGCCGCCGCTTGAGCGATCGTGAGCGGTTCGCACGCCGTTCCGAGACGACGAGAGGAGCGGCCCTTGGTATCGGAGTGCATCTCCATCCCTTGGGGCACGTCGATCAGGATGAGCCGCTTGCCCTCGTGCTCATGCTCTCGGACCGTCACGACGATGTTGGGCCGACTGAGCGAGTAGATGCGCTCGCGTACCGTGTCAATGCCGATGGCCGCACCAAGAAATGCATCGGTGCCCGCAAGTCGGTCATCGATGCCCAAGACGATGATGCCACCGCGAGCGTTTGCGAAGCAGATGGCCGCGTCCAGCAGGATCCTCGCGGTCTCGCCCTCGCTCGCGTCCTCACGCTTAAAGTCGAGCGTGTCTGACTCGAGATCCGCCGCCCTCGCGCCCGCCGCGATTTCTCCGAGCGCCTCAATCGCGCGAACTGCCTCGATGGGAAGCTGGGCAGACATAGTTTTCGATGAGTTTTGTAGCACAGATCATGAGCTACCATTACAAAACTCGGTCAAAACACCTAGTGCCGGGCGGGCCGGTCGCCCGCGCCCACCGGTTGTAAGGGCGCGCGTCCCCTCCAGCACTCACGTAGCGGGTTGCCGAGCTTCGACATCATGCCGCTGGGTTTGGCCCACCGGAGCCGGTTGGTGGGCCAAATCCACCGGGAAGCGCCGGTATCTACCCGGATCGGGGCACGAACACCCGAACCGTCGTTGGCTTGCTAGTGCCGTTTCTTGCGCTTCCTCGGGCCCTTTCCGGAACGCTTCACACGCGAGAGGTCGCAGGTTCGAAACCCGCCGCGCCCATCGAGATTTTCGGGCTATGGCTGTCGCCGGAAACGAGTGCCGTCGGCGCCGGCACCTCCCCGTCCTCCGAACCGGTCGTCTCGAGCGAGGCGCAACGGACGCTCGCAGGTCGCGCTAAGCGCAAGTCTGCGGCTGCGCGGGCTCGACGAAGGAGGCGTCCATCGAAGCCACGAGGGGGTATAAGACTTTACAGTTCAGCGTCCCGACTCCGCAGGAGGCAACGATGGCCACTCCAGCCACTCCATATACCGTGAGGAAGCGGCAGCGCGGCCCGCGGGAGTGACGGTTCCGAGGCCCTGCCGCGCCTGGGCGCGCCCGTCCGCTCAGGGGCTAGCAGGTCCCCGAGTAGGCGGCCGAGCCAGGCCCGAGCGATGGTTCGTCGACCACGCCCGCATCACTCGAGCGCAGGATCGCACCGAGGTGCACGATGTACCAGACGCCGCGCCAAGAGATCATCGAGGCGATGCCGAACGAGCGGATCTGTCCATACTCGCGATAGACCAGGCGCGCATTGGGCATCTCGTAGTAGCCGACGCGGTTGTAACAGACGTCCGGGCTGATCCAGTGCCCGAAGCCTCCATGGACATCGACCGCGATGAGCCGCGCCTGCGGGGCACCGCGACCGAGCAGCCTGTGCGCGGCGCCGATGTCAAGGCCGTAGTCGTGCACGAGGCGGTTGGTCCAGTCCGAGCCCGCCGAGGGTATCGCCTTCAGCTGAAGATAGGCGCCCCTCGGGAAGAACGCGGCGAGCGCCGGCGTGAGCGAGCCTTGCACGACGCCCGCCCACAGCGACGCCATCAGCGACTTGAACTGGGCGCTTCGCGCGGAAGGATAGGCGTGGGTCTGCGAAAGCGATCCCGCAGAGGTCCGCTGACTCTGCGCAGGCGCAGGCTGCGGCGCGGCTGCGGGCTGCTGGGTGCTCGCCGCTTTGGCCGTTGGTGGGGCGTTCTCGGCACGGCCGGGTCGCGTCGGCACCGTTCCGCCGCCGACGCTGCCGCTGATCAGCAGCGTCGCCACCGCTCCCGCCGCCACCAGCGTCAGGCCCCCGACGCGGCGACGTCGCAGTCGCACGCGGCGCGCTCGCTCACGCCGTGCACGATGACGATCGGCGTCGCCGCGCCGATGACCATCGGGCCGTGCGACCGGCCCGCGGGGCTCTTCGCTGGCGGTCATGATCGGGCGCCGTACTCTAGTCGAGCGGACAGCGCCGATGTCGGGAATGAGACGTGAGACCTCTCTCACCCCGGCTTTAGGACGCACTTACGCGACGGATCGAAAGTTGGCGCGTGGGGCTGCAGTCTTATCGCCGGCCGGGCTTGCCTGCGCACCAGCACCGGTGCCGCGGGTGCCGCGCGCGAGGAGCGCTCGACCCCGCCCGCCCTCGCTCGACGGTCATGCGCGGCCACGCGCGCGCGCTCGCGCTGCTCCTGACGCTTGCGCTGGGCGCCGGGGCAGCCGGCTGCGGCAGCCAGTCAAGCGCGGCCCAGGCGCATCATGGTGCACAGTCATCCCATGGCGCGCGGTCATCGGCTAGCGGCCATGCTGGCCGCGTGCCCGCCGCGACCGTGAGCAGGCGTCCGTCGGGCGCCCCGATCGTCTCCGAACCCGGCCAGCTAGGACCGCGATGGGCCGCGGTGGCCACCGTCGGCGGTGCGCCTGCGACTTGGATCGACGAGCGGTCCGGTGTGACCCTGCTGCGCTTCAACCAGCAGCTGGTTCACCTCGATCTGCACGCCGGGTCAAGCGAGCCCGAAGGCCGAGGCTGGGGCTATGGAGACCAGATCGCCCCGAGTGAGGTACACCGCGTGATCGCGGCCTTCAACGGCGGCTTCAAACTGGACTACGGATCCGTCGCCTTTGTCTCCGGTGGGCGTGTCGCAGTGCCGCTGCAAGCCGGCCTCGCCTCGATCGTGACCTACCGCAACGGGGTGACGGCGATCGCCGCTTGGCACGAGGGTGTCCCGGCGCCGGGATTGAAGATCGCCTCCGTGCTCCAGAACCTCCACCTGCTGGTAGATCATGGCGTAGTCGCCCCCACCGCCACAAGCTGCGTGATCGCCTGCTGGGGTCGAACGCTGGGAGGGGGAACGGACGTTCCCCGCTCGGCGCTGGGGATCACCGGCGAAGGGCAGCTGGTGTGGGCGGCCGGCGCGAGCCTCTCGCCGGCCGCGCTCGGGCGCGCGATGGCGGCCGCCGGCGTCGCGCGCGCCGTGGAGCTCGACATCAACCCCGAGTGGGTCGCCGGATATCTCTATGTGCACCACGGCGGTGGGCCGACCGCCGTGCCGGTCATGCCGGGGCAGCTGGGGATCCCCGGCCACCTGCTCGCGCCCTACAGCCGCGACTTCTTCACGATCGTCGCCAACTGACGCACCTGCCTGCCCCCGGGGGCGGTCAGCCTGCCTCCGGGGGCGGTCAGCTCAGCAGCGCTGCGCCGGGGCTCTCAGCGCTGGGCTCTCGGCGCCGCCGCTTCGGCCTCAGTGGCACGCTCGCTCGAGGTGCCGGTCGGTCGGGCTGCCGGCAGCGCCCGGTGGGCCGCTCGTCAGATAGCGCCAAGCGTGCCCGGTGTGGTGAAACACGAACGCTCGCAGGCCGGCATCTGGCGTGCGCACGCAAACCACGGCGAGGCTGGAGTCCGAGCGCGACACGTACACACCCTGGACCCCCGCCGAGCTCCCGTCGTTGGCCTTCAGGGCCGCGACGATCGCCGAGCGCTCGGACCTGGTGGCCGGCCGGGCGTATGAGCCGCCGGCGAGCGCGACACTCGCGGCTGTTACCGCCAGTGCGATCGCCGCGATCGCCGAGCGCCGAAGCGAGTGAGACCCCATCTCTCGCAAGCTAGCGCTTGCCGCCTGGGCATGGCGATAGATGAGCGAAATCTCATCGGAGCGGGCTCAACCCGCTCGGCGATTTAGGGGCGCGTCTGAGCTTGGCATGCCGATCCCTGTCGCGTTAGGGCCCATAGGCCAATAGACCGGATCGCCCAGGCGTGGCGGGGACCGTATTTGGGCCGCCGTTGCCCCAGCATGGCGGTTGTGCAGATACACGCGTGAGCGCGACACGGCCGCTTCGAGCCAAGAGCGAGCGCGGTGAGCTGCGAGCCTACGGAGCAGTCTCTCGTGGCCGTGCTGGCTTGAAGTCCGCTTCCCCGCAGATGTGCAGCGACCCACCGGGTCTGACCCGGGATGGCGTGCCCGTTTCCGCCTACTGGACGATAAGCCGAGGCCAGTACCTCGGACGCGCATCCGGCGTTCTGGTGTGGTCAGACTCGAGGGCTCGAACGGACTGAATACCGCCCGCGAGCCAAAGGGACGAGCCGTGAGGAGGTTCGCTGCCCGAGCCGAGGGCGACGTTGTTACTGGGTCGCGCCAGCTGACTTGACGTGACGCAGCCCAGAAAGACGAGAGTGGGCGGTGCTCACGCGCGCCGCACCCTCGTCTGTTGCGAAGGCTATTTCCCTTTTTTAGATTTTTTGGATTTTTTAGATTTTTTAGATTTTTTGGATTTTTTGGATTTTTTGGATTTTTCTTTTTTCGATTTTTCTTTTTTCGTCTTGGCTGTCGTAGCTGCTGAGTGCTGCGCAGCATTCGCGACCTTAGCGGTCTGCTTGTGGGCCCCCGCTGTCTGCACCGCCGTCGCAATCAGCAGTGCGCAGCAGGCGAGGATCGCCACTACGCCAAGCGCCACCATCTTGATGCGCTTCATCTATCCCTCCTTTGCTGGATGAGCCCCCTTGGGGCCGGTTGACAGTACCACACCAGGGAGGCCGCTTCCACACCAGGGAGGCCGCTACAAGGGCTGGCCAGTCGAGCAACAAGACGGCAACAACAGCGTGTCGTCAGTCCATCCGGTGGTGAAGCTGGGGCCCGGCGGGGCAAGAGTGCCTGTTGGAGGAGGCGCATTCCCCCTTCGTGTGGTCGCTCAGCCACGCGTTGATACCGGGTCGCCCCGACGCGGGAGTCGGTTCGGGCGAGCAGGTGCCCGATGCGGTTTCACACCGACAGCGTCACGAGTGCCGCCCCGAGTCGGGCCCAGACGCCTCCGCCACCACCGCATGCCAAGACGGCGTGTAGTCTCCCCCCGTGCCTGCTAGGGGTCCTCGGTCAGCTACTCGCACGGCGCGTAGCGTGCGAGTAGCGCTTGCCGTTGGTCTGGCGCTCCTAGCCAGCGCGGTGGTCGTCGTGCTGTCGCGCTCGCCACTCATCGTCGTGGGAACGAATTCGGTCCCCGCGCACCCGGAAGTCGCATACGTCAAAGGGGGCTTCAGCACGTGCGAGATGGGCGGGATGCTGCCTCAAGGCACATCCGCGATTCGCGTTTCGGCCTCTGCGAACACAGGTCCCAGAGTGACGTTGAAGGCACTATCGGGTCCGCTGCTCGTCACCAGCGGCCATCGAGAAACCGGCTGGGGGGTCGACGAAACCGTCACCGTGCCCGTCAAGCGCGTACCCCGCACGATCTCCGATGCGAAGATCTGCCTGGCGTTCGGGCCGGTCATCGAAGAACTGCAGATCAACGGCGCGGTGGTCCGGACGACCACCGCCGGCGGCAAGACCCACAGCGCCGTGGCGCTCCGGCTCGAATACCTGCGCCCGGGTCACGAGTCGTGGTGGTCACTCGCGTCGTCGGTAGCGCGTCACATGGGCCTCGGTCACGCCCCGAGCGGAACTTGGGTCGTGCTCATCTTGATTGCGCTCATGATCACGGTCGCAGCGCTCGCCTCGCTCCTGGTCCTTCGGGAGCTGCGATGAGCCCGCGGCCTGCGGCAGATGGCGTGACGATCGTCCGTCGGATTCGCACCGTCCTGCACCGGATTCCGAGGGCCGCCTGGATCTGTGCCCTGATCGCCTTCCTGAACGCGGCCTGCTGGTCGATCATCACTCCGCCGTTTCAGGTACCAGACGAGCCGGCCCACTTCGCCTACGTCCAGCAGCTCGCCGAGAACCGAACCCTGCCCAAATCCCGCAACGGCGCATTCTCCGAAGAGGAGGAAGTCGCGCTGCACGACCTTCGTCAGGAAGAAGTCCAGTGGCACCCTGAAAGCCACACGATCGCCACACAGGCCGAACAGCGGCGCTTGGAGCACGACCTCGCCCAGCCGCTGCCGCGCTCCGGGCCGAGCGACGCCGGCGTGGCCACCTCCGAGCCGCCGCTGTACTACGCGCTGCAAACGATTCCCTACCTCCTGGGCTCGGGCGGCAACTTGCTCGTCCGCCTCGAGCTAATGAGGCTGCTGTCCGCGCTGATGGCGGGGCTGACCGCTCTGTTTGTCTACCTGTTCGTCCGCGAAGCCCTCCCCGGCGCCTCATGGGCGTGGGCGGTCGGAGGCCTGTGTATCGCGCTTGCGCCGCTGCTCGGGTTCATGTCCGGCGCAGTGACCCCGGAGGGGGGGCTCTACGCCGTGTCGGCCGCGATCTTCTACCTGCTCGCCAGGGGGTTCCGCCGCGGGCTGACACCGGGTCTGGCCGTTGCGATCGGCGTCGTGATCGGAATAGGCATGCTCACCAAGATCAACTTCGTAGGGCTGATCCCCGGCGTGATCGTCGGCCTGCTCGTACTCGCCATCCGTGCAGCGCGAACCTCCAGACGCACCGCCTGCCGCTCTCTCGCGCTCGCGGCCGGGATCGCCGCGAGTCCGGTCTGCCTGTACGTCGTGTCGAACCTGATCTCGAATCACCCGGCCCTGGGGGTGATATCCAGCGGCATCAACATCACCAGCGGGCGAGGGCCGGTGCTCAAGGAGATCAGCTACATCTGGCAGTCCTACCTCCCGCGGCTGCCCGGAATGACCAACTACTTCCCGGGCATCTCAACGACGATCCAGATGTGGTTCGACAGATCGGTCGGGTTCTACGGCTGGAACGACACGTCCTTTCCGGTGTGGGTTGAGCAGCTCGCCCTCATCCTGGCCGGGCTGCTCGCGATGCTTTCCGTCCGTGCGCTGATCATGGTTCGAGCCACTCTGCGGCGCCGGCTCATCGAGCTCGGTGTCTATGCCGTCATGGCCGTAGGCTTGCTGGCTCTGATCGGAGCGAGTTCGTACCTGGTTCCGGAAGAAGCCGGAACGTACTCCGAACCCCGCTACCTGCTGCCACTGCTTTCACTTCTTGGCGCCGCGCTCGTCCTCGGCGCGCGCGGCGCCGGCCGGCGCTGGGGACCGGCCGTCGGCGCGGTGATCGTGATCCTGTTCCTGGCCCACGACGTCTTCAGCCAGCTGCAGGTCATCGCCCGCTTCTACGGCTGATATGGGTGGTGGTTGTCAAGTGGGGCAGTGGTAATCGGGAGTCCGGTGGTGTCGGTCTCGGTGCTTTCGGGCTGTGGTTCGGGGTGCAGGTGGCGGCCGGGGCTGCGAGGGCAGTCAGGCTGAGATGCGAGGGCTGGGTACCTCAAGACGGTTCTTCGCTGCGCCTGGGCCGCTGTCAAGTATCGAGCGCGCCAACGATGGGTTGGTGCTCATAGCCGTATCGCGGGTTCCGTGTGACGCGGCGCCGGCCGCCACCCCCACAGCGAACGGGATGTGGGGAGAGCTCAGTCGGGCTGTTGGCTATCTCCCAGACGAAGTATGCGGTGCCCGACGTCGAGGAGGGCGCCGTCACCTTCCGCCGGGCGTGCGTCGACCGTGATGGCCTACCGCTTCAAGAGAGACCGCTTCTGCAAGGCGCAGCGCTTCGCGGCCTACTCGCAGGCGCTCGGCGAGCGTTTCATCCCACGCGTGCTCCCCGACAGCGCGGCAAACCCTGACACGCCTGCGTTCTTCGAGCACGTGGTGGCGAGCCCGCACAGCGTCGTGACGGCCCATCTGATCGACGAAGCCGGCCAACCGACGATCTCCGCCCGCGACGAGATCCTGTCGTTCTTCGCCAATCGGCTCGCCTCGTGACCGCAAGCGCGGCCGCAGCCGATTTCACCCCCCTGGCCGACGGTCAACCGGCGCCGAGCGCGCTCAGCCGCTCGCGCTCACGCTCGGCGAGACGCTGACCAAGGCCGCGCTCGCGGCAGCGAGCTTCACCGTGACCAGACCACCGTTGCTGCTCGTGCGCGGCAACCGCCCTGCGCTCCACGATCCGTCGGGGGCGACTTCGCGTTCCCCGAGCTCCACACCCGACAAGGCGTGCAGGGAAGGTCCGGTCAGCGACAACGTGCTCGCCCCCGAGTACCCCGTCCCCACTCGTAGGCGCACAACGACGTCGGGCTTACCCAGCGGGTCGTAGTCGACGACGACGAAGCGCAGGCTGCCGTCCGCCGCGAGGAAGCCGCTCGCCTGCACGTTGGCCACCGGCGGTCTGACCTTCATCGCGGTGGGCAGCGGCCGGGCCCCGATCAGTTCTCTGGCGAGCAGCAGCGCGTACCACTCTGGTTGCGCCTGGAGCTCGCCCGTGGAGAGCTCCAGCGGCCCGGGCGCGCAGACCGGCGAGTAGCCCCTGCAGTTGGTTGGATTGCCGTGCAGGTTCACGCCGATGGCGCCCGACGCCATGACCTGCGGCAGGAAGCCGGCCGCCCACAGCGCCGAGGCGAACGTGTTGCTGATGTCGGCGACGCCTCCGCAGGAGACCGAGTTGGTCTCGTCCAGGCGAAACGGCAGGCCGCCCGCCTGGGAGATCGTCGTGTAGCGGCGCAGCGAGCCGACCTCCTTGAGCCGGATCGGCGCGCTCAGCAGCCGCGTGATCGAGGGCCGCGGCTGCTGTTCGCAGCCGAGCGGGTAGTGATGCCCGGTCAGTATCGCCGGCTGCTCGGCCACCGCCTCGCCCGGCCCCCAGCTTTCGAACGCCGAGGACCCCGACACGTCCGGGCCGTACAGCGGGATGCCCGGCGCGGCGGCTTCGATAGCACTGCGGTATGCGGCGACTTCGTTCACGTACTGGGAGAGTTCCCACGGTTCCGAGCGCATCGCGTGCTGTGCATAGGCGTTGGGCTCGTTGCCGATCTCGATAGCCGAGAGCCATTCTCCGAGCGCCGCCTTCGCCGCTGCGACCTCGCGCGCGGCCGCCGTCGGTTCGAAGTGCACGATGCCGACCGTCAGCACGATGTGCCAGCCGCTCGCCGACGCCAGCGCGGCCAGCTCGTGGAAGTCGTCCACGTCGACTACGTTCGTCGCCCACGACGGGCGCGGGGTGCGCGTGTCGGTCCAGGCGATCCGCGTGTCTGCCGACACGCCGCCGAAGCGCAGCACGCCGGGCCCGAGCGAGCGCAGCATCGCCACCAGGTTGCCGCGATCGGAGTAGCGCGCCATCTGCGCCAGCGCAGACATCTCAAACGACAGCCCGAGAAAGCCCTGCGGGACGGCGGCGCCCGGGTGCGTGCGGTCGGCTGAGACCGTCACGGTCGTCGGCTTCGGGCGAGCCCCGGCAGCCTTCGCGGCAGTCGATGCCCTGCTCGCGACCTGGCCGAGGGCGGTCGGCGCCAGCGAGAGCAAGAGCGCGCCGCAGAGCAGCAACGGCCGCGCCGCGGGCTTGCTACCGCGGGCACCGACCGGCGCCCGGCACGTCCCTGGAACATGACAACTCATCGAGTCGGCTGGAGTAAACACATCCGTGGATGGTCGTGCGCCGGCCCGGACACGCGGCCTGATGCCAGCACGCGGCCGCGTGCTCGCGCAGGCCGGCGATCGAGGGTGTCCGCGGCGGGAGCTCGCGCGCTAGGACCGGCGGGCGTCTGCGCTTACGCGCAGACGATCCATCTCACGACGGATGTCGGTCTCGGTGATCGGCCGCCGTCCGTACACATCCCACGCGTTCAGCGCCAGTCCGATCGCCCAGCCGCCGGTCACCCAGACCGGCCAAGCGTATCCGGCGCCGGTGAGCGCCCATACGCCCCACAGCGCCGCATTGATGATCAGGTAGGACACGAGGTGCGCACCAAGGTCGCGGCGCTTCTTCAGTCGCTCGAGCGCCTGCTCGCGAACTTCCGCCTCGAGGTCGTGGGGCATCTGCTGGGTCTCGGCACTGGACATGCTCTCAGTCAAACGTCGCCGCCTGAAGGGCGCATCGGGGATAGTCCGGCCGGAGACGACGGGTTTTCCGCGAGCGGCGAGCGCCCACGGAAGCGACGAAAGCCCACGTGAGACGCGACGGCCTTGCGGACCGTCGCAGGTAGTTATCCGAAGCGAGCGCAGGCAGCCGATACGGATGCGAATCGCCGGCGAGCGTGTGAGTCTCGTTGCATGTCCGCATTGGCCGTCGTGCTCATCTCTCTCGGCGTTCTCGTTGTGATCGTGCTTGCCAGCGCCATTCGCATCGTTCGCGAGTATCAGCGCATCGTCGTCTTCCGTCTCGGGCGCCTGCGCGGCGCGCGCGGGCCCGGCCTCGTACTGATCATCCCGCTGGTCGAGCGTGCCCGATGGGTGAACCTGCAGGTCGACACGGCTGACATTCCGCCACAGGATCTGATCACGAAGGACAACGTCACGATACGTGTCGAGGCCGCCGTGTTCTTCCGCGTCGTCGACCCGATCAAGGCGGTGGTCGCGATCCGCGATTACAAGCACGCAGTTCTGCGGATCGCGCAGACGACACTCCGCGCGACGCTCGGACAGCACGAGCTCGACGACCTCCTGGCCAATCAGGCAACCATCAACGAGCTGCTCAAGCAGATCATCGACGCGGCCACCGAGCCGTGGGGCGTGAACGTGGTGAAGGTCGAGACGAAGGACGTCGACCTCCCGGACACGATGAAGCGGGCGATGGCACGCCAAGCCGAGGCAGAGCGCGAGCGACGCGCCAAGATCATTGCCGCCGAAGGTGAGTATCAGGCGGCCGAGCGCCTTTCGCAGGCCGCCCGCGTGATCGCCAGCGAGCCGGGCACGCTCACGCTGCGCACGCTGCAGACGCTGGCCGAGGTGGCAACCGAGCACAATTCCACGCTCGTCCTGCCGATTCCGATCGACATTCTCGACGCGGTGCGCCAGACCGTTCAGTCGTCTAACGGAAAAGCTGCTCGCGACTGATGCGTTCGCGCCGATTCGGCGGCGATCGCCGGCTCGGGTACCGTCCCTTGGCGTGACCGGCGTAAAAGCGGATTGCGCATACGACTTGCGATGGCTCCAGCGCAGCGGCTGATCGTCGTTGTGGCGACTGTGCTGGCGTGGACCGTGGCCGCCTCACCGGCACAGCCAAGCGCCGCGACGCGTCCGGGCCCGTCCCCGGTTCTCTACGGCATAACGATCGACGAAGTCGGCCACCTCGAAGAAATCGTCGGCTCGCTCGCCACGCTCCCATACCGACCGACGACGCGCGTGTACTTCGACGCGCAGCAGCCGGCGCAGTACTACGTGCCGGCGCTCGCCCAGATCCATGGCGTCAGCGGCGTGATGGGAGAGCTGCTGGACTCCTCCGAGGAGAAGGCGATCTCGACGGTCGCCTTTGCACAACGCGTGCGGTCCTACGTCAGCCTGCTCGCACCGAACGTCGACATCTGGGAGATCGGCAACGAGGTCAACGGCAACTGGACAGGTCCCTACGCGACGGTCTCGGCCAAGCTGACCGCGGCATACGAAGAGGTGACCGCCGCGGAAGCAAAGACCGCGCTCACCTTCTACGCCAACAACTTCGCCAAGAACAACTGCGGCGACGGTCCGGCGGAGCTGACGCCCGTGCAGTTCGCTCAGCAGTACGTCCCGGCGCAGGTCGCCAACGGCCTGGACTACGTCTTTCTCTCCTACTACCCCACGCAGTGCCGACACACCGAGCCGAGCTCCGTAGACCTCGCCGCCTACCTGACGCAACTGCATGTCCTGTTCCCCAACGCGGCCCTCGGCTTCGGCGAGGTCGGCCTGCCCCACCACGCCAGCCGCGGCTCAGCCGCGAAGGCCGCGCAGATCATGAGCTGGGCCTACGCGCTGAACCCCGGCCTCCGCTACTACGTCGGCGGCTACTTCTGGTGGTACGGCGCGCAGGATGCACTGCGCGCCGCCGCGCCGCTGGCCGGCGCTCTGAAGGAAGCCTTCACCGAAGAGCATGCCGCCCTCGGCCAGGCAGCCCAGACGGGCTAACGTGAGGCCATGCCTTCGACGCTCGCGCTGATCGAGTTCCCGGCCGACGACCCCGAGCGCGCCCGCAGCTTCTGGAGCGGCCTGCTCGGCGCATCGCTTGAGCCACGCACGGCGTCTCAGGGCGAGGGCTGGCAGACGAGCGGCGAGGACAGCGACACGGCGCCGACGGTCGGCGTCCACGCGCGCGGCCGCGGCCCCGGCGACTCCTTCTCGCTGCCGTACTTCGAGGTGCCCGACATCGCCGGCGCGCTCGCGCAGGTCCCGGCGCTCGGCGGCAGCGTCGTGCACCCCGGCGAGCGCTGGGCGATCTGCAAGGACTCCGAGGGCAACCCGTTCGGCTTGGCGGCGCGATGCAGTACGTGAGCCTCGGCGCCACCGGCCTGCGCGTATCGCGCGTTTGCCTGCTCGGGCGCGGATAGCGCCGCCGGACGGCGCCAGAGGCGGGCGGCTCAGCCCTTGGGCTAGAACGCGTGCGGGCTGTATCTCGTTTTACAGACTCGGTGCGCCAACGTATATACGCTGGCGCCTCGCGTAGATACCATCGCGCACCAAGTCTGCACAATGAGCACCACCACCCCCGCCCTCGAGTGGCCGACTCCCCACGGCAGTCGGCAGTCGGCAGTCGGCAGTCGGGAGTCGAGCGTCGGCTAGGGCGTGAGCCGCACGGGCAGCGTCTTGAGCTGGTTGAGGAACAGCGATTCGACGTGGCTGGGGCGGTCGATCATCTGGATGTTGGGGAAGCGCTTGATGGTCTCCTCGATGAGGATCTTCAGCTCCAGTCGCGCGAGCGCGGTGCCTAGGCAGAAGTGGCGGCCGCCGGCGCCGAAGGCCTGATGCTCTTCTGTGCGACGCAGCTCGAAGCGGTCGGGTTCGTCGAAGCGCGTCTCGTCGCGGTTTGAGGATGCGTACCACATGACGACCTTGTCGCCCTGGCGGATCTTCTGCCCGTGCAGCTCTGCATCGCAGGTGGCGGTGCGGCGGAAGTGCGCGAAGGCGGGGAACATGCGCAGGGACTCCTCGACGGCGGCGGGCACGAGCGACGGGTCGTCGAGCAGGAGCTGCATCTGTTCGGGGTTTTCGATCAGCGCGCGCATGCCGCTGCAGTAGGTCGCCTTGGTGCTGTCGTTGCCGGCGGCCATGAGCAGGAAGAAGCCCATGACGATCTCGTGTTCCTCCAGGCCCTGCCCGTCGAGCTCGGCGTGTACGAGCACGCTCGTCAGATCGTCGGTTGGGTGCTGCTGGCGCTCGGCGATCAGTTTGCGACAGCGCTCGAACACCTCGGGGATGTCTTTGTGCACCGCGCCGTCGAAGCCGTCGGGGTTCAGATCGGGGTCGCCGGCGCCGAGCGTCGAGTTCATCAGTTTCGCCCAGATCAGGTCATCCTCCTCGGAGATGCCCATGAAGCTGCCGATCACGCGCGAGACGACCGGCTGGGCGACATCGGCGACGAGGTCGCACGTCTCGCGGCCCTCCAGCCCATCGAGCACCTTGATGGCAATCGCGCGGATCGCGTCCTCGTGGTCGGCGATGCGCTTGGGCGTGAAGCCGCGCTGGAACAGCGCCTTCAGCCGGTCGTGCTTGGGCGGGTCCATGCCGATGAACATCGCGCGCGCGAGCTCGATCGGAAAGCCGGCCGCCGCGACGACCACGCCGCCGAGTTCGGAGGAGTAGGTCTGCCAGTCGCGGCTGACCGTATGAACGTCGTCGGCCGTCGTCACCGACCAGAAGCCCTCCTCATCCGGCAGTTCCTGAAAGCTCTCGGTCCAGTGCACCGGGCACTGGCTGCGCATCTGCTTGAAGACCTCCAGCGGCGGCCCGTCGAGCCACAGCTCGCGCTCGGTGAGTTCCACGCTGTCGATGTCGCGCCCAACCGTTGCCATCAGACCTCCAGTTCGCCGATGCGGAATGCGCCAGAATCATACTGGCCGCGCAGCCAGTTTTTCTTATGAGTTCCGCTGACGCTCCACGATGTTCGTGCGCGCGGCCGCTCGTTGCGCGGTGACGGTTGCCTGGCGCGGAAGCTAGGACGCTAGGACAGCGCGCGCTCGCGTAGGCGACGCCGCGAGGCACGCCAGCCGAGCAGCACGAGCGCGGCGAGGATCGCCAGCGGCACGAGCACGGCCAGCGCGACGATCAGCACGGCAAGTGCGACCTTCAGTAAGTCGCTGGCGTCGTGCAGCGCCTTGCCCAACGTCGACTGCTCGCCGCCGGCGTGCGCGTCGCCGAGCACGGTGACTTCCACCGCGGAGTTGCCGCCGCGCCCACTACCCAAACTACGTCCGAGGTCGCCCTGTCATCACAACCGCCTCCGCGCTAGAAACGCTCGAGCACCCGCCCGATCGCGGTCGTGCCGAACTCGACGGCGTCGGCGGGCAGCCGCTCGTTCTCGGCGTGGATCAGCTGCATGAACGGCAGCTCGGGCGACAGCTGCATCGGCAGGAAGCCATAGGTCTGGATGCCCAGCCGGCTGAAGAAGCGGCCGTCGGTCACGCCCGGCAGCAGCATCGGGATCGGTTTG
>JADGPP010000103.1 GCA_017882375.1 Solirubrobacteraceae bacterium | reverse complement strand
CGGCCCGGAGGGAATCGCGGCTGTCGACCGTACGCTTGAGGGTCTGCGCGAGATCGCGGTCGATCGCACTGTCCAGCTGGGCGTGCTGTCGGCGATGCGCGAGCTCGCGAGCACCGGCTCTCACGGAGCCCACCGCGTGCCGCTCACTGACCTGACAGTCGCCGTGGCGGCGCAGACCTCGGGGCTGGACGTGCTGCACTTCGACCGCCACTTCGAGCGTCTTGGCAGGCTGCTCGGTGTCGGCACGTCGTGGATCGCCGAGCCGTCTGTCTGAGCAGCGGGGCGCGGGACCCGGAGCGAGCTCGTCGATCCAGGTTGGCGCACACGTTGGCGCGCACACGACCGTGAGCTTCGGCTTTGCCATAGGCTCACTGAAGCAGCCATCTCGTTCCCGGAAGACTGCTCTTCGTGCCTCCGATCGAGGCGATCTCCGGCGCTGCGCATGCCGGTCCACTCCGGAGGCTAACGTGCTTGAGTGTGGAGCCTTCCGGATTTAGACCGTTCGCCCACCTCGCGACACCGAACGTCGCGTTGTATAGACGGGTGATGGGGGAGTTTGTCGCCGCGAAGCGGCGCTTCGTGGTGCATCTGCGCACCGAGGACCTCCACGAAGCTCTCGCCCGCGCCGATTGCGATGGGCACGTCCCTGTCGAGGCGGTCGCTGACGCGCTCGGGCGGCTCGTGGAGTGGGGCAACCTGCGCGCCGATCCCGATACGAGCCGGGTCACCACGGTCGAGGACTTCCACCGCGCGCGCTTTCTCTATCAGCTGACCCACCCGGGCGAGGCCGCGGAGCGGGCGCTTGCCGTGTACGACGAGCAGCTCGGACGGCGTGGTGCTTTGCAGGCGGTGGCGTTGGCGGACATAGTGACCCAGCTGCGGGCGCTGCGCGAGCTCGCCGTCCAGGTTCAGCCTGATCCCGGAAGTGCGGGGCTGCTGTTGCGCGACCTCGTCGCGCGCTTCACCGACCTCGCCGACAACGCCCAGGCGTTCATGGGGTCGCTGCAGCGCACAATCGACCTCTACGACGCCGACGTGGACGCTTTCCGCGCCTACAAGGATCACCTCGTCGATTATCTGGAGCGCTTCATCAAGGATCTCGTCACCGTGGGTGGGGAGATCTCCGGGCTGCTCGGCGAGCTCGAGCAGGCGGACGTGTCGCGCCTGCTCGGCATCGTTGCGCGCCGCGATGCCGAGGACGCCGCGCCGGGCGGCGGGGATGACGAAGCCGCTGGCGAGGACCCTCGGGAGGTGGCCTATCTCGTCGAGGAGGCGGCCTGGGAGGAGCGCTGGCGGGGGCTGCGGCAATGGTTTGTCTCTCAGCCGGGCCACCCGAGTCAGGCCAAGCTGCTGCGGAGCCGGGCGCGGCAGGCGATCCCCGATCTGCTGACGGTGGTGGCGACGCTCAACGAGCGTCGCTCCGGACGTTCTGACCGCTCGGCCGACTTCCGTGCGCTCGCGCAGTGGTTCGCCGAGGCGCCCGACGACGCCGCTCTGCACCGGCTGTGGCGCACCGCGTTCGGCGTATACGGATCGCGGCACCTCGTCCTCGACGGTGACACGCGCCAGGCGCGTGAGGAGCAGCCCGTGCCGGTGTCGACGTCCTGGATGCAGGCGCCGCCGCTGCACATCAGTCCCCGGCTGCGGCGCACCGGCAGCTACGAGCGCCGCGGCCACCCCAACCGTGTAGCCGACCGCGAGGACGCCCGTCGCCTGCTGGCCGAGCTCGCCGCGCGGCAGACCGAGCAGACGGTCGCCGCGCGCGCCCGCCTCGCCACCGGCAGGCCGACCAACCTCGGCGAGCTGGGAGAGCTCGATCGGGATACCTTTGGCCTGTTCCTGGCGCTGTTGGGCGACGCCCTCTCCGCCCGCCGATCGGGCCAGCGAGAGGTTGCCACCACGACCGCCGACGGCACCCTGCGCATCCGGCTGGTCGCGCTCGCGGACGCTGAGCTGATCGAGATTCGCACTCCCGCCGGCATCTTTCGCGGACCCGATCATGTGATCGAGATCGCCGACCTGAACCCATGTCCGAATGGCGCGAGTGCAGTGACGCTTGACCCCTCCCGCGCTGCGGGCGCGGAGCGCCCGGCGAGTCCCCAGGCGGTCCCGGCGTGAGTCACGCGCTCGAGAGCGTGCTCGACCACGCGCGATCGGCGGAGCTGCGACGGGCGGCCCGCGCGTTGCTGCGCCGACCGATGCTGCGCGCAGGCGGCGCCGAGGCTGAGGACTTCCGCCTCGTCCGCCGTCACGCCGGTGAGCTGCGCTCGTGGTTCGACGCGAACACAGGCTGGCGGTTGATCGTCGACAGCGAGGTGGCGAGACTGGTCAAGCTCGCACCCACGACCGACGACCCGACGCATCCCGCGCGCGACGCGCGCTCGCGGGTGCCGTTCAGCCGCCGACGTTATGTGCTCACGTGCCTCGCCCTGTCGGTGCTCGAGCGCTCCGATGCGCAGATCACCCTCGGGCGCCTGGCCGAAGGTGTGATCCTGGCGGCCGCCGACGAGCGGCTCGCGCGGGCGGGTGTCGTGTTCGGGCTCAATGGACGTGAGGAGCGCGCGGACCTCGTGGCGGTCGTGCGGCTGCTGCTCGAGCTCGGCGTGCTCGCCCGCGTGGCCGGCGACGAGGAGGCGTTCGTGCGCGACGCCGGCGATGCCCTCTACGACGTCGAACGACGCGTGCTCGGGGTGGTCCTCGCGGCGTCGCGCGGGCCCTCGACGATCGCCGCTGAGGACTTTGACGAGCGGCTCTCCCAGCTTGGCGCCGATCCGCTGCCGGAAGCCGAGGATCTGCGCACCCGCGCTCTGCGCCATCACCTCACGCGACGCCTGCTCGATGATCCGGTTCTCTACAACGACGAGCTCGACCCCGCGCAGGCCGCCTACCTGACGGGTCAGCGGGGTGCACTCACGCGGCGCATCTCCGAGCTGACCGGGCTCGTGGCCGAGGTTCGCGCCGAGGGGATCGCGATGGTCGACGCCGACGACGACCTGACTGATGTGCGGATGCCGGACGTGGGCACCGACGGCCACGTCACGCTGCTGCTGGCCGAGCATCTCGCGCGGCAGGCGGACGAGATCGCAGAGGCCGAGCTGCACCGGCTCGTAAAGCGGCTGGCCGAGGAGCACCGCGCGTACTGGCGTCGCAGCGCGCGCGAGCCCGGCGCGGAGGTTGCGCTCGTCGACACGGCGCTCGAGCGGCTCGTGGCGCTACGGCTCATACGACGCGGGCCGGACGGCGTCAGGCCGTTGCCCGCGCTCGCCCGCTACGCGCTCGCGGTGCCGACGATTGCCGAGTCACGCTCCCAGCTGGAGCTGGGGGCGTGAGCGCCCGTCCGCTCCCGCAGCCCGAGCGCGAGCGCTGGCAACCGCTGCGCGCGGGGCTGGTGGACGTCTTCTACTACGACCAGGAGGAGTTTCGCTTCCGCGACGGCCGGCTGCTGCTGCGCGGCAACAACGGCACCGGCAAGTCCAAGGTGCTCGCGCTCACGCTTCCGTTCCTGCTCGACGGCGAGCTGTCCCCTCACCGCGTCGAGCCGGACGCCGATCCGAAGAAGCGCATGGACTGGAACCTGCTGCTCGGCGGCGAGCACCCCAACGACGAGCGGCTCGGATATACATGGCTCGAGCTCGGCCGTCTCGACGCGGACGGCAACACGCTGTTCTGCACGCTCGGATGCGGCCTGAAGGCGGTCAGCGGTCGCGGCATCGCTTCGCACTGGTTCTTCCTCAGCGACCAGCGCGTCGGCGAGGAGCTCGCGCTCGTCGACGGGGCGCGCATCGCGCTGACCCGCGAGCGGCTGGAGGAGGCGCTCGGCGCGTGCGGCGTGGTGCACCGCACCGCACGTGCCTACCGGCGCGCGGTCGACGAGGCGCTGTTCGGCCTCGGCGAGCAGCGCTACGACGCGCTGATCGACCTGCTGATCAAGATTCGTGCGCCACAGCTCTCCAAGCGCCCGAACGAGCGCGCCCTGTCGGATGCGCTCACCGGCGCGCTGCCACCGCTCGACCAGGCGCTGATCGCCGACGTCGCGGAGGCCTTCCGCGGGCTTGAGGAGGACCGCGACCAGCTCACAGCGATGGTCGAGGCGTGCGAAGCCGCCGAGGGCTACCTCGACACCTACCGCCACTACGCGCGGATCGCGTGCCGCCGTCGCGCTGCGCTGCCGCGCCAGGCGCAGACCGCCTTCGACCGCGTCAGTCGCGATCTCGCCGACGCCGAGGCCGCTCATCAGAAGGCGCGCGCCGAGCTCCACGACGCCGAGGCGGCGCTCGCCGCGCTGCGTTCCGAGGAGGAGCGCCTGCGCGCCCGCGAGCAAGCGCTGCGCGAGAGTCCCGAGGCACGCAGCGCCCGCGAGCTCGAGCGCGCCGCCGAGGAGGCTCGCCGGGCCGCCGAGCGCGCCAGCCAGGCCCGGGCGGTGCACGATCGCGGTGTCGAGCGGCTCGATCAGCAACAGGGGCGCCTCGCCGATGCGCACGCGCGCAGAGCGGGGACGGATGAGGAGCTGGCGCAGGCCCGCTCCGCGGCCGTCGAGCAGGCGCAGGCGGCGGGCATCGCCGACGTGTTCACCGAGCGCGTGGATCGCGTGATCGAGACGGACGTGACGGACGTGACGGAGCTGCGTCGTCGTGCCGAGGAGCTCGTCGCTCGCCAGCAGCGGGCGATCGATCACCTGGGGACGCTGCTCGCGGCGGTCGCCGATCGCCAGCGTGCGCTGATCGACGCACGCGAGCGCCACGAGGAGCTTGCGAGCGAGGCCGCGATGCTCGCCGAGCGGCGCGCACAGGCGGCGGAGCTGCTGGCCGAGATCGGCCGCGAGCTGGTTCGCGCGGCCCGCGTGTACGTGGAGGCAGCCAGCGCGCTGACGCTCGCCGACCCCGCGGAGGTGCTCGCGGCGCTCGAGCTGTGGGTCGAGACGCTCGACGGTCTCAGCCCGCTCGCCACGGCGCTCGCCGCGGCGGGCCGTGACGCGAGCGCCGCGCTGGCACGCTTGGAGGCGGGGCTCGACGTGGAGGAGCGCGAGGTTCGCCAGCTCGCCGGCGAGCTCGACGCGTCGATCGAGCGGCTGCAGGCCGGCGAGTACGAGACGCCGCCCGTCCCGCACACGCGCGACCCCTCCGCCCGCGAGGAGCGCGCCGGCGCGCCGCTGTGGCTACTTGTCGACTTCCGCTCCAGCGTGCCGGAGGAGCAGCGGGCCGGGATAGAGGCCGCGCTGGAGGCGTCCGGGATCCTCGACGCGTGGGTGAGCCCCGACGGCGAGCTGCTCGCGCCCGGCACCCAGGACGTGCTGCTGACGCCCGATGCGCGAGACCCAGCTGATGGTTCGCGCCTGCACGATGTGCTCGAGCCCGCGATCGACCGTGACGACCCCCGCGCGGGACACGTGCAGGTGGAGGCTGTGCGTAGCGTGCTCGCCGCGGTCGCTCTGGCGCAGGATGACGGCACGGTCTGGGTCACGCCGGAGGGCGAGTTTCGCAACGGCGTTCTGCGCGGCTCCTGGCGCAAGCCGGCAGCGGCGTTCATCGGTCGCGGCGCCCGCGAGGTGACGCGGCGCGCACGGCTGGCCGAGCTGCAGGAGCAACGCGAACAGGCGCACCGGCGTCTCGATCAGCTGGCCGGCGATCGCCAGCGTCTCGGCGAGCGCCGTGCGGAGCTGGAGGAGCAGTTGCGGGGCATGCCAACCGACGAGGCCCTGCACGATGCGCACAGCGCGCTCGCCGGCCTGGACGCCGAGCAGGCGCGGCTCGCCGAGCGCATCGCGGCTGTGGCGGCGCGCCTGGCGCGGGCGGAGGCGGACAGGGCGGGGGCAGAGCGCGCGGCACGCGACAGCGCCGAGGAGCTCAGCCTGCCCTACGAGGACACGCAGCTCGATGTCATGCGCGCCGGCGTGCAGGCGTTTCGTGTCGCGCTCGCCGCTCTGTGGCCAGCCTGCGTTGCGCTCGATCACGCGCGCGGTGCCGCCACGGAGGCCGGCAAGGATGTCGAAACCGCGGCGCGAGAGCTCGCCGACCACAGCGAGCGTCTCCAGGCAGCCGGGCGCGAGGCAGCCGAGCGCAAGGAGCGTCACGAGACGCTCGCTCAGACGGTTGGCGCGGCTGTCGCGGAGCTGCAGCAGCGGCTCGCCGGTGTCGCGAGCGCTCTGCGCGAGAACGAGCGCGGGCGGCGCGAGGCCGACGCGCGGCGCTCGCAGGCCCAGCGCGAGGAGGGCAGGGAAGACGGCCGGCGCCAGCAGCTCGCGGTGGAGCTCGAGCAGGCGACCGAGCAGCGCCGGGCCGACGTCGACACACTGCGGCGCTTTGCCGGCACCGGTCTGATCAAGGTTGCGCTGGGCAAGGTCGAGCTCCCGGAGGGCGAGCAGGAGTGGGGCGTGACGGCCGCGTTGCGCCTCGCGCGCCAGCTCGAGCAGGCGCTCGCCGACGCCGCCGAGGACGAGCCCGCGTGGCAGCGCGCTCAGCGGCGGGTGACCGACGAGCTCGGCACGCTGCACGATGCGCTGCGCCGCCACGGCAACAACGCCTCGGCGGCCATGCAGGAGGAGGGGATCACCGTCGAGGTTGTCTTCCGCGGCCGCTCGACGACGGTGCCCGAGCTGGCGGGCGCGCTCGCCGAGGAGGTCGCCGATCGTCAGCGGCTGCTCGACGAGCGCGAGCGCGAGATCCTCGAGAACCACCTGGTGAACGAGGTCGCCAGCACGCTGCAGGAACTGATCTCCGATGCCGAGCATCAAGTCGCCGCCACCAACACCGAGCTGGCCGAGCGCCCGACAAGCACAGGCATGCGGCTGCGACTGCGCTGGCGCGTCGTCGAGGACGGCCCGCAGGGACTCCTCCAGGCGCGCGAGCGCCTCCTGCGCCAAGCCGCCGATGCGTGGTCGGAGGAGGACCGCGCGGCGGTCGGAGCCTTCCTGCAGGCGCAGATCCAGGAGGTGCGCTCGCGCGACGTGGCGGGTACCTGGATCGAGCACCTCACCGAGGCGCTCGACTATCGCGCATGGCACCGTTTTGCCATCGAGCGACACCAGGGCGGTCGCTGGCGCACGGCGACAGGCCCGGCCTCGGGCGGTGAGCGGGTGCTGACGGCGAGCGTGCCGCTGTTCGCCGCGGCGTCCTCCTACTACGCCTCGGCGGGCAATGTCCATGCACCGCGCATGGTGATGCTCGACGAGGCGTTCGCCGGCGTCGACGACGACGCGCGCGCCAAGTGCCTCGGCCTGCTCACGGCGTTCGATCTCGACGTCGTCATGACCAGCGAGCGCGAGTGGGGCTGCTACCGCGAGGTCCCGGGGCTGGCGATCGCACAGCTGGCGCGGGTTGACGACGTCCCGGCGGTGCTCGTCAGCCATTGGGAGTGGGACGGGGCGACACGTGCGCGCGTGGAGCGCCCTGTGGCGGCCGTCGCATCGGTGGCGGCCGGTTCCGGCGATGCCCAGCCGCTCGATGGGGATGGTCTGTGGGAGACGTCGAGCGAGAGCGACTGAGCCGCTCCGCGGCCGACGTCGAGCGGCTCGGCCGGCTGCTCGGCGACCCCGAGCTCGAATGGCTGCTCGCGCGGGTGCGCCGGCGGCTCGAGCTCGGTCAGCCGCTCGAAGGCAGTGTCACACTCGCGGATGCCTCTGCCGCTCAGCGCCAAGCGGTGCAGCGACTGCTCGGCCGGCGACCGCGTGCGGGGCGTGCGCTCAGCGTGTCGCTGCGCGCGCTGGACGAGTTGGTGCGTCGCTCGCGTGCTTGTCCGGACGGGCTCGCAGCCGCGGTTGTCGCGCTCACGGGGCCCGTGGTCGTGCGCGCCGAGGCGAGCGCCGCTGAGCAGCTTGCCTGGGAGCGGGCGTTCGCGCCGCTGGATGAGCTGGTTGGCAGGCGTGTGGAGGCGGGGGCTGAGGGATGTGAGGAGTTGGCGAGCTGGCTGGCCTGGCTACGCGGCTCGGGCGTGGTCAAGCGCTTGCAGCCCGACCCTGCGGAGACTCGCACGCTGCTCGAGCGGCTCGCGATGGTGCTCGCCGCGCTGCCTGCCGACGGTGAGCCGCTGGGCCGCTTCGCCGCGCGCCTCGCCGGTGGCGCCCACGCGCTCGACGACGGCGAGCCGCTCGCCACGCTCGCGCTCGGCGCCGCCCGGGCGCTCGCTGGCCGATCTTCGATCGGTCTCCAGGCCGCGGGTCCCGACGAGTCTCCGGCGGAGTCGCGTCGCGAGGCGTGGGCCGCAGCCGGATTGCTCTGCGACGAGCTTTCCAGCGTTGTGCTCACGCTCGGGCTGCCCGGTGAGGAGGAGACAGGGTCAGGCCGGATCCTGCAGGTTGCGCGGGGAACCGGGCAACCTGTGTGGCTGACGCTGCGTCAGCTCGTACGCGATCCGCCGGGGTGGGCGGCTGCATCCGACGGCAGCCTCGCGGGGCAGACGGTGCACATCTGCGAGAACCCCGTGATCGTGGCGCTCGCCGCCGACCGTTTTGGGGCGGGGTGCCCGCCGCTGGTGTGCACTAGCGGTCAGCCGGGCGCCGCCACCATGCTGCTCCTGCGCGCACTCGTGGCAGCCGGCGCGCGGCTGGCCCATCACGGCGACTTCGACTGGGGTGGGGTGCGCATTGGCAACGTGCTGCACGCCCGGCTGCCGCTCGTCCCGTGGCAGTTCGACACCGAGGCATACATACGCGCAGCAGACTCCGTAACATCGCCTCAGCCGCTCATCGGCGTCCCGGTGCCCGCGAGTTGGGATCCGCGCCTCGGTGAGACGATGCGCCGCGCTGGACGACGTATCGAGGAGGAGCTTGTTCTCGAGGAGCTGCTCGCCGACCTCACGGCCTGAGGAGTGCGGGGCGCGATGGTGGATCGCGCTCTCCGCGAGGGACGCGTTGTCGCCGAGTCCTGAGCATGTCGAATATGCGGAGATGCTGGTTGCCCGGCACGCCAGCTGACGGCGCGCCGAGGTTCCATTCAGGGTTCCGTTTTGAGCAAATCCGACTCCATCGAGCCTGAGCTAATCCCAGCAAACACGGGCTATTCGGCCCCACCTAACCCCCCTGGGGCGACCTCATAACCCGAAGGTCGCGGGTTCGAATCCCGCCCCCGCTATGCAGGAAAGCCCTCCAAACGGAGGGTGAGCCAGGCCGACTTTGACGGAGGCCCCGTTTCGTGGATTCGTCCGCGAGAGAGGAGACCCTCCCGTCATGCCAAGACCGAGAAAGTACCCACCGGAG
>JADGPP010000050.1 GCA_017882375.1 Solirubrobacteraceae bacterium | reverse complement strand
GAATGTGGACTTCGACACCCGCATTTTCCCCGCTCAGGCGGCGGAACCAGCACGCCAGGCCGGCTCAGACGAGAGGGCTTACTGCAAGATCTGGGCTAGCGCTTCCCCCTGCTCAAGCCAGATTTCCCGCCCGACCATAATCGCGACGACGCGTGCCAAAGCTTCCTTTGCTCCGTTCATGTCGCCAAGCGCCACCAGAGCTTCACCACGTCTCAGAAGAACGCGCCCGACCGTAATGTCATCCTCGCCGCCAGTCAGCGCGTCGGTCGCCTGGGCCAGCGGCTCGAGCGCACGCTCGTACTCGCCAAGCTCCAGAAGCGCTTTGCCTATGTGGTAATCCTGGATCGCGGTGCCGCGCACGCTGGCGCATGCCACGAACATAGCCCTCGCGTGCCTGAACGCCTCAAGGCTCGACTGCGCGTCTCCCGCTGAGAGCGAACACATGCCGCCGCACTCCTCGACAGACGCTTGCAGCATCGGGTTTCCACAGACCTCCGCGGCGACTTTCGCGAGCGTCATCTGTTCGCTCGCGTGATCGTGCTCGCCCTGCTCAGCGTAGGCACGCGCCAGCTGTGAGCGCAGGCGCGCCTCGGCCGCGAGGTCACCCATCCTCAGCGCCGCGGTGATTCCCGTCCTGTGCGAGTCGATCCACTCCGCGAAGTAGCGGTGGTTGTAACAGAGCGGCCACAGCGCCTCTGCGATCAGCCACACCTGCTCATCCCACTCACGGTCTGCCGCAGCATGCATCACCGCCATCAAGTTCCCCCGCTCGCCGTCGAACCACTGAAGGGCCTCTGTGGCATTCGCGAACCCCGGTGCGTAAGCGCTCGACACGGCGTCATCATCGATCAGACGCAGTCGATCGCGCACGATCGCCCGGTCAGCGTTGCGCACGCCCGTGCAGTACCAGTCCACCAGGCGACGCATCGCGTCTTCTAGAATGCTCTGATCCTCGCACGCTTCCGCGCAGCCAAGCGCGTGGTCATGTACCAACGTGTGGAAGTGGTACCTGTCCGTCTGTGGGCTTTCCAGCAGGTGCGCGTCGAAGAGCACCTCAAGTGCCCGGGCGACCTCGCCCAGCTCGCCGCCGGCGAGCGTCGCAGCGGCAGCGATGCCTAGATCATGACCTTGATGGAGACTCAGGCGCCGGTACATCAGAGCTGCCGGCGGATCCAAGTCGCCGTAGGCGAAGTCAAACGTCGCGTCGGCCGCAAACGCACCAGGACCGGACAACGCCCGGATCGTGCGCTTCTGGCGCGCGACTTCCTCAAGTACCCACGAGACCGTCTTCTCGGGATGCTTGACCAAACGGCTCGCGCAGACGCATAGCACGACCGGCAGCCCGCCGCACAGCTCGATCAGCGCGTCGACGGTCTGGATGCCCTCGCGGCGCATCCGAGCTGGCCCGACCATCTTGGTAAGCAGGTCCACGCAGGCATCTCGCTCCAGCGGCCGCAGCGGCAGATACTCTGCGCCGTCCGCAAGCAGCTCATCGAGGTGATAGTTGCTCGTTACGATCACGACGCTCCCCGCTCCCGAAGGAAGCACGCCCAAGACCTGTGCCGCTTGGTCAACGTCGTCGAGCAAGACCAGGAGCTTGCGCTCAGCGGTCAGCGCACGAAATGCTCGCTCGCGCTCGGCGAAGCTCGCGGGGATCGCGGCGTCCGCAGTTCCGAGGTCACGTAGGAATCCTTCGAGAACATCACTCACGTCGACGACTCCGCCGTGCGCCCGCCGGGAGAAGTCTCCGTACAGGTCGCCGTCCCGAAAATGACGGCGGTTCAGGTGCGACCAGTGACTGCTGATAGCAGTCTTGCCGACGCCATGCATCCCACTGACGACCGCCATAATCGGCCCAGAGGCATGCTCCGCCTCTTCCCTCAGCCGGTCAAGAACCCTGAGCTCGCTCTCTCGGTTGATTAGCCGACGAGGCGCACGCAGCAGGCCCCGTGGGATCGTGGCCGTTTGTCCCCCTGCATGTAGGTGAAGCTCACCAATGGAGCCCGCTTGGACAACCGGTCCCGCCGGGTCGCCGCTGAGCACATTGCGAACCGCAGGCTTGCGAGCC
Source organism: Solirubrobacteraceae bacterium (assembly GCA_017882375.1). Lineage (GTDB taxonomy): Bacteria > Actinomycetota > Thermoleophilia > Solirubrobacterales > Solirubrobacteraceae > Palsa-744. The sequence goes on along the minus strand of JADGPP010000050.1, from coordinate 22,547 downwards.
TCGGGGGGGTCTTTGCGGGGCACTCTGGAAGTCTATGCCTGCTGCGGCTGATTTGCTTGCGCTCGGCACGTCCGATTGAACGCGAGCGGAGACGTATGGCATGGTGTGGGTGCCGAAATCTCGAGCACTTCCAGGAGGCCTACGGCCTCTCCTTCGAGACACTCGGTGTCGCTGTCACAGACATGGGGGGCGCCGACATCCCCGCGAAGGCAGAGAGGCTTCTGGGGGCGGTGCGTGGCTATGCCAACTACTGGCGCCTCTCCGGCGAACTGCGCGGTCACTAGAGCCGGTCGGCGAGCTCGCGTGCGCCGACTACCCTTCGCTGCCATGCCGCGCGTCGACCTCGATCAGAAATCACTGGGTCTCGCTGACCAGGCAGGTGGCCTAGCAATCCCGGAAGTCCGAGAAGACACACGTCACGTCGACCAGCTTCTTCAAGCGCTCGATGGTGTGCGCGAGGACCCTCCGTGGGCCGAGGCGATGGCTTTACCGGATGCGGTGGGGGAGCTACTGAGGTGGCTGGATGATGATGGGCAGTGGAATCGTGGGGGGGCGACGGCGTGGAGGACGCTGGTCACTGATGTGCGCAATTCGCTCGCTGCCTATCCGCCGGCAGTCGTGCGCCACGCGGGCGACCCTGAGGAGCTGCTTGCGGATCTTCGTGAATGCGTCGGTGCGTTCGGTGACGACGCCCTGCGCACGGCAGCAGCCTTGCGCCGCCGACTGAAGGTTCTTGCTGGTCAACTTGAGAAGGGTCTTGGCACTTCCGCTGCGCTGGATGATGCCTGGGGCGATCTCCGCCGCCGCAGCGAGTCGCCGGACCAAGCCGAGCTGGCCGCGCGGCGGCTGCTCGCCCTCGCTCGCTGGCGTGGGCACGATGCCGCACGGCTTCGCGATCTCCTTACCCAGGAGCTCGTCGGTCAGCGACCACGTCCGCAGGCGCCTATCTGGCACCGGCTTCGACGGGCCCGAGCGCGTCTGCTAACCGTGCCGCCTCGAGCCACCGTTGTCGTGTGGTTGAGGCTCCTCTTTGCATCAATTCCTCGTCCTACTATGATCGACCTTGGCTCAGCCGTCACGCTTTACCAGGGGACCTGGCTACGGACGGTGCTCGCGAATAGTGATCATCCCGACGCTCCTGCCGAGGTGGGCTTTGACAAGGAAGGCCTCCTTCGGCTTCTCTGCGGTGTCCCGCCGGCCGACGAGGAAAAAGACACAGAGCAAACTGCCAACGACATGGTCGATGCCTTCGCTCGCGTTGAGCTGCACGACGTCCTGCTTGCCGAGGCTTTGCCACGGGCACGACGAACCGTCGCGACGTTGAGCGCGCTCGGTGCCCTCTACGGTGCCGAGCCGTCGCTATGGCAGCTCGACACGTCATACGTGACCTTCCACGACGGAGCGTGCGGTGAGTCGACGTTCTCTGCGCCGCCGGTCGAGTCACCGACCATCACCGAGCGTGTGGGGATACGGCGAGACCCAACGGCCGAGGTTCTGCTTGCCAATCGCGGGAAGCTCGCAGCCCACCTGCCAGTGGTTGAGGGGCCGATGGCCGCGGCGGCGGAGCTGCTGACGTGGTTGCGCGATGCTCGCTCCTCGCCGCCGCCTTCCCGGCTCGTGCTCTGCGACCGCGTAATTGAGAGAGTCAGCTCGTGGGCAGGCGTCGCGAAGCCGCAGCGGTTCGTCGAGAAGCACCTCATCCCTTCGTGGGCATACGGGCGCATGCACAACACTTTGCTTGGTATTGCTCAAGAAATCAGGCATAGCGACATTCGCAGTCACTTTCCCGCCGACACAGCCGAGTATGCGGCTTGGAGGGAGATCATCGATCATCCAGACCTTGGCTTTAAGGATGCTCAAGGCGGGCGCTTCAGCGTCGATCTGGGCGGCCTGATCCGCAACCTCGTCTGGCTACGCGAACACGTGCAGTCCGACGGCGATGTCTATCGACGCATCGACGAGACGGCTCATCGTCTCTCCTCGGGCCCGGCGGCGGCGAAATGGTTCGATGACCTTTGCACCGCGGCTCTCGCGAACGAGAGGCGCCGCTCACGTACGCGCAATGCCTTGATGCACGGCGGCCCGCTCGCAGAGGCGACCGTGACCGCGGTGCTGCCGTTCGCCGAGTACATGGCAAGCGAGGCGATCGGCCACACTGTCGAATCTCAGCTCGACGGCGTCGACACCACCGACTTCTTCCTGACGCGCGCGGCGAACCTGCGGCGGATGCGCCGACGGTTAAAGGTCGGGGAGGATCCCGACATCGCCTTGTTCTGGCATGAACAGCTCACCGGCCTCGCCGACGCCTCGGAGTCGGCGCCAGCCGCCTGAAGGACCCTCACCCCTCCCGCGGCCGCACCACGATCTTCGTGCTCGCCATCGGCGCGGGGCGCTCTTCAACCTCGTAGTCAACCAGCGCGGTCCTGATCGCCGCGAGCATCTCCTCTTCCGGCTCGTCGCAGACTGCGAGCCCGGTCACGACGTACCGAGGAGCGCCGGGAGCGCTGGGGAGCCGCTCGCCCGGCAGTCCCAATGTGACGGAGCCCCGCTCGCCAAGGGCTTTCTGGATCAGGCTCTCGACGTGCTGCGCCCAGTGTCGGTCAGGTGCGTCGAGCAGCAGGGGGAACTCGGGCACGGGCCAACGATACCGGCGGCGCCTCGGGGACTGCCGCCCAGCGGCAGGTGGTCACGTCGCCTTCGCATGCCACCCCCGACCGTCCTTGCGAATCTTCCCTTCCTTCTGCAGTCCGGGCAGCACCCTGTACAGGTAGTTCTGATTGATCCCCATCTTCGCGGCCAGTTCGGGGATCGTGATGCCCGGCTGACCCTGCACGAGGGAGAGCGCTTCCGCGGCGCGCGTGCCGCTGCCTTTGCGCCTGCCGGCGCGGCGTTTGGCGGGGCGACCGGCAGGTTTGCGGGCCGCTTTCGGCGCGGCCGCTGTAGCTGTAGCTGTGGCTTTTTTTCGGCTGCTCGACCCGCGCGGACGTCCGGGCCCGCGGCGGCCGACGACGGCGTGTCCGGCGTCGGAGGCAGCCGAACCGAGTGCGCTCGCCAGGGCGGTCGCCGCCGCCTCGAGACGGTTGAACTCCTCCACCAGCGGCTTGAGCTCCTTCAGGCGATCGGTGATCTCTCGGCGCGTCACGTCAAGGAAGTCGGTCACGGTTACGTCCTCGCTCGGGTACGGGAGAGACAAGCCTATACACGATGCGGCGCGTGGAATCGGTGACCGATGCCTGGCTGTCCCGTGCCGGTGAACAAAATCGACCCGGTTCCGGGCCGGCCGCCGGGCCATCCTGGCCCCCCGACCCGCCTACTCGCCATCCCCGCGCCACCCTATTTGCCGGGAGATCCGTCCGGCCGTCGTGAGGATCGCTCCTGCAAACCGGTCGACGAGCTCGTCGACCTCGATCACCCTCCCGTAGGTGACCAGGCCCACAGCTGCGATCACATCCCCGGACTCGTCTCGCACGGGTGCCGCGATGGCCCGCGTGCCCTCCATCAGCTCTTCGTCGTCGATCGCAAAGCCTTCGTTTCGTACCTCCTCGAGTTGGACGTGTAGTGCCGCAACGCTCGTGATCGTGCGGGGCCCGCGCTCCAGGAGCTGCACTTCTGAGAGCAGCTTCGCTTGCTGCTCGCTCGGCAGGTATGCCAGCAGCACCTTGCCCATGCTCGTGCAGTGGGCGGGTAGCCGCAAGGTGGCCTCCACGGACGCGCGCGTGCCGGCGAGCACCCGGCCGACGAGCAGGATCTCCAGGCCGTCGAGCACCGCTATCTCCGCCGAATAGCAGGCGCGCCGGGCGAGCGCCTCCAGCTCTGGGCGTGCGTGCTTGCACAGGCCCGTCGCGTTCAGTGCGGCCCCCAGGTCGATCGCGCCGAGGGCGAGGCGATACTTGCGCGAGGCGTCCTGCTCCAGGTAGCCGAGCGAGACGAGCGTGCTCACGTATCGATGCGTCGTTGAGCGCGTCGTGCCGAGCTGCTCGGCGAGCTCGGCGATGCCGAGCAGGGGCCGTGCGGGCGTGTAGCAGGCGAGGATCGCGAGGCCTCGCTCCAGCGAGCGCGAGTAGCGCGCCTGGCGCAGGGTGGGGGAGGGCCGGGACTCGTCTGGACCCTCCTCGTCTACCTCCATCGATGTCATTTGGGCCTCAGCCCGCGATGCAAGCGTGAGCGCTGTCACTGTCAGTTCCCGCCTGCAGTGCACTGGCCGCCTGCCGCAGTGGCTCGCCCAGCTCCGCGGTCAGCTCGGGCGCGCTCATGATCGCGCGGGGAACGGTTATTTCGATTGCGCTCGGCGGTTCGCCCTGCGCCATGATCGCGACCGCGAGCCCGCGAGCCTCCCGGCGTAATCCGCCGTCGTCGAGCACGAGCCCAACCTGATCGATTCCTCGTGGCTGCTTGCCTTCGCTCTCGCCGAGCGCGGCGATCAGCGCCTTCCCGGCGGCGGTGCTGCCTGCCGGCCGGCGGGAGCCCGTGCCGAGGCCTTTCTCGAGCTCGTATTGCCCAGAGGCAAAGCCGCATAGCCGCTGCAGGTAGAGAACCTCTGCGCCGTCGAGAATCGCGAGGCTGACGGTGCGCCCGGTGCTCTGGCGCAGCTCGCGCAGGATCGGACGTGCGCGCCGCACGAGCGCCAGCGAGCCGAGCATCGCCAGGCCCGGCTCGGTCGCTCGGCGCGCGAGCCTGTAGCGGCGCAGGGGGGCCTGTTCGAGATAGCCCAGTTCCAGACAGGTGGAGGCGTAGCGGTGGGCGGTCGGCCGGCTGACGTTCAGGACCTCCGCGAGTTCCGCGATGCCGCGCACGGGCTCCTCGACCGTGAACTGCCTCAACAGCGTGAACCCGTACACCAGCGAGCGAGACGTGCGGTTGCCGACGGATGCGGATGCGGACGCGGACATCGTGCGCCTGCGATATTCGCTTCCGCGCCGCCCCTTGCCTAGTTTCACAAAACTAGGGCCTGCTGTCTGCTTCGCTCAGCGGCGCAGCTCTGCTCGGAGGTTCGCGCACATACGTGGCGGATGGACGGGCGCGCTGCTTCCGTGCGCAAAGCAAGGGCGAACTCGGCGCCGGCGCGGACCACTGCGTCTCGTCCATTGCGCTAGTGAGCGTGGCCGGTGCTCGGACGCCCGCTCAGCCAGCAAAGCGCAAGCGTGGCGCGATTTTGGCCCGTGCCCATGAGCACACGCCATCCTCAAGCCTCCGATCTCCTCCTCATCGGCCTTCGTGCCGTGCCCACTCACCAGCACACCCAAGCCTTGGGCCTCGCGGCTAACCGCAACGGTCCGTCGGGTTCCCGATCCTCTCCGACCCGCGTGTGGCTTTGTGGGTCACGGCGCCACGAGCGTGCCGCGGCTGAGGCTTCCGTGGTTCGTCGTCGCGTCGAGAAGGACTGGGGTGGGGCAGCGGGTGGAGACGCGCACGGCGGCCGTTCCCCGCTTGTTGCTCGTGGCGTTGGGTCGGCTGTCCCGCGCACATTTCGGCGCGACGAGCCGGAATTGGATCGCTTGGCCTGCCACAGGGCGGCCATGGGCCCTGATCGTTGCCGTGACGAGCGTGTAGCCGCGGGCGCGGCGTGCCTTCAGGGAGAGGCTCTCTACTTGCGGTGTCCGCCAGCAGAGCTTAAGCTTGCTGGCAACGCCGCCGGTGAACACTAGGGCGGGCTCGCAGCCGAAGCCGTACAGTCGAAACGCCGCTGTTCCTTGGGCGTTGGTAACGGCTTGGTCAGCCCCCGCGCCAACGAGCAGTTCTACAGAGGCGCGGGCGACCGCTCGTCGGTGAGAGTCGAGTGCCTGCACCGTGACCGTCGCTGTTTCCCCGTTGAACACCGGTCTCCCAGCGCTCAAGCGCCTCAAGGACCTCACCCTGCTCGGGCGGTTGCTGCTCACACCCAGGCTCCCAACGATCGTTGTGATGCCAGCTGAGGTCGTCACGGCGACTGGTCCGCTCTTGGCGAGTGCGGGAACCTGCAACGTGATCGCGTCTGGTGTCCATCGCAATACGGTTAGCGCCATCCCGGGACCGCCCGTCCCGATTTCCGCGCTCCCGGGTGTGCCTCCGAAGCCATGGCCGTCAATCGTTATCGTGCCTCCCTCTCTGCTGGTGGCCTGCTGAAGCGCTCCCACCACGGGCGGCGAGTATGCCGACCTTGCGCTAGCGACCGCGAGAACTCGAGCGATCGCCGCTGTCGCCGCACCGCTGATCCTTCTCGCGGCGCTGAAGCCCGCACTGTGCTCTGCAGACGTGATGGCGTTGACGAGGAACGCAATGTTTGTCGTTGACTGCATCACGAACTCGTGGCTAGCCCCAACAGCCGCGAGCCCGGACACGCCCTGCGCTGGAACGTGAGGGGTGCCGGCTGTGTTCGGTTCCGGTGTCACCCTGGACGGCGGCGACTCCAACAGGGCCACGGCCCCGTTGGCTTCGCACGGAGTCAGATACCAGATCAGTTGAGACTCAAGACTCGGGCAGCTGGACCTGAACGGCCCGACGTTGGCAAGCGCATAGATTTTGTCTCCTTCGGTGCCGATCGGTTTGTAGATTTCGCCGACCTGCTGGTCCCGCACGACCAACTGTCGATCCAGGTTCTGGCGCGCCGCCCACCGTTCCGAGAACATGATCATCAGCTGCGGCGAGATCGCCCCGAAACAGTCGGGGCCACTCCCGCCAAGCACCGCACAAGCTCCGATCAAAAACGGGTTGACGTCTGCCACCCCGTTGACAGGACTATCAAACGAGAATATCCCAGCGACGCCTGCGAGTTCGTACAGCGAGTGGTTCTCAAACAGTTGCTCGGCTACCAGACCCCCCTCGCTGTGGCCCATGACGAAGATCGGCGTTGTCGGCCAGAGAGCGTGCGCCTGATGTACTAACTGCAGCAGATAGGCGTTGGCCTCATCGGCGGGCGAAACGGCGCCTGGCGTCGCAGAGTGGAATTCCGCAACTGAATATGTCGGGGCGTCGGGTGGGCCCGTGAGCGACACGCCATCGTAACTATACGGCAGCAGCACGGCCCCGGTTGACGCCAAGGCATCCGTGAAGTTCGTGGGCGTTATCGGCCCGTTTGACGGCTTATCAAAAGTGTTGTTCGCCATAAACGACAGGTCGTAGAGGTCGAAATCGCTCGTGCTGGTCAGCCCGCAGTACGACTTGGCCAAGGGGTCATAGGACTCCGTGTAGGGCAGAAGGCTCGACACTCCCGTGATCAAAATGACTACGGCCCGTGGGGGACTCGCCACCGGACATGTCGGTGGCGGCGGTGGCGGTGGCGGCGGTGGCGGCGGTGGCGGCGGTGGCGGTGGCGGTGGCGGTGGCGGTGGCGGTGGCGGTGGCGGTGGCGGTGGTTGGCCGATGTCTGTGGCGACTACTTCGTTGGACGTGTACCGAATCTGAAAGTCTGAGGTTTCGCCGCGACATGTCGCCTGTGCCGTACCTCCGCCGGTGTTGAAACTCCCGCCGAGGCCCCCGGACGCGGTCATAAGGACAAATTCCTCTCCGAGCACGGGGCACGCCTCACCGAACGTAGTAGAGAGGGACAGGTGAGGCGACGCCAGACTAAGAATGCCGCTGACTGCAATGTGAGATGGCACAAGCGGTTCGATGGACAGGGTAATCGTGCTTGCGGCGTCGAAGTAAGCGTTACCGGCAATGTCTATTTGATGCCCTGGTTCGATCCCACTAGCATACGATTGGAGTTCGCCGACGGTCCCATCGCCTACCAGTTGGGTATGGCTTAGTGTGACCCCATTCCCACCGGCGTTGAGGCGTGCTTCTTCGGCTGTGCCGTTGGAGAATTGCTTGGTGACAAGCCCAAGCACACCTTTACCGAAGCCGTTGACGGTCATGTGCTGCGCTTCTACGTTCGCACCATAGAGGACAAAGTCGCCATCTTTGACGAGGTTTAGTTCGAGCGAGTTGGAGCCGCCAGCCACGCTTGCCCCGTACCAGAATTCATTTGGAGTGTCGTCCGCGCCGCCTTCTACTACCCACGTCTGTGAATCGGCGAGAATAAGAGGGAGTTCGACTGTCTGGCGCTGTCCACCTAAGCACGACGACGTCAGGCCGCCGGTAAGTCTCACGGGGTTTCCAGTGATTGAGTATTGGGGGTAGCAGCCGAACTTCATCGTGTCGGCGGTAAACCCAATGAGATCGTTATAGCTGTTTCCGCACGTGTCGGTTACGGTTTCGTAGCACCCAGGTTGGTTCAGGGCCGGAAACACGAGGCTCGTTTCGGTGCCGCTCGTCGGCGGTTCGGTCCAGTTCGAGCCGAGTGACCAACCGGGTTGGCCTTTCGGTGCTTCGCCGGTCCACGTATAGGTTGCGGCCGTCGCGGGCACGACTGACGGCAGCGCCAGGGCGAGAATCGCGACGAGGCCGCACACGACACGTACGCGACTCATTGCGTTAGTCGCGATCACCGCCTGCCTGATATGGAGCGCGGCGCGACTCGTTGTCTACCCCCGTAATCTCGCGGAATAAGCACTGTGTGCGATCGGAGACGCTATCACTCGTCGCGTGCTCGTATCTCAGAGCCCGATCTTCCGTGTCCAACGAGGCTTGAACTCGTTGCGCCGATCGTCTGAGCATCATTCCGCTCAGCCCGGTGGTGTCGCGGTTACGGTCCGGAGCGAGCGTAAGCCGTCGCCACGAGCGCGAACACGATCAGCAGATGAGCAGCACGGTCGAGCCGGTAAGCGCCCCGAGGAAGATCGCGATGGCAAGGGTCGTCCACAGGTAGCCACCGTGTCGGCGCAGCCAGAGTTTCTTGGCCCAGCGATATTCGGCGCGCGTGCGGTACTGCTCGGGGTGGGGGCGCGTGTTCGGAATCCGCCGATCCCCTCACGTGGAGGCTACCGCCGTGCGGCTCGCGAAGCTGCGCAGGGGTCAACACAAACCAGGGGTTCTTACGGCACACACCCGGTCACCGAGCAATGCGAGCGCAAGCCGGTCGTGGCGCCAGACTTGCGCAAAGATCGAGGAGGAGAAGGCAGGTCGAGAGCGAGTGCGGCTTCTGGTTCTCGTCGTGGCTCTTGCACAAAGGGTGGTGTCTCCTGCTCAGCGGCGAGGCTGTTGCACAAAGCCGTCTGTGAAAACCCGGGCGGCGCTCGCTGTGACGGTCGCTGAGGGCGCTCACAGCGCCGAGGCCGGGCAGGGCGTGCCACGGGGGAGCGACGACTTGCGGCTTTTTCGACCCCGCCCTTAGAAAGGCTCCAGTGAGCCCGCCGGGGGACTGTTTGTGCAACAGCCACCGGCGGAAGCAGTCGTCTGCCGAGCGTGTTCCAAGCACCCCGACCGCTTGCGCTACGGACGACGCGCAGTCCTCCACGCCGGCGCCGAACTCGCGCCTGCTTTTCGCCGGGCAGCGAGCGTGTCCGCGCTGCACATACGTGTGCGAACTTGCGAGCCTGCCCCTTTACGCCGAGCGCTGCCCGTACGCCATCCGCCACACCCGCAGCACCGGCGCCAGCAGCGCGACCAGCGGCCCGCCCGCGCGGCGCAGCTTGCGCGTGCTCTGGCGCATCTCGGGCGCGCGAACGGAGTCCTTGGAGAGATAGAAGGCGATCATGCACGCCGCGATCACGTCGTGGCGGGCGCCGCGTGGCAGCGCGCGTGCCTCGCTGCGTGAGCGGCGCACCAGCTCGCTCACGCGCTCCGCGGCGATGTCCATGTTCGGGTAGTGCGCTATGTAGCTGTGCTCGCCGCCGGCCGTGTCCTCGGCGATGTCGCCGTAGCTGTCGAGCATCGCTCCGGCCGGCGCGATCCAGTCCAGGTAGGCCGCATATGTCTGCGCTGCCCCGCTGCTCGCGTGCTCAGGTTCGGCCGCAAGCGCGAGCATCGCGAGCACGGTCAGGCTCCGACGCGCTCGCGCCGGCGGCGGGGCTCATAGGATCACGCATCCTCATCTGGACGAGCTCAGCGTGGCCGCGACACCACAAGGGGTGTTGGCGCTATCAGTGGTGCCCATGACGTCGTCAGCCTATTTGTGTCGGCGGGAACGCTGCTTCCCCTTGTGGCCTTTGCGCTTGTGATGCTTGACCTTGACCTTCGGCGTGTGCCGGTGGATGCGAGCGCGACCGTGCAGCCTCGTCCTCGAGCGCTTGGTCACCGCGCGCTTCCCACTCGGGAGGTAGGTGCCCGTGCTCAGGGAGACGGAGCCTTTGCCGCCGGCGGTCGTCACGGAGACCGCGCCGGAGGGGGAGACCGTGATCGTCGGATGCTTGACCTTGCCAGAGAAGCTTGCGTCCACGGTGTATTGAACGCCTTTGCTAACCCGCGTCACGCTAAGCGTGGTTTTCGAGGTCGCGAGGGGGATGCTAAGAGTCCCGACGCCGCTAAGCGTGATTGGATGCGCGCCCGCGCCCAAGCCCACCGTGTCGATGAAGCCGGGGCCCGTGAGTCGCGTGTTAGCGCCGGTGGGCCCAGTGATCGTCGCCGTGACGACGTGATGCCCAGTTGGAACCAGCAAGCGCTGCGTGAAGGCGTCGGTTGCGACCGGTTGTGATTGGACGTCGCTCGGGAAGCCGTGACCAGCGGCGGCGCCGTAGCTGATCGCGCTCACTGTCGCCCCACCGCTGGGCGCGAAAAGATCCCACCAGTGATGCACGTTCGCCGGGATGTTGAGACCGCCAGGGATGCGGATGTCGGGAGCCGCTTCAAGCGATCCGGAGCCTTCATTGACGGGGTCCGCGTAGGTGCCGAGCTGGAAGCTGCCGAGGAAGTTCCAGCTGCCGTCAGCGTTGACATGGATCTGCAGCCGCGGATACGCGTCCGTCTCAGGGGAAGCCCACCAAGGGACGTTCGGGTCGACGACGTCGACGGTAAGGCCACCCCCGCCCGCGGCCTGGGCGTTGAAGGCGAGCAACGCGTGACCCTCATGGCTCGCCCCGATTCCCAGGAAGCCCCCAAACGACCAGTGAATGTTCAATGGCACCGGCTGGCCCCGTGAGAAACCGGAGCTGAGTACGGCGGCGAGCTCGGCGGCGCTGTTGGTCTTTACGAAGCGTTCTTCCGCTTCCGGCGAGTACTGGCTGACGGCGGCGCGCATGAGGGCATGCGTTAGCCCGTGGGATCCTCCGCCTTCTTCAGGTAGCTTAATCGGCTCCTGACCGCGCGAGATCCCGAAGCCACTCGAGCCAGCCCATCCCAGGGAGAGGGAATTACCGTGAGCGTCCAAGTACATCTCCCAGCTGAGGAGACTGAAGCCGTAGCAGAGGCCCTCGCTGAGCACGCTTTCGGCGTCTTCTTTGGCTTCGTTATAGGCCGCGGTTCCCGGCCCGCCAAGACCAGCGAAGACGGATTCCAAGTCCTGACGCGTGATCGGGATCTGCGAGGCATAGGCTTTGTCCCCGCCGCTGCCGCGTGAGTTGACGATCGAGAAGCCCCACGGTTCCCGGAAGTTGTCAACTTCAAAAGAAGCGGCGGGCGCGAGAAGCCCACTCGGTCCGGCGACGCCCAGACCATTCGAGGCTTCCGGTGGGACGCGGAAGGAGCGCTTCGTTGGGGTGGCTTCTTCGAGGCTCGCGACGCGCGCGTTGCCGAGCTGCACGGGATCTTCCGGACAGAACGGGTTAGAGGAGGACGTGGTCACCGTCACGCGGGACCCCGGCTGGCCGAAGCGAGGCGTCAACGCCGTCGGGAGACCATTGGAGCCCGGGCTCGCTTCCCCCGGCGTTGCCGTGGTCGCGCATTGAAGCCCAGCGCCTTCCACGAGACCAATCAGTCGCGTCGCGAGTTCTTTGCCGCCTTCGCCGGCTTGCACGGCGCTGCCGCCGCCCAGGCCAGCCCAGTATTCCCAGTAGTGGATGAATTCGCCTTCGGTGTCGTGGTAGTCGACCGTCTCGAGCGGCTTTTCGTCGGCGACGAGACGTTTCAGGTCTTCCTTGAACTGGATGTTGACGCCGGGATTCCACTGCGTCTGGGGGATGCCCGCCTGCGCTTCCAATTCTTCGCCCGTGTCGAACGGGCTCTGGAGCCAGAAGGCTTCGTTGATGCCTTCGTTGACGTCCGGCATGTGGGGCACCTGGTCGGCGACGAGGACGATGAGGTGCCGAGCCCCGGGGCGCCAGCCGACGGAGGGGTTCGTGTCCGTCTCGTAGAGCGCGCGACCGTAGGCTTCCGGACCATCGCCGCCGCCGAAGGCTGTGAGCGGAGCGATCGCTTCGGAGATGGCCGACGTGTTCGAGGTCACGGCCTGGTCGAGCTTCCACGCGTACAGGCCTGATTCTTCTTCCCCAGTGTCCTTGACCTCGGCCACCCCGAACTCGACGCTTGAGATACTGCCCTGCAACCGAGACATGACTTCCTGGATTTCGCCCTTCGCTTCCTCAAGCACGGGTTCCATGGAACCGCTCGTGTCGAAGACGAACACGACGTCGGTGGGGGCAAGGGTTGCCTGCGCCGGCGCTGCCACACTGGCGAGCAGGACCGAGAGCACCGGCACACAAACCGCGAGAATCAGGAGTCGTCTCACATCCACTCTCCCAGGATCATGATCGAGTAAGGCCTGCTGACCTTCAGTGGGCGGGGGAATCGTAACCGATCATCTCTGAGGCTGCAGTACGAAAAGCGGCGGGCCTCAAGGGTCAGGGTTGACACTAGAACGGGCGCGCAATGACATAAGAACAAGCGCAACCGAATCAACTGCTCGAATCTTTCGTTGGGAGACCTTCCGTAGCGAAGCCTTACTCGGTACACAGCCAAGTCGAAGCGGCCGTTGGGAGGCCTCCACTCCGCACGTCGCAAGTGGTCGAGGCCGCGCGAGCCCGGACCACCCTCTTCTCCTATCAGGTCAAGGATGCGGAACCGTGGTCGACGTCACTAGCGCCGCCGGCCACGCTGACGCTTCACGGCCCGAGCGATAGCGCGGGCATCGGGACGCATGAGGCGCAGTTGCCCGCTGAGGTCGACCCGATAGCCGGTGAAGAAGAGCCCGGGCGCTTTGGGATGCTGGCGGCCGCCGCAGACGAGGGGGATGCCGTCGTTGTCGAGGACGCCGAGGTGGCCGACGAGTGGCTCGAGCCCACGGCGGTAGCCGGTCGCCGCGATCACGGCGCGAGGCTGGATGCGGGTCTTGTCGGCGAGCAGCACGGAGTGGCCATCAAAGCCGACAACCGCTGGCACGATCTGGATCCTGCCCGCCTTGAGGAAACGCACGAACCCGCTGTCGTACGCCGGCGCTTGCTGTTTCTCCCTGAGGACGGTCGCGAGTCCGTCTGGCGCTCGTGGCAGCCCGTACGCCCTGAGATCGCCGAAGATCATCCGCTGCGCGAGCCAGGAGACGTGATCCGCGACGCGCAGGGGAGCGCGGTTGAGCAGGATCCCGCTGATGTTGATCGAGGCGCCGAGAATCTTGCGAGGCATCAGGTTCGGGGGCGTCCGGCAAGCCACACGCACGCGGCCGGCGCCGCCGCGCGCGAGCAGGTAGGCGACCTCCGACCCCGTCGTTCCGGGCCCGATGACGAGTACGTCACGGCCGATGTACGGCTCGGGATTGCCGTACTTGGCGGAGTGGATCAGGTCGCCAGCGAAGGCATCACGTCCCGGCCAGTCGGGCATAGCGGGGGCGTGATCAAAGCCCGTCGCGACGACGAAGCGAGCTGCGAACTCTTCACGGTCCGTCTCGACATTCCAGCCACTGTTCCTCGACCAGACCCGCTGGACCTCGGTTCCGAAGAGAATCTCGATCTCGTGATACTCGGCGTATTTCGCGAGGTAGCCGATCCACTGATCACGAGACGGGAACTCGTCGTAACGCTTGCGTGTCGCGCGACAGCCCGGCTGCGTCGACATCCAACCCGTCGTGTTCAGGCGCAGCCCGTCATAGCGACCGCGCCAGCTCGTGCCGACGGTCTCGCCTCGCTCGAGCACGACCACGTCAACTCCAGCGCCGCGAAGAGTGGCCGCCGCCGCGAGACCCGCCGTGCCCGCGCCGAGCACGATCGCTTCCGCCATTGCGCGATTGCTATCAGCTTGATGAGGGTCTGGCGAGCGTTTGACCTCGAAGTTGCGGCGGTCTCACTAATTGACAACCCACCAGTAATCAGAACCCAGCGCGGTCGCCTCTGTATACTGCGCGCGCCCTCGGCTAACCCAACGCAAGCAGGCGATGGGGCCTGACCCCAGGAGCGATCGTGAGTCTCACTCGACGCGTCAACACCATCGGTCTCACGACACTCGCGGTCGCTGCCGTCTTCCTGCTCGGCGTCGCGTCCGGCGCTCAAGCGGCGCCGATCCTCGACTACGCGATCCCAGGGTCCAATCAGGCGATCACCCACATCGCGCCGGCTCAATCCGGGGGTGTCTGGTTCGTTCAGAACATCACGGAACAGTCGTTCAACGAAGCGAGCAGGTTCCGTGTCGGGCGGATGGGCGATGGTGGATCCATTGAAGCGCTAGGCCCCGAACTCGTCGGCAAGGGCTTGTTTACGCAGATCGCTCCCGCTTCCGACGGCGGGTTGTGGGTGCTCGGCCTCACCGTCGGCTCCCAAAGCAGCGAACTGGTCCACGTTAGCCCGGACGCCAGCACGAACACCGTCGTCACGTTCCCCGAGGCGGGGCTCAACGAGGCGATCGCCGAGGGCGCCGACGGGCGCGCGTGGGTGCTGCACTGCCTCTATACCGGCGCCGGCGAAACCTGCGAGGCGGATGCGGTGACGACCGCTGGCGTGGTCACGAGCTACCCGATCCCCTCCCTCAACTACACGGCGCCGGCGGGCGAAACCAGCCATTCATACCTCCAGCCCCACGTCGCGGCAACCCCTGGTGGCGTCTGGTTCGGGAAGACCGTCCACAACCAAACCGAAACCGTTCCCGGCGCCGCGTTCGTCACATACAGCGGCGAAGTCTCGGCCGTGACCTTGCCCGCGGGGTCCGAACTCCTCGGCGTCGGCGCCGGCGAAGAGGCTTGGTGGGAACACTTCGAAGGAACCTCTGTCACCGTCGGCCAGATCAATCACGCGAGCCAAACGAGCGACCTGCACACTCGTCCCGCCAGCTTCGAATACCCCAACAGCTACGCGAACATCTCGGGCCGCAACGGGGACCTCCTCTGGTCGGACAACACGCCGTGGAGCACCGAACAAACCGGGCGACTTGGCGTCTACCCCGCTGGCGGCGGCGCGAGCGAATACGTCGTGCCCAGGTTCGCCGTCACCGTGCCCCTCGAACCCACGTTTTGGTTGGGAGCCTGCAGCTTCGGCAACTCGCTCTACGAGGCAAGCAACGGCGCGCTCTGGGCCGTCTCCGGTGGACACCCCTACATGCTCAGCGTCCAGCAGACCACCGGCGCCTTCAGCACCTTCCTCCCCATGAGCCCCATTCCCCACGAGCTCGGCATCAGCAACCCGATCGAATCCACGACCGGCGCGCTCTGGTTCGCCTTGACCACGCAATCAGGCGAAGCGATGCTCTCGCGCGCGAACCCGCTTGATCCGCCACCCGGGCTGCCGCCGTACCCCGGAGGAGTCAACGGGGTCTCGCAGCAGACGACGAACCCCGCGCCAATATTCGCCCTTGGGCCAGCAGGACGCGACGCGATGAACCGCGCCCTCAGTCGCGCCCGCATCATGCTCAGCGGCCTCCGGCATCATCGCTACGGGCGAGTTCGCATGACCTACCCGGGCGCGGGCACGGTCGTGCTCAAGCTGACGACGCGCCACGGCCGACACAGCGTCTTCCTAGCCAAGGGACACCTCTCCCAAAACAAAGCCGGGCTCGGCGTCGTCTCCCTCGTGCCGACGCGGACCGGCAAGCCGTACCTGCGCCACCATCGCCGCCTTCACGTCTCGCTCGTGATCACGCTCACGACGACCGCTGGGACGGCGAGCCGCACCGTCAAGCTGACGATCTAAACCCTGTTCATCCGCGGAGGAGCACTCATGAATCGCTTGCCCAGCTTGTCCCAGTCGCCCAAGCGGTTCGCTCTCTCGAGCTGCCTGATCACGCTGATCGCGTCCCTGGCCTTCGCATCCACCGCGCTCGCGGCGCCGACACTCGAACTCACGCGTGGCTCCGTGGAACCCGTGGAGTCGATCGCGACGCAGCTCGGCGCCGTCGTCACAAATGGCGGGAGCATGTTCTTCACGCTCCACGTCAGACCCGCAGGCGGCGCTGGTTGCAGCGCGAACCCCCGCGCTGACTCCGGCGAAGGCGTGATCGACTCCCAATCGATCTCGAGCGAAACCAACCCTGTCACCGAGACGAGCAACCGGACCTTCGAATCTGCCGGTAGCTACAAGGCTTGCGCCTGGGTCACAAAAGACTTCGGCGGCGAAGAAGTCCAGGCGTTCGCGGAAGCGACGTTCACGGTCCGCAAACCCCACCTCGCGCTATCCATCGCCGTCCCCCCGACCGCGCTGCCCTCGCAAACGTTCCAGATCACCACGACGGCAACGGCGGAGACGGCGCGCCAAGCCTGGGAGTACGTGATGCCGAACACGGGCGCCTGCCCCGCGAACGCCAACGCCGCGAGCCGCACCGCAGGAGAGAGGGAGATCCTCGGCTACTGGAACATTATCGGCGGGCCGCTCACGGAAACCAAGAACCAGTCCCTCGAAACACCAGGCAGCTACCTAGTCTGCGCGTACTTCCAATACCCAAACCAAGAAGCGGCGCCAGAGCTCAGCGCGAGCGCGCAGATGAGCGTGGTGGCTCCGCCGCCTCCACCGCCGCCCTGCGTGGTCCCTGCGTTTCACCGGGGCGCGAAACTAGCGAGCGTCGAGCAGAGCATTCGCGCGGCGAGCTGCTCGGTCGGCAAAGTCCGCTACACGGCGAGCACCAGCGTCGGCCGCGGTGGCGTCATCTCGCTGGGCGCGGTAGCTGGAACGAAAGCAGCGAACGGCGCGCCCGTGAACCTGGTCATCTCCGCCGGCAGGCCCTGCGTCGTCCCCTCACTGAGGCGAGGCTCAAGCGTCGGCCGCGCCAAGCGCCTCCTCGCCGCCGGGAACTGCAGCGCCGTGATCGCCCACACCCACAGTCGACACGTGAGGAGGGGCAAGGTCGTCCGCCTCGGTGCGCGAGCTCACTCGCGCCTCTACCCGCTGAGCAAGGTGTCGATCGTCGTCTCAACCGGCCGTTAGAGCGCCCGGAAAAGCGGCATTCGACGGAACACGAACTCGTTAAATGGCGACGTCCGCGGCAGCGGTAACTCGCTGCGCGTCCCGCGCGGTCGAGAACGTGACGACTTCGCCATCAGGGAAGGCCACGCGGGCGTTGTCGCGTGATGGGACCCCGACTCCAACTGGATAGGTAGCCGACAGTTGGCCCGGCTGCGACAGTCGGCGACCAGCCAACGGGCCCACGCCCTAGACCGTCCCTGTCTCACGTACGGCGTCCCTCCTCGCTCGCCGCCGCTCAACGCAGCCCTGCGGGGCTCTCCCTCGCCCGTCGCTCCTCTGCCTCACGGCCGGCTCCGCGTCTCCCTGGCGCTCTCCGTCGCTGTCGCTCCTGTGGTCCGACCACACCTGATGCACAACCCTCCGGGTGGTGTCTGCGCCCCGTGCCGTCCGTTGGCCGCCTGGGCGTGCTCGCGGCCTATGACGAGCGTGATGACCGCTTCGAGCATCGGTGCCGGGAAGGCCGGCGGCTACGCCCGCTACCTGGAGGGCAAGACGATCGCGCCCGAGCGCGGCGACTACTACCTCACGCCCGACGGGGAGCTGACCGAGGCGCCCGGCCGCTGGCTGTCCGATCCCGACACGCTCGCGCGTCTCGGGATCGACCCGGACGCGCCGGTGGATGGCGCGGACTTCATCGCGTTGATGGAGGGACGTGATCCTGGCACTGGCGCGTGGCTTCGCCGGGCGGGCGCCGACGGCAGTCGCGGCGGCGGGATCGACGTGACGTTCAGCGCTCCGAAGTCGGTGTCGGTCGTGTGGGCGCTCGGGGACCCCTGGCAGCGCGAGCAGATCGAGGCCGCACACGAGAACGCGGTCGCGCGGTCGATGGACTACCTGCGCGAGCAGGTGGGCGTCGTCCGCCGCCGCTACGGCGCGGAGGTCATCGAGGAGCCGGCCAGGGACCTGATCGCGACCGCGTACCGCCACACGACAGCCAGGGGAGTCAGCGGCGCCGACGCGCCGGACCCTCAGATGCACACGCATGTCGTGATCACCGGCGCGATCCGCGATGACGACCGCATCGTGGCGGTCGCCTCCCGGCCGGTCTTCCGCGGCATCCGCGAGGTCGGGGCGTTCTACCGCTCGGCGCTCGCGCAGGAGCTGGCAGGGGCGGGCTACCCGATCGAGCAGGGCACCGGCAGGGACGGCAAGTACTTCGAGATCGCGGGGGTCCCGCGGGAGTTGCGCGACGCGTTCTCCTCACGCCACCGGGAGATCGCGCAGGCAGCCGAGCGTTTCCGCGCCAAGCACGGCCGTGCACCCGAACGCGGGGAGATCCGCGATCTCGCGCTAGAGAACCGCCGGGCGAAGGACCTGGCGACGCGTGGAGACCTGCAACGTGTGTGGGTGCGGACGGGCGAGCGTCACGGGTTCGGGGCTGATGAGGCGGTGCATCTGGTCGGTGCCCAGCTGCACACGCCGCCGGAGCAGGCCGTCGAGGAGCGCATAGAGGCGAAGCTCACCGAGCGCGAGGCCGTGTTCGACGCGGGGCTGCTGCGCGCTGTAGCGCTTGAGCAGAGCGCGGGCGAGCTCGGCCCCGAGGAGGCACTGTCGGTGACCCGCGAGATGGTCGGCGAGCGTCGCATCCTCACCTTGGAGGGTGGGAGGATGACGACGCTCGCCGTGCGCGCCCAGGAGCAGGCGATCGAGCGACGCGCTGGCACGCTCTCCGAGTCGTCGGGAAGGGACGTTGGCCAGGACGCACGAGCCCACGCGAGCCGCGAGGTCGCCGAGCGGATCGCCGCACCACTGTCAGACGAGCAGCAGCAGGCGCTGCTAACCGTCACCGGCGATGAGCGCCTCGCGGTGCTCGTCGGTCCGGCCGGGACAGGCAAGGGCGTCGTGATCGACGCCGCCGCGCGGGCGGAGCAGAGCATCGGCCGGGAGGTGTTCGGCATCGCCGTCTCAGGCTCGACAGCCGAGCGGCTCGGGGCGGACAGTCCCGCGCTTGCCGGACAGACGCTGACGCTGGATGCCCTGGTCGTCCGGGCGAACGCGGGGAGGCTCCAGATCGCAGCGGACACGACGGTGATCCTCGATGAGGCCGGGATGGTCGACCACAAGCGCATGGACGCCCTCACCGAGGTGGTCGAGCGGTCAGGGGCGAAGCTGATCGCGGTCGGCGACGGCAAGCAGCTCCCGTCGATCGGCCCCGGCGGCATGTTCGACCGCATCACCGGCCAAGCCCCCACGGCGGAGCTGGCGGACATCCACCGCACCAGCGACCCGGACGAGCGCAAGGCATGGGCCGCGCTGCGCGCCGGGGAACCTGAGCGAGCAATGGCGCACTACCAGTCCCGCGGCCAGCTGAATATGACCGATACCCGCGAGCAGGCGGGGGAGGCCGCCGTGCAGCGCTGGGCCGAGCTGACCGAGACCCACGACATAAGGCAGGTAGCACTGATCGCCGACGCGTCGAACGTGGAGATCGACCGGCTCAACGCCCGCGCCCAGCATCTGCGCGCCGAGCGCGGCGAACTCGGACAGCACGAGGTGGCGCTGCCGCACCAGCACTACGGGCTGCGCGAAGGCGACCTGATCGGCTTCACCAAGCAGCACCGGACACCGGGAGAGAAGCGGGTCGAGAACGGTTCGCGTGGCGAGGTCACCCACGTCGACGACCAGGGCCTGACCGTGACGCTCGATGGCTCCGAGCGCCAGGTCAACCTTGCCGGCGAGGATTTGGAGTCCCTGCGTCTCGGCTACGCCCAGCACGTCTACCGTCAGCAGGGCGCGACCGTCGAGCGGTCCGTTGTGGTGACGGGCGGCTGGCAGACCGGCAAGGAGAGCGCCTACGTCCAGGCCAGCCGCGCCCGCGAGGGCACCGAGTGGTTTCTCGCGCGCGAGGAGCTGGGTGTCGAGGGCCTGGACGAGCGGCGCGTGGGCAAGCTCGCCGAGAAGATGCGGGCCAGCCGCGCGCAGACGCCGTCGCTCGCGCACCCCGAGTTGGCAGACCGGGAGTACGGCACGGGCTACCGGCGCCCGATCGCGCCGAGCCGCAGCCGGCTACCCGGCGTCGTACGCACCATCAACCGCATCGTCAACCCACCAGCACAGGAGCGAACACGATGAGCCAACGCATACAGATAGCGCTACCCGACCCCATAGCCCACCAGCTGCGAGAGCTCGCAACGGGCGCCAGCGAACCACTCTCCACCATGGCCGGGCATATGGTCCGCAACGCCGTCGCCCTCGCCGCCAAGGACGGCAACGTCAGGGCGCTGCGCCAAGCGCCGGTACTCGTCAAGCGCAGCGGCAGCGAGCGTGCTCCGTGGCTCGCACCCTACGGCGGCGACCGCACCTGGCGGCAGGAGATGTGGGGTCAGGTCGTCGCGTTGCACGGCCGCTACCCCCGCCACCTCGGGGACGTCAAAGACGGGTGGTGGACCGACGAGGCCCACACCGAGACCCTCTGCGCACTCGCGACCTGGCGAGCAGAACTCGACGACGCCGGCCAGGACCCCCGCGACGAGCTGGCCTTCCACACCCATCTCAGCGACTACCGCCACACCCTCCGTCAGGAAGGCGGCGCGGTCACGAAGGAGTGGAAGCCGGGAGCACCACCCGAGGAGTGGATCGCCGCATGATCAACCTCAGCGACGCCGACGGTCCCTCGCGCGTGTCGGTGTGTCGCAGTTAGTCCGCGTGCCTGGTGGCCATTTGCGCGGGTTCGCGGTCAATATGCAGGTGAGCGATCCTTCGAAACAGACGGCGCGATCGAACCGCGTGCCACCGGACGGGTGGCCGAGGCACGGCGGCTGCTGTGTGCATGGTGGCTCGTGATGGCCGGTCAGCTGGTGAGACTTCCCTCCCGCGGTCACCTGCTGGTGACCAAGAAGCAGCTCGCGGCCCATCTCGGGCGCTCGGAGCGCTGGGTTGAGCTGCGTGTCAGGGATGGGATGCCGGTGGAGCAGGCGACTGATCGCTACGGCCGACGCCGGTACGACCTGCGATTGGTCGAGGAGTGGCTCCGAGACGGTCGACCCACGCGCCCGAAGCGCGAGGATCGCATCTCTGTGCTTGAGCGGAGCGTGGCAGAATTGGCCGCGCAGGTAGCCGAACTACGCAAGGCGGGATGAGCGCCGTGATGCTCCGGCTGGAGGTGAGACGGACGTGAGCCGGTCGAGCGGCCAGGTATGCGATGCACCCGCTGGATCCGTCTCGCCGACGCGTGGTATACCCGAGGACAGATCATGACGATCATGCCTCGCAATGGCCGCTACGGCGTCAAGGTCTGGGACCGTGGCAGCAAGCGCTACCGCTGGATCGGCAGCTTCGAGACCGAGGCTGAGGCGGTTCGAGCCGAGCAGGACGCCAGTCTCGAGCCCGGGGGAGACATGCCGACCGTGGAGCAGTGGGGGAGAGTGTGGCTCTCGGACTACGCGCGCGAGGCCCCGGCAACTCAGCGCTCCTACCGCTACGCCGTCGAGCAGATCAAGACGAAGCTGGGGGCTCGCAAGCTCACGGACGTCAGCCGCCCGGAGGCGCGGCGTATCGCGAACGGCTGGCCGCGCACGACGGCGAGGGTCGCGAGAACCATGTGGGCGGACGCCGTACGAGACGGCGTCTGCGAGGTGAACCCGTGGACCAACCTGCGCTTGGAGACCCCGAAGGGACGCAAGGACATCGATGCGCTGACTGAGCAGGAGATCGCCGAGCTTGCGGGCCTTGCCGGCGAGCTTTCCGGGGACTACGGCGCCGAGGCGCGGGCGATCATCCTCACCCTCGCGTACACCGGCATGAGGCCCGGCGAGCTGTGTGCGATGCACCGATGTGACGTCGACCTAGAGGGTCTAGAGATAGTCGTGCAGCGCAGCCTCGACGGCACCGGCCGCGAGAAGGCTCCCAAGAATGGTCTGGCCAGGCGGATCATCCTGCCGTCGATCGCGGCCGAGGCCATCGCGCTCGTGCCGGAGACGATCGGCTCGCCGTATCTATTCCACACGGTCCGCGGCCACCGCCTCACCAAGGGCAGCCTCGCGTACTTCTGGCGCAACATCCGCGCGGGATGGGTGGCTCGCGGTCATCGCCCGATCGATCTGTACGAGCTGCGGCACGCGTGCGCGACGATGCTCGTCGAACGCGGCCTGAACGTGGGGGATGTCGCCTTTCAGCTCGGGCACCAGGACGGCGGTCGCCTCGTGATGACCCTGTACGGCCATCCGGGCGAGGACGCGATCCGCGACCGGCTGAAGATGGCCCATTCCCAGCCCTCACGTACGCAGAGCGTACGCAGAGGAATCTCCGCATCGGCCGGAAAATGAGGCTGTGACTGGCATCCAGCCAAGCTGTTCGCACCTGTCGAACCCACCGTCTTCACTTTTTGCCTGCAAATAGGCACTTTTTGGTAACCGTTCAGTCCCCTGGGGGACATAACCCAGCGGCGTCGAATCCCCATGTGTGGAGCGCGCTGAGGCGGAGGCGATCTACGACGCCGGACGCGAG
>JADGPP010000049.1 GCA_017882375.1 Solirubrobacteraceae bacterium | reverse complement strand
CCTCGCGTCCGGCGTCGTAGATCGCCTCCGCCTCAGCGCGCTCCACACATGGGGATTCGACGCCGCTGGGTTATGTCCCCCAGGGGACTGAACGGTTACGGGTCGCTGGTCGAGCACATTATGCCTCGATACCCGTAGTTTGCGGTAGTTGCGGCTGGGTTAAGAACGGGGCGGTACCGCCCCGTCCTTTTCCCATCCCACGCCGGCCCTTGCACCCGATCGCTCAGTCGAACCCACGAGATCGGTCGGTGGCGGCGATGCTTCTCTCCAGTGCTCCCATGGCGAGATGCTCCTAGCCGGTCTCGGCGAGACCGTCGGTGATGACGACCTGGGTGAGAGGGTCGTGGCGGCGGTGCATGCTCGGCGACGCGGTCGGGGCGTCGTCAAGGTACATGGCGGATGCCGGCTGCGCTCCGGTGCATAGCTCTTCGCATCGCACGATTCGAACCATGGTGCGCCAGCGCAGCAACTCGTCGCCTGCGCATCGAGGGCCTCAACGATCCCGGCGAGCGGACCGCTCACGATCTTGTGCCGGCCCGAGCGTCATCTCGCGACATGGGAGACCATGTGAGTGTGGAGGCCGTGCACATCGGCTGCTCGGGCTGGAATTACCCCCACTGGCGCGGGAGCGTGTACCCGCGCGGCATGCCGGCTAGCCGCTGGCTCGAGCATTACGCGACGCTGTTCGACACAGTCGAGGTCAACAGCACCTTCTACCGGCTCGCTTCGCCCGACGCCGTCGCACGGTGGGTCCAAACGACGCCGCCGGACTTCGTGTTCGCGCTGAAGGCGAGCCGCTACCTCACGCACGTAAAGCAGCTGCGGGATATCGGGCTGGGCGTCCAGCGCTTCCATGCCGCGATCGGGCCGCTGGTCGGCACGCCCAAGCTCGGCCCGGTGCTGTGGCAACTGCCTGAGCGCTTCGAGCGTGACGACGAGCGCCTGGCGGGCGCGCTGCGCGCGCTGCCCGCTGGTCGTCATTGCTTCGAGTTTCGCCACCCGAGCTGGTTCGCCGAGGACGTGTACGCGTTGCTGCGTGAGCATCGAGCGGCGCTTGTGATCGGCGACCATCCGGAGCGGCCGTTCCAGGCTCACGAGCTCACCACGAGCTGGACGTATGTGCGAATGCACTGCGGCCGACACGGCGGCAGCGGCAGCTACTCCGATGGAGAGCTGGAGGTCTGGCGGCAGCGGCTCGCGGGGTGGCGGTCGAGCGTCGAGGTGTTCGTCTACTTCAACAACGACTGGGAGGCGTTCGCGGTTCGCAACGCACGCCGGCTGCGACAGCAGCTGACGTGAGCGGCGCGCGAGTCGTCAGGCCGACGTCAGCTCGCGCTCCGCACGCAGCCAGTTTTCGAGCGCATCGCATCCGCCCTCCTCGATGTGTATGAAGTAGGCGCGCTCGGCGATCTCGTCGTGGCTGACCTTGCGCTGCCTGGTCGTGCGCTTGCTCGAGGCGGTGGGCTTGTCGGCGGACTTGGCAGGTTTGGCGGACTTGGCAAGTTTGGCGGACTTGACGGGTTTGGCGGACTTGGCGGGTTTGGCGGACTTGGCGGACTTGGCGGGTTTGGCGGGCTTCTCGGTCATGCTCATCTTCCTCGCGATTGGGGTGCCTATCCAGGCGGGATGTTACCGGCGCGATGGTCAATCTCCGCGCCGCCCAGCGGGGTCAGAGCGCGGCCCCCGGGCACCACGAGCTGTTCGGGCTACTCGCCGGGTGAGCCGTTCGTCCGGTAGACACGCTCGGTGTAGTCGTCGAGCATCCGGCCGGCGCAGAACATCGGCACGAGCGAGCGCATCGAGCCACGGATGCGCGACAACCACTCCCGCGGCAGCCCGCCGGCGTCGCGCGCGTAGAACGCCGGGACGATCTCCTGCTCGAGCAGGCGGTACAGCTCGGCGCTGTCGCGTGCGTCCTGGGCGGCGTGGTCCGTGTCGACGTCGCCCGGCAGGGCCCAGCCGTTGGCGCCGTCGTATCCCTCCGCCCACCAGCCGTCCAGCACGCTCAACTGCAGCCCGCCGTTGGCGACCGACTTCATCCCGCTCGTGCCGCTGGCCTCGAGCGGCGGACGCGGGAGGTTCACCCACACGTCGCAACCCTGCACGAGCCGGCTGGCCATGCCGATGTCGTAGTCGTGCAGGTAGATCACCCGGGCGCCGACTTGAGGCGCGCCTTTGAGCGAGAAGATCGTCTGAACGACGTGCTTGGCCTCGTCGTCGCTCGGATGCGCCTTGCCGGCGAGCACGATCTGGATCGGCCGTTCGCCGGCCAGCAGCCTCAGGCTGCGGTCGGGGTCCTGGACGAGCAGGTGCAGGCGCTTGTAGGTGGCGACGCGGCGCGCGAAGCCGATCGTGAGCACCCCTGGGTCGAATGCCCGCGAGGCGGCCTGCACGTACTCGCGTGCCTCGCCCCGTGCCAGGCGGTCAGCCATGCTGCGGTCGCGCACGAAGTCAACCAGCTCGGCGCGCTGCTGGTTGCGGACGGCCCACAGCTCCTTGTCGGGCACGGCGTCGAGCGCCGCCCAGGTGGCCGGTTCGGCGGCTCGCTGTGGCCAGTGCTCTCCCAGGTGTCGGTCGAGCAGGCGCCGCATCGCGGCGCCCAGCCAGCTGGGGAGGTGGACGCCGTTGGTGACGTGGGTGATGGGCACGCCATCGATCGGGCGCTCCGGCCACAGGGCCTGCCACATCGCTCGCGCGACGCCGCCGTGTCGGCGGCTCACCCCGTTGGCCGTCCGGCTCATGCGCAAAGCCAGCTGGGTCACGCCGAAGGGCTCCTCGTCGTCGTCGGGGTGGAAGCGACCGAGTCGAACGAGCGAGTCGGTGTCGAGGCCCAGGTCAGCGGCGAACGTGCCGAGCGCGTCGCTGACCTCCTCGGCTGGATACGTGTCGTTGCCCGCCGGGACGGGCGTATGCGTGGTGAACACCACGCGCTGGCGGGCCGCCTCGAGCGCCGCGTGCAGCGGCACGCCACGGGCTGTCTCGGCGCGGGCCAGCTCGAGGGAGGCGAGCGCGGCGTGTCCCTCGTTCAGGTGGACGAGGCCGGGCTCGACGCCGAGGGCCTCGAGCGCGCGCACGCCGCCGATGCCTAGCAGGGCGTACTGCGCCAGGCGTGTGATCGGGTCTCCGACATACAGCTGTGAGGTGATCCACCGCGCCAGCCGGCTGTTGTCCGGCCGCTCGGCATCGAGCAGGAAGAGTGGGACCCGCCCAACGTCGACGCGCCAGATCTGGGCGACGACCTGCGCGTCCCAGATAGGAACGCTGACGGTGAGCGGCCGTCCGTCGGCGGCCGTCACGAGCGCGATCGGGAGGCGTTCGGGATCGGTGTCGAGCCAGTACTCGTGCTGGCGCCCCGAGGTGTCGACGCGCTGGTGGAAGTAGCCCTGGCGGTACATGAGGCCGACGGCGACAAGCGGCATCGCCCTGTCGGACGCCTCCTTGAGGAAGTCGCCGGCGAGGGCTCCCAGGCCCCCGGCGTAGACCGGGAGCGAGCAGTGGATGGCGTACTCCGCGCAGAAGAAGGCGATCGGGCGCTCCTGTCGGGGCGGGTCAGGGGCGGCCGAGCCCGCCATCTCCGCTCTGAGCGATCGCTCGAGGGAGGCCGCTCGGGCGAGGAGCTCGGGGTCCGCGGCGGCCCGCGACAATGACTCGCCGGAGGCCTCTTGGAGCAGGCGCACCGGGTTCTCCCCACAGAGCTCCCAGCGGTGCGGATCGACCGAGCCGAACAGGTCCGGGCCGTCGGGGAACCAGGACCAGCGATAGTTGTAGGCGATGCGGGCCAGCGCCGCCAGGGGCTCGGGCACGCGTGACGCCAGATCGGCCGCCCGGCGCGCGATGTCGTGCTCGCCGTGGTCCATTGGCGCGATCATGGCATCTCGGTGCGCGGGCCGCCGGTCTATCCGTCCACCCGGCGACCGCCGCGCTGGGTCCGGCGCGGCTGAGCGGACGGGCCGCGCACCCGCTTCGGCGGCCGTGCGGGCGTCCCCTCGACCGCGGCGCCCGCAGCCACGTCGCGCGTGACGACCGAGTGCGCCCCGACGCGTGCGCCTGCGCCGACGTGCACGCCGCGCAGGATCGCCGCACGCGGCCCGAGCACCGCACCGGCCTCGATCCGCACGGGGCTCGAGACCAGCTCCTGGAGGCGGACGGGCGTCTCGACGTCGTCGAAGCGCTGGTCGAAGTCCGTGATCGCGACTTCGTCGCCCAGCACGCACCGCTCGCCGATATGGACGCCCGCCCGGGCTGCGATCGCGCAGCGGTCGCCGAGCACCGCACCCTCACCGATCGTCACCGTGCCTGCCTGAACGTGCACGCGGCAGCGCTCGCCGAGCGACGCACCGTCGCCCACGATCACTCGCGCTCCGGCTGCGACATCGAAGCGCACTCCCGGCTCGAGCAGCGGCCGGCCGCGCAACTCGACGCGATCGCCTTGCCACAGGCGCACGCGCAGCGCGCGCAGGCGGTGGCGCACGCCGGGGCGCTGACCGGGAAGCGGCGTCGCAGCGGGCGACGGTGCCGATGAATCCGAGGCGGACGCTGACACTGTTGGCGGATCCTAGTGGCCCACGTCAGGTGTGAGCTCGCATCGTTTCGAGACGGCGGCGCGCCAGATCGCGCGCCAGCAGGCTTCCCCAGCGAACGGCGAAGCGCGCGCCGGCGCGCCGGCTGCCGTCCGGATCCACGAGCGTCGAAGGCAGTCGCGGGACCGGTGCGCCCGCGGTGGCGAGCGCCCGGGCCGCGCGGTCGGCGATCTCGAGCTGGCCGAGCGCCGTCGGATGGACGGCGTCGGGCAGCAACAAGCGCCAGCCACGCAGGTCGGAAAGCTCGGCACACACGGCGCCGTACTCGCCGGCCAGCCGCCGGATCAGCGCGTTCGCGCGCGGCACGGCCGCGCCCGCACGCGGGCGCCCGAGGTCGAGCGGGATCGTGAGCGTAAGGACGCGTGTGGCATGCGCGCGCAGATGCGCCAGAGCCGCGTCGAGGGCGGCGGCGTAGCGATCGGGATCCCAGTCTGGCCCGCGCGCGTCGTTCACGCCGACATACAGGCAGGCGAGGTCGTAGTCGGCCGGCACGCGCGAGCACTGCTCCCGCACGACATCCGACGCGACCGCCCCGTCGACGGCGCGGTTCGTATAGGGCAGCTCCAGCGCCTGTGCGAGCCACAGCGCCCACGAGCGGTGCGAGACGCCGAGCGCCGGCTCGCCGTCGCCGTTGGTGATGCTGTCGCCGAGCGCGATCAGGCCGAGACGACACGGCTCACCCACGCCGCCCATGCCTTTGGTCGCATCGAATATCGGCTGGACTCACGGGCGCAGTGACGTCAACCGGCGCCAGCCGACCCGATTGCGCCGTCGCAGCGCGCAGCCGGCGCGCGTGCTCGGAGGTGAGCTGAGCGGGTCCCAACCGCCAGCTCCAGTTGCCCGTCGCACGGCCGGGCACGTTCATGCGCGCCTCGCTGCCGAGGCCGAGCACGTCCTGCAACTGGACGATCGTCACGTGCGCCGGTGAGGACATCAGCAGGCGGATCATCAGCCAGTTCGGCTCCTCCTCCTCGACCGACTCGGCCGCCGCGAGAGAGCGCGCGCGCACCCGCTCGGATACCGGCAGCGTGTTCCACCAGCCGAGCACGGTGTCGTGATCGTGCGTGCCCGTGTAGGCCACGCAGTCGGGCTCATGGCTGTGCAGCTGATGCTCCGTCAGGGGCTCCTCGCCGAACGCGAACTGGAGCACCGCCATGCCGGGCATGCGCAGCTCCCGCCGCAGCTCGATCACGCGCTCGGTGATTACGCCGAGGTCCTCGGCGAACAGGGACAGCTCACCCAGCTCGCGACGGGCCGCATCGAACAGCGCGCGCCCCGGGCCGCGCCGCCAGTGCCCCGGATACGCGTCGCGTGCGTCGGCGGGTACCGCCCAGCAGGCGACGAAGCCGCGGAAATGATCGAGCCGCGCGACGTCGAAGAGCTCGAACGTCCGCCGCAGTCGCTCGACCCACCAGGCATAGCGCCGCCGCTGGTGCGCGGGCCAGTCGTACAACGGGTTGCCCCACAGCTGCCCCACGGCGCTGTATGCGTCGGGCGGCGCGCCTGCGACGAGCCCCTCCAGGAACAGCTCGGGATGGAGGCGGTGATCGGCACTGTTCGCGGCGACGTAGATCGGCACGTCGCCGATCAGCCGCACGCCGCGCTTGGCAGCGTGTGCGCGCAACGCGCTCCACTCGCGCCCGAAGCGCACCTGGTCGTTTACGGCGCGCGCGCCGGCCACCCGCTCCCAGTCGCCGATCCAGAAGGCCTGGCGCTCGCGGAACGCGGCCGCCTCCGCAGGTGCGACTGGGGCGGCCGGATCGCCGAGCAGGTTGCGCCACGCGGCGAACGCCGAGCGCGCGCGGTAGGGCGAGGCCATGCGGTCCGGTGGACCGAGCGGAAGCACCTGCCACCACGACTGGCCGGCGTCGGCGAGCCAGTCCACGAACGCGAACGCGGATCGCCCGAGACGGCCGTCGGGCAGCGAGGTCACGTGCAGTTGGACGCCGCTCGATCGCGGGTAGATTGAGATGTTCACGTCGGGAGCCCCGAAGATGGTGAAGGATTACATCGTGCCACGCACTCCCCCACGCACTCCCCCACGCGCACTCGCCGCCGGCGAGCGACCGCCGTCACGCATCCGCATCGAGCAGCCGCTGCCGAGGATCGACTGCGGGCGCTATCCGCCAAAGCGTTGCGAGGGCGACTTCGTCGAGGTCTCCGCCGACGTCTTCCGCGACGGCCACGACGTCGTGCGCGCGGTCGTGTACTGGCGCGGGCCCGGCAAGAGACGCTGGCAGGAGGCGCCGATGCAGCCGATCGATGCGCATCTCGACGGCGTGCGGTGGGCCGGCGGCTTCGCCGTCGAGCACGTCGGGCGCTGGGAATGGACGATCGAGGCGTGGAGCGACGCGTTCGCCACCTGGCGCGAGGAGCTGGGGCGCAAGCTGGCTTTCGGCCAGCACAGCCTGCCGAGCGAGCTGGCCGAGGGCGTGGTCCTGCTGCGCGACGCCGCCGGGCGCGCGCGCGGAGAGGACCGGCGCGTCATCGGTCAAGCGCTCGCCCTGCTCGAGGATCCGCACGCGCCGGAGGCTGCCAAGCACGACACGGCCCTTGGGCAGGAGCTTCTCGGTGCCCTCGAGCGCCATCCCGACCGCTCGAGATCGACGGTGCTCGAGCGCCCGCTGGTGCTCGACGTCGACCGTGTGCGCGCCCGCTTCGGCGCCTGGTATGAGCTGTTCCCGCGCTCGTGGGGCGGCTTCGACGGGATCCGTGAGCAGCTGCCGCGCTTCGCCGAGCTCGGCTTCGACGTCCTGTACCTGACCCCGATTCATCCGATCGGGGAGACCGCTCGCAAGGGTCGGGACGGGGCGCTCGTCGCGGGCGCCGGCGATCCGGGCAGTCCGTGGGCGATCGGAGGGAAGGGCGGGGGGCACGACGCCATAGATCCCCAACTGGGAACGGTGGAGGAGTTCGAAGGGCTGGTCGCGACCGCGCAGGAGCACGGGGTCGAGATCGCGCTCGACCTCGCGATCCATTGCTCGGCCGATCACCCATGGCTGCGCGCGCATCCCGAGTGGTTCATGCAGCGGCCGGACGGGACGCTCAAGTACGCGGAGAACCCGCCCAAGAAATACCAGGACATCTACAACCTCGACTTCGATTGCGCCGACTGGCGCGGTCTGTGGGAGGCGCTGCGCAAGCTGGTCCTACTGTGGGTGGCGCGCGGCGTTCGCATCTTCCGCGTGGACAACCCGCACACCAAGCCGCTCGCATTCTGGGAGTGGCTGATCGTCGATGTGCGCCGGCGCCACCCGGATGTGATCTTCCTGTCGGAGGCCTTCACGCGCAGGGCCGTCATGCGCGAGCTCGCGAAGCTCGGCTTCGACCAGTCCTACACTTACTTCACGTGGAAGAACTCCGGTGCAGAGCTGACGGAGTACGTGAGCGAGCTTGCATTTGGCGAGGAGCGCGAGTACCTGCGGCCCAACTTCTTCGTCAACACGCCCGACATCCTGACCGCGTATCTCCAGCACGGCGGTCGCCCGGCGTTCGAGGCGCGGCTGGTGCTCGCCGCGACGATCTCGCCCGCCTACGGCATCTACTCCGGTTTCGAGCACTGCGAGAACGTGGCGCCGCACGAGGGCTCCGAGGAGTACCTGCACTCGGAGAAGTACGAGCTCAAGCAGCGCCGTCTGGACGGTCCGTTGCTGCCGTTGGCGGAGCGCCTCAATTCCATCCGCCGCGACAACAGGGCGCTGCACGAGCTGGCCAACATCACGTTCCTGGACACGGCGAACGACGCGCTGATCGCCTACTTCAAGCGAACCGGCGACAACGCGATCATCACTGTGGTCAACATCGACTTCCGCAGCGACCAGGAGGGACTGGTGATCATCTCGCCGGGTCTCGGGCTACCGCCCGGCTTCGATGTCGTCGACCTGCTCGACGCGACCGGCTACGCGTGGCGCACGGGCGAGAACTACGTGCGTCTGGAGCCGGGCACACGGGTCGCGCACGTGATGCACGTGCAGCAGCCATGACGCCTCCGACACACTGGTTCGAGTCCGACCCGCTGTGGTTCAAGCGGGCCGTCTTCTACGAGATCCACCTGCGCGGCTTCTCGGACGCAAACGCCGACGGCTGCGGCGACTTCCGCGGCCTGGCGGAGAGGCTCGAGTACCTGCAGTGGCTCGGCGTGGACTGCGTCTGGCTGCTGCCGATGTTCCCGTCGCCGCTGCGCGACGGCGGCTATGACATCTCCGACTACTACTCGGTGCACCCGGACTACGGCACGATCGAGGATGTGCGCGCTTTCGTCGACACCGCCCACCAGCGCGGCGTGCGTGTGATCGCCGACATGGTCATCAACCACACCTCCAGCGACCACCCGTGGTTCCAGGAGTCGCGCTCCGGCACGGACTCGCCCAAGCGCGACTGGTACATGTGGTCGGACACCGACGACCGCTACGCGGACGCGCGGATCATCTTCGTCGACACCGAGTCCTCCAACTGGACGTGGGATCCGGTCGCGGGCGCCTACTACTGGCATCGCTTCTTCGACCACCAGCCGGACCTCAACTACGACAACCACGAGGTCCAGGAGGCCATGCTCGACGTGATCCTCTTCTGGCTGGAGCTCGGGCTCGACGGGCTGCGGCTCGACGCGGTGCCGTACTTGTTCGCGCGCGAGGGCACCAACTGCGAGAACCTGCCCGAGACGCACGCGTTCCTCAAACGCGCGCGCGCCAAGGTCGAGGCCGCCTACCCGGACCGCGTGCTGCTCGCAGAGGCAAACCAGTCGCCCGCTGACGTCGTGAAGTACTTCGGCGAGGGCGACGAGTGCCACATGGCGTTTCATTTTCCGGTCATGCCGCGCATGTTCATGGCGCTGCGTCGCGAGGACGCGACGCCTGTGTACGAAACCCTCGCCAGCACACCCGACATCCCGGACGCCTGCCAGTGGGGCCTCTTCCTGCGCAACCACGACGAGCTGACGCTCGAGATGGTCACCGCCGAGGAGCGCGAGTACATGTACTTCGAGTACGCCAAGGACCCGCGCGGAAAGCTCAACCTCGGGATCCGCCGACGCCTCGCGCCGCTGCTCGACAACGGCCGCGACGAGATGGAGCTGATGACGGCGATCCTGTTCTCGCTTCCCGGCAGCCCGATTCTCTACTACGGCGACGAGATCGGGATGGGTGACAACGTGTATCTGGGCGACCGCGACTCGGTACGCACGCCGATGCAGTGGACAGGCGACCGCAATGGCGGCTTCTCGCAGGCGGACTTTGCGCAACTTTACTTGCCGCCGCTGATGGATCCCGTCTACGGTTTCCAGGCCGTCAACGTCGAGGCGCAGCTGCGAACTCCCACCTCGCTGCTGCGCTGGATGCAGCGCATGATCGCGCTGCGAAAGGAGCACCCGGTGTTTGGCATGGGGACCTACGAGCCGCTGCAGAGCAGCAACCCGCGCATCTTCGCGCACATCCGCCGCTACGAGGACGACGTGGCGCTGTGCGTGCACAACTTCGCGCGCTCAGCGCAGGCCGTCGAGCTTGACCTGTCGCAGCACGAGGGCCGCCATCCGGTCGAGATGTTCGGTCGCTCGCACTTTCCGCGCATCGGCGAGCTGCCGTACCTGCTCACCTTCGGCCCACGCGGCTTCTTCTGGTTTCTGCTCGAGCACGAGGCGGACGACGGCGAGCGGAGCGGCGGATCGTGAGCGCAAACGGCGTGCTGTCGGCGTTCGCCGACGGTGAACTCGGCTTCGTCGACGAGACCGCGCTGGCCGCCTGGGTCGCACAACGGCGCTGGTATGCGACCAAGGGGCGCGGGATCGCCCAGGCGAGCGTGGTGCAGGCGCTACCGCTCGGCGGCGAGCCTCCGCTCGTGCTGGCGTTGGTGCAGCTGCGCTTCCACTCCGGCACGTGGGACCTCTACAACGTGCTGGTTGGACTGCGTCCGGCGGCCGACGGCCTCGACGAGGAGTCGATCTGCGAGGCCGACGGATGGGTCGTCTACGGGGCGCTCGCCGATCCAGTGCAATGCCGGCGGCTGGCGCGCCTGCTGAGCGCATCCGCCATCGTCGAGCGGCCGTCCGGCCGGGTCGAGTTCCACGGGCTCCAGGGATCGGCACCACTGGCCGCATCGACGCACGTACGTGCGCTCGCAGGTGAGCAGAGCAACACGTCGCTCGTGTACGACGAGCGGGTCGTGCTGAAGGTGTTCCGCAGGCTCGCCGCGGGCACAAACCCGGAACTCGAGATGCTGCGCTTCCTGTCGGAGCGCGGCTGCGAGAACGTCGCCGAGTTGCTCGGTTGGTTCGAGCACCGCGGCGAGCGCATCGACGCCACGCTCGGCATCGCCGTTCGTCACGTGACTGAAGCACGCGATGGCTGGCGGCTGGCGCTCGATGCGCTCGTCGCCGGCGAGGGCGAAACGCTGATGGCATCGCTCACCGAGCTGGGCGCGGTGACGGGCCGGATGCACACGCTGCTCGCCTCCGACCCTGAGGATCCGGATTTCGCACCCGAAGAGCCGAGCTCCGAGACGACCGCGCTGCTCGCCGCCACGATCGACGAGCATCTCGAGCGGACGATCGACGAGCATCCCGACGATCCGGCGCTCGAGCCGATAGCGCGCCGCAGCGAGGAGCTGCGCGAGTACGTGCGGCATGCGGCTCGCGGGGCCACGGACGGGCGCCTGATCCGCCACCACGGCGACTTCCACCTCGGACAGGCGATGTCCACCCCGGGCGGATGGGTGATCGTCGACTTCGAGGGCGAGCCGGACCGCTCGCTGCTGGAGCGGCGTCGCAAGCGCCCGGCCCTGCGTGACGTGGCATGCATGCTCTGCTCCTTTGCCTATGCGGCTGCCGTCGCCGAGCTGCAGCGAGGGGTGCGCCCGCCGGAGGATTGGGAAAGGCGCGCGCGGCAGAGCTTCCTCGAGGGCTACCTCGGCAGCGTCGACCCCAGCCTGCTGCCGTCGGATCGCGCTGCGATCGAGCACACGCTCGCGTTCCTCCAGCTCGAAAAGGCCGTCTACGAGCTGCGCTACGAGATTGATCACCGCCCTGACTGGGTGCCGATCCCGGTGGCGGTGCTCTCGCGCCTGCTCGAGGCCAGGGCGACGTGAGCATCGGGCAGGAGATCGAGCGCCTCGTCGCCTGCGACGATCCTGATCCCCACGCGCTGCTGGGCGCCCACCCGCATGACGGCGGCGTCGTGATCCGCGCCTTCCGTCCGGGCGCGCGGCGGGTGCGCGCGCTCCTCGACGGAAGAGCGCCGGTGACGCTGCGCCGGCGTCACCCCGCAGGGGTGTTCGAAGGCGTCGTGAAGGGTGCGGTCCTGCCGCTTGACTACGAGCTGCAGGTCGACTACCCGGAGCGAAGCGTCTCGCTCCGCGACCCCTATTCCTACCCGCCCACGCTCGGCGAGCTGGACCTGCACCTCGTCGCCGAGGGGCGGCACGAGCTTCTCTACGAACGGCTCGGCGCCCACGCGCGCGAGATCGCCGGCACGACTGGCACGAGCTTCGCTGTGTGGGCGCCGAGCGCGCGCGCGGTGAGCGTTGTGGGGGACTTCAACGCGTGGGATGGGCGCCTGCACCAGATGCGCTCGCTGGGCGGCGCGGGGGTGTGGGAGCTGTTCATCCCCGGCGCGACGAGCGGTGCGCGCTACAAGTTCGAGATCCGCGCCCACGACGGTGCGCTGCTGTTGCGGGCGGATCCGTTTGCGTTCGAGGTCGAGCATCCGCCACAGACGGCGTCGGTGGTCCATTCTCCGCGCCACCGCTGGCGCGATGAACGCTGGCTCGAGCGTCGCCGCGCGGCGGACCCGCTGCGCGAGCCGATCTCGATCTACGAGGTGCACCTGTCGTCCTGGCGCTTGAATCCACTCGAGGGGAACCGCCGCCTGAGCTACCTCGAGCTGGCCGACGAGCTCGCCGCCCATGTCGCCGAGCTAGGCTTCACGCACGTCGAGTTGTTGCCTGTGATGGCCCATCCCTTCAGCGGCTCGTGGGGCTACCAGGTGACCTCGTACTTCGCGCCGACGCCGCGCCACGGCTCGCCGGACGATCTGCGCGAGTTGATCGACCGTCTGCACGCGGCGGGAATCGGCGTGATCCTCGACTGGGTGCCGGCGCACTTCCCGCGCGACGAGTGGGCGCTTGCACGCTTCGACGGGACCGCCCTCTACGAGCACGAGGATCTGCGGCGCGCAGTCCACCCGGACTGGGGCACGCTCGAGTTCAACTTCGGCCGCAACGAGGTCCGCAACTTCCTGCTGGCCAGCGCCCTGTTCTGGCCCCGCGAGTATCACGTCGACGGACTGCGCGTGGACGCAGTCGCGTCGATGCTCTACCTCGACTACTCCCGCGGCGAGGGCGAGTGGCTGCCCAACCGCTACGGCGGCCGCGAGGATCTCGAGGCGATCGCGTTCCTGCGCGAGATCAACGAGGTGCTGCATGCGCGCGAGCCGGGCATCGTGTCGACGGCAGAGGAGTCGACCGCGTGGCCCGGCGTCTCGCGACCGACCTACCTCGGCGGGCTGGGATTCGGCTTCAAGTGGAACATGGGTTGGATGCACGATACGCTCGGCTACTTCCAGTGCGACCCGGTATTCCGCCGCTACCACCACCACGAGCTGACCTTCAGCCTGCTGTACGCGTACAGCGAGAACTTCATCCTGCCGCTGTCGCACGATGAGGTCGTGCATGGCAAGGGCTCCCTGCTGTCCCGGATGCCCGGCGACCGCTGGCAGCAATTCGCCAATCTGCGCGCGCTGTACGCGTACATGTGGGCCCACCCGGGCAAGAAGCTCTTGTTCATGGGCGGCGAGCTGGCGCAGGAGGCGGAGTGGAGCCACGAGCGCTCGCTCGACTGGCACCTGCTCGAGCAACCCGAGCATCGCGGTGTTCATTCGCTCGTATGCGACCTCAATCGCATCTATCGCGATCGCCCGGCGCTGTGGGAGCTCGACGACGATCCGGCCGGCTTCTGCTGGCTGGAGCCCAACGACGTCGATGGCAACACGCTCTGCTTCATTCGGACCTCCCGGGAAGGACGCGATGTGCTCGTCTGTGCCTGCAACTTCAATCCCGCCCCCAAGCTGAGCCACCGCATCGGCCTGCCACGCCCTGGGCGGTGGATCGAGGTGCTCAACAGCGACAGCCGCCACTATGGCGGCAGCGATATCGGCAACCTCGGCGGGATCGCGGCCGAGCCGATCGCGTGGCACGGTCAGCCCTGCTCGGCAGAGGTGCTCCTACCGCCGCTCGCCGTCGTGTGGTTCGTGCCCGAAGCTCAATGACGTACGCCTGGGAGCGACGGCTCGGCGCTGTGCCATGCGATCGGGGGGAGGCCTGCTTCCGCGTGTGGGCGCCGCGGGCGCGACGGGTGGCCGTGCGGTTGCGTGGCGAGGATCACACACTCGAGGACGCCGGCCACGGCGTTCATGAGCGGCTTCTGCCGACATCCGCGGGCGAGGACTACTGGATCGTGCTCGACGGAACGCCGCTGCCCGATCCTTGTTCGCGCTGGCAGCCCGCGGGCATTCGCGGTCCCTCGCGCGTGCTCGACGCGCGCGAGTTCGACTGGAGCGATCACGACTGGAGCGGAGTCCCGCTCGAGGATCTCGTGCTATACGAGCTGCACGTAGGCGCGTTCACCGAGGAGGGCACGTTCGGCGCCGTGATCCCGCACCTGCTTGGGCTGCGCGAGCTGGGCGTCACGGCGATCGAGTTGATGCCTGTGGCCGAGTTCCCGGGCCAGCGCGGCTGGGGATATGACGGGGTGCAGATCTCGGCCGCTTTCTCCGGCTACGGTGGGCCGCGCGACCTGCAGCGGCTCATCGACGCAGCTCATGCAGCGAGGATCGGCGTCGTCCTGGATGTCGTCTACAACCATGTGGGAGCTTCAGGCGTCAAGGCGATGGAGGCCTTCGGCCCCTACTTCACCGACAAGCACAAGACCCCGTGGGGCAAGGCGATCAACTACGACGACGAACAGTGCGACCCCGTGCGCGAATGGATGCTGCAGAGCGCCGAGGGCTGGGTGCGCGACTTCCATCTCGACGGGCTCCGACTCGACGCGATCCATGCCATCCACGACGAGAGCGCACGCCCGATCCTGCGCGAGTTGGCCACGCGGGTTCACGCGGTCGACCCGCGAGCGCTCGTGATCGCAGAGAGCGGGCTCAACGACCCCAAGGTGATTCGCCCCGCCGACGTCGGAGGCTACGGACACGATACGCAGTGGGCGGACGACTTCCATCATGCGCTGCGCGTGCTCCTGACCGGCGAGCGCGACGGCTACTACGCGGATTTCGGGCTGCTGCGCGATCTCGCAAAGGCGTACCGGCGACCGTTTGCGCACGACGGGACCTACTCGGCGTATCGGCGGCGGCGCTTCGGAGCGCCCGCCGGCGATCGGGCGCCCGCGCAGTTCGTGGTCTTCTGCCAGAACCACGACCAGGTGGGCAATCGGGCCCTCGGCGATCGGCTGCCGGTCCAGGTGCGGGCGCTGGCTGCCTTCTGCGTCCTGCTGTCGCCGTTCACCCCCATGCTGTTCATGGGCGAGGAGTACGGTGAGCAGGCACCGTTCCAGTTCTTCACCGATCACATCGACGTCGAGATCGCGCGGGCGACGCGCGAGGGCCGACGGCACGAGTTCGCGCGCTTTGCCGCCTACGCCGGGTCGCTGCCCGACCCGCAGGCGTCCGAGACCTTCATGCGCTCCAAGCTCACGCGAGCGCGTGACCCGCGCGTGTCCGCGCTGTACGCCGAGCTCCTGCGTGTTCGGCGCGCGCTGCCCGCGGGCGATGCGGACGTTGCCTTCGATGAGGCCGAGCGCTGGCTGCGTGTGCGCCGCGGTCAGTGGCAGCTGCTGTGCAACTTCGCCGACGCGGAGACGCTCGTGCCGTGCGCTGACGGTCAAGTCGTGCTCGCGACGCACCCCGCAGCGCAGCCGGAGCGGGACGGGGTGCGGTTGCCGGCGCTCGCGGGAGCATTGATGCGATGAGCGAGGTCTGGCCCGGCCGCCCGTTCCCGCTGGGAGCCACCTGGGACGCCGAGGGGACGAACTTCTCGCTGTTCTCAGAGAACGCTACGCGCGTCGAGCTGTGCCTCTACGACGAGCAGGGTCGTGAGACGCACGTCGAGCTCACCGAACGGACTGCCTACAACTGGCATTGCTACCTGCCAGGGGTCGGACCCGGTCAGCGCTACGGCTACCGCGTCCACGGCCCGTACGAGCCCGCAAGTGGGCATCGCTTCAATCCCACGAAGCTTCTGATCGACCCGTACGCGAAGGTGATCGACGGACCTGTCCGCTGGCAGTCGGCCAACGTGTTTCCCTACGTTCCCGACGACACGCCGGACGCCGATCTGGAGCCCGACGACGAGGACGACGCCGAGGCGATCCCCAGGTGCGTGGTGGTGAACCAGGCCTTCGACTGGGAGGACGACCGGCCACCGCGCATACCCTGGAGCGAGACGATCATCTACGAGACGCACGTGAGAGGCTTTACGATGCGTCACCCCGAGGTGCGCGAGGATCTGCGCGGCACCTACGGTGGACTCGCGTCCGCACCGGCCATCGAGTACCTGGCCTCGCTCGGCGTGACCTCGGTCGAGTTGCTGCCGATCCACCACATCGCCGACGAGAGCTTCTTGCCCGAGCGGGGGCTGACCAACTATTGGGGCTACAGCTCGATCGGCTACCTCGCGCCGCACGCGTCCTACGCGGCAACTGGCTCGCGCGGTGAGCAGCTGCGCGAGTTCAAGGGCATGGTGAAGGCGCTGCACGGCGCAGGAATTGAGGTGATCCTCGATGTCGTCTACAACCACACGGCGGAGGGCAACCACCTCGGTCCGATGCTCTCGTTCAGGGGCATCGACAACGCCAGCTACTACCGCCTCGTGCCCGAGGATCCGCGTCACTACATGGACTTCACTGGCACCGGTAACTCGTTCAACCCGCGCCACCCGAGCGTGCTGCGGCTGATTATGGACTCGCTGCGCTACTGGGTGACGGAATGCCACGTGGACGGCTTCCGCTTCGACCTCGCGGCCGCGCTCGCGCGCGAGCTGTATGAGGTAGATCGTTTGTCGGCGTTCTTCGACGTCATCTACCAGGACCCGGTTCTGTCGCAGGTCAAGCTGATCGCCGAGCCGTGGGATCTGGGGCCGGGCGGCTACCAGGTGGGCAAGTTCCCACCGCTGTGGACGGAGTGGAATGGGGTTTACCGTGATGTGGTGCGAGACTTCTGGCGCGGGCAGGCACCGGCGAGCGCGTTTGCCTCGCGCCTGGCCGGGTCCAGTGACCTCTACTCCCACGACCGCGATCCGTTCGCCTCGATCAACTTCATCACCTGCCACGACGGCTTCACGCTCGGCGACCTCGTCAGCTACGAGCACAAGCGCAACGAGGCCAACGGCGAGGGTGGGCGTGACGGAAGCGACGACAACCGCAGCTGGAACTGCGGCGTCGAAGGACCCACCGATGACCCCGAGGTGGCGGCGCTGCGCGCGCGCCAGCAGCGCAACTTCCTCACGACGCTGTGCTTCTCACTCGGCGTGCCGATGCTGTCCGGCGGCGACGAGCTCGGTCGCACGCAGCTCGGCAATAACAACGCCTGGTGCCAGGACAACGAGCTGTCGTGGTACGACTGGGATCTCGACGAGCCGCGCGAGCACCTGCTCGCCTTCACCAGGCGGCTGATCGCGCTGCGCAGGGAGCACCCGATCTTCCGCAGCCAGCGCTTCTTCCAGGGCGTCGTGGGGAAGACAGGCCTGCCCGACGCGTGGTGGTTTCGCCAGGACGGGCTCAAGCTGACCCAACGCGACTGGGAACGCCACGATCTGCGCTCGTTCGGCCTGTTTCTGAATGGTCAGGCGCCCAGCTATTTCGGCGTGCACGGAGAGGAGATCCGCGATGACTCTTGGTTGCTGATCTTCAACGCCGAGCCTGAAGAGGTGACGTTCAGGCTGCCTTCGCGGCGCTTCGGCGCGCGCTGGGAGCTCGAGCTCTCCACGGCCGAGCCCGACCTC
Organism: Solirubrobacteraceae bacterium; assembly: GCA_017882375.1. Lineage (GTDB taxonomy): Bacteria > Actinomycetota > Thermoleophilia > Solirubrobacterales > Solirubrobacteraceae > Palsa-744. The sequence goes on along the minus strand of JADGPP010000049.1, from coordinate 7,079 downwards.
GAGGCGGGCGCCTTTCACATCAGCCCCCGAGGCGAGCTCGTGTCACCGAGCCACTCGGTTACGCTCCTGAAGCTAGTGGGGCAGTAGGGCTGACCGCGCTGCGCGCCACCTACCGTCTCCAGCTCGGGGGCGGGCTGGGCTTTCAAGAGGCGCGCGCGCTCGTGCCTTACCTGCGCGAGTTGGGCGTCAGTCACCTCTACCTCTCGCCCCTGCTACAAGCGCGTTCGGACTCGATGAGCGGCTACGACGTCGTCGACCCGGGCCGCGTCTCGGAGGAGCTCGGCGGCGAGCGGGGTCTGCGTGATCTGGCCGCCGCAGGGCTGGGCGTGATCGTCGACATCGTGCCGAACCACATGGCCGCCTGCGAGGAGAACCGCTTCTGGGTAGACGAACGCTTGCGCGGCCGGTTCTTCGACATCGATCCCATCACCGGTCGCCATCGGCGGTTCTTCGACATCGAGGAGCTCGCCGGCGTGCGCCAAGAGGACGACGAGGTGTTCCGGGCAACCCACGAGAAGATGCTGCAGCTCGTGCGTGAGGGGATCGTGGACGGCCTGCGCATCGACCATATCGACGGCTTGGCCAATCCGGCCGGCTACCTGCACCGCCTGCGGCAGGAGGGCGTCGTGCAAGTGTGGGTGGAGAAGATCCTGCAAACGAACGAGGCGCTGCGCGACTGGCCTGTCGAGGGCACCGTCGGCTATGAGTTCCTCAATGATGTCACCGCACTGTTTGTGGACCAGCGGGGGGAGGAGGGCTTGACGCAGCTGTACGCCGAGTTCACCGGTGATCGGCGGAGCTTCTCCGAAGTGGCCCTGGGCGCGCAGCTCGAGCAGGCGACCACGACGTTCCGGCCCGAGGTCGAGCGCCTGCGTCGGATCGCGAACCTGCCCGGGATCCCCGAGTCGCTCACGCGGCTGCCGGCGTACCGGACCTACGTGAACCCCTCCTCCGGCATCGTGAGCGACGCCGACCGCGTCTCGATCGAGCTGGCGCAGATGCCCGCGCGCCTGGCGAGCGCCCTGCTACTCCAGACGCCGCAGCCGCCGGAGCTCGTGGTGCGTTTCCAGCAGACCTCGCCCGCGATCAAGGCGAAGGGCGTCGAGGACACGGCCTTTTACCGCTACAACCGCCTGCTGGCCCTCAATGAGGTGGGCGGCGATCCGGAGCGCTTCGGCATCAGCGTGGAGACGTTCCATGCGCGCAACGTGGAGCGCGCACGGCGATTCCCACAGGGGCTGCTGGCCACCTCGACGCACGACACCAAGCGCAGCGGCGACGTGCGGGCACGCATCGCCGTGATCGCCGAGATGCCGCGCCAGTGGCGCGCGCACGTGCTGCGCTGGCGCGAGCTCAACGCGGGATTTCGGGCGGCCGGTGCGCCCGACGCTGGCGAGGAGTACCTGCTCTACCAGACGCTCCTCGGCGCATGGCCGATCGATCGCGAGCGCCTGGTGGGCTACATGCGCAAGGCGCTACGTGAGGCGAAGCTGAACACCAACTGGTTGCACCCGGATAGCGACTGGGAGGCGCGGGTCGAGCGGTTCTGCGCTCGCGTGCTGGAGCACCCACCGTTCCTCGAGGACTTCGAGCCGTTCGCGGCTGAGGTCGCGGCCCGGGGCAGTCGCGCCGCGATCGGTCAGACGCTCCTGAAGCTCACCTGTCCCGGCGTGCCTGACATCTACCAGGGCGACGAGCTGGAGCTGCTCGAGCTGGTGGATCCCGACAACAGGGGCCCGGTGGACTGGGAGCGCAGGATCTCGGCACTGATGGCGCTGCAGGCCGGCGCACGCCCGACCCCCGAGACGGCCAAGCTCCACGTGATCGTGGCTGCCCTGAAGCTGCGCGCGCGCCGCCCCGAGGCGTTTGCGGGCTCGTACGTGTCGGTGGCGGCCGGCCCGACCGTGTGCGCATTCATGCGCGGCGAACACGACGTTCTTGTGGTGGTGCGGTTGCGGGCCGGCGGCGTCGGGTCGCTCGTGCTGCCCGACGGCGCGGCGGGCGAGTGGCGAGACGTGCTCGACGGCGGGATTCGCGAGCTCGGGCGTGTGACGCAATTCGAACAGGTCATCGGACCGCTCGGGGTGGGGTTGCTGGAGCGAACATAGGTGGCAAGCGCAGCCAGCGCACAGCAATGCTCGCCCTGGCCCTTCCCGCGGCGCTCAGGCTTCCCAGGCGCCATCGCAAGCGCCGTCGTACAAGCACTGAGCTTGGCGTCTGCCGCTACCCCCTATTGGCATGCTCACCAGCCAAACGAACTGGAGCGGACCCGCCTTCGCGGACAGTCGCGGGCTTTGATTTAGTGGCTAGGTCTTCCATGAAGAACGCATTCGTGATAGGGATGCTCATTCAGAAATTCCATAGCTGACGAGACCAAGGTCCTGAAAGTAGAGGAGTAGATGCCCGAGACGAAGGCTAAAGGCCGCCCCGCAGCAAAGAAGAAAGCTACTGCTCGCAAACCTCCCGCGACCCGTGGAAAGCGCGGTACGAGGAGCTCAGTCCAGCGGACCACGGAGCTGTCCGAGGACGTGCTCCAGGAGCTTGAGGACGGTGCGCAGAGCGCGATCGAGGCGGTGCGTAAGTTCCTCGGCACCGTCGATCAGGCGCTGCCGCCGCGCGGTGAGGGTCAGTCCAGGAGGGAGGAGATAACCGACTCCGCCCTGGAGATGGTGCAGCGGCTGGTCCACACGCAGTCCGAGTTCCTGCGCAAGGTTGTGGACAGTGCTGGCAAGTCGCTGGGAAGATCAGGCGACGCGAAGTAGCACGCGAGCGGGAGCGGCCGACTTCGAGTCAGCCGCTCCCGGCAGGGCGTGGGTTCACAAACTCGGCGATCTGCCTCACGCCGCCCACGCGTACTCATGGACGAGCCCGCCGAGCCGGTCGTGCATGCGGATCGCAGTCGCTGACGGGCTTGCCGTTGTTGGCGGCGGGTGCCGGGGTTCGGGAGGGGCAGTTCGAGCGCACGGTGCGGCCTGTGGCTGTTGTAATGGTCGACGAACTCGCGTAAGACGTGCTGTAGGTGCCTGCGGTTGGCGATCAGCAGCCAGTCAAGACACTCCCGTCTGACGGTTCCGACGAATCGCTCAGCGACCGCGTTCGCCTTCGGTGCTCTCACCGGCGTACGGATCACCCGGACCCCCTCGGTGTTGAACACCGTGTCGAAGCCTCGCGTGAACTTCCCGTCGTTGTCACGGATCAGGAATTCCAGGGGCCGACGCGCTCGGGGAGCGAGAACACGAGGTTCCTGGCTTGCTGCGCTGTCCATGCGCCGTCCGGGCTCTCGGTCATGCCGGCGAGGTGCACTGTGTTTGCCGGCGGATGAACTCGCGCCACGAGATTCCGCCGCGCTGGCCGGCCGGTCCGATCCCGGCGCCCATCAGGACGTTGCGGACACTCGTCGGGGAGATCTGGATCCCGAGCCCGATGAGCTCACCGGTGATCCGCCGGTACCCCCATCGCGGGTTCTCTCGCGCGAGCCGTAGGATCAGCTCGCGAACCTCACGGCCAAGCCTGGGACGGCCCGGACGGCGCCCTGGATACGTCCAGCGGCGAGCCACGAGCCCGCGGTGCCACGCCAGCAGCGTTCTCGGAGTCACAAAGAACGCCTGCCAACGGTCTCTGGGCAGCAGCCTGCTCGCCGCCGCCAAGAACGCGCGGTCCGCGGGCCGTAGCGCTGGGCGCGACACCTGCCGGCGCAGCACGGCGATCTCGTGGCGCAGGACGACTATCTCCAGCTCCTTGTGTTCAGACGAGCGAAAACACAGCAACACGAGCGCCATCAAACGCCCCAACAGCACGTACAGCAACGACGCCAGCACCGGCCCCTCCCTGATCGACGGAGCCAGTGACACTACGGCCTCGAGCGCCCAAAACGCCGGTGCCAGCGGGCACGATCGAGTTTATGCACCCCACAGGCGCGAAGTTGCGCCAACAGCGTTTTCCGGGAGGCGGCGATAGCCTCGCTTCACCGAGCCGCTGTGGCACGCAACTGATGGCTCAGGCCGTGCGAACATTGGCTGATGAGGTGCCAAACCCGGCCCCTCGTTGCTCGTAGACGCGGTGTCTTCGCTTGACTCATCGGCCTCCGGAAGGGCGTGCAACGTGGATGACCAGGCGCTCGGTCACCGAGATTGGCGCTGCACCCTCGGGAGTAAAGCTGGCCCTTGCGATCAACGGAAATCGGCCGGCGTGGTCGAGAAGCGCTCTCCCAGCCGAGGTGGGACCAGCTATCAGGGCTTCAGCAACACCGCGTCCGTCATAAGCCATGCTCCCGTGTGCCACGAGGACTCGCTTCCGCTTCCGTCTCGCAGAGTGCGCGCGCGACCGCCTCAGATACCAGCTGGCGGTCAAAACTCCGGATTCCCTCGACTCGAACACCAGGCTCAGCGACGGCGATTTTCTGGCCAAGCGGAGTTTGTGCTCGGCTGAGCACTCAAGGCCGGCTGCGAGAGTCGCCTGGATCGTACGCGCTTGGTAAAGGCGTACGTGACGCCCGCAGATGTCGATTTCAGCGAGCGCGGTGCCGGTCGACCAGATCGGCACGACGACGGGGACGGCCGCACTACTCGCGGCGACATGACCCAGAACGTTCGAAGCCGTGACTTCGCAGGACAGCATCGTGCCCGCTGGGAGCTTCGGCACTTCAAGCGAGGGGCTGCCCGCGCCATCGATGACCGCGCCGTTGCTCAGCCACCGGTAGCTATATGAGGGCATGGGAATCCCCGCCCATGTTCCCGTAGAGCAGGACAGAATGCCACCCGGCAAAGCGTTTCCGGTGATGGTCGGCGGGCTGATCAGCGACGGAGGCCTGAATTGTGCCGGGTGGTCACAGCAGGAGATAAACGGGCCAGACAAAGGCTCGCTGCGTGCGCCTTGTTTGCCGGATGAGTTCGACGCAGTGACTTCGCATGCGAAGGCTCCCCGCCCGGGGTCAAGGAATGCAGGAGCGTAGGTCTGGCCCGTGGCCGAGGGGATAGCGCTTTCGCCCTGAAGCCACTGGTAGCTGAAGGATGGAGGTGGGCTGCCGGTCCAAGCTCCGGTGGAGCAGGAGAACTCGTATCCGTTCCAGGAAGCCACGGGAGCTTCGGTGTTTACCGGAGCGACTGCGCTACCCAGTTCGCCCGCAGCGTCCACCCTCGACGGCGTGGCGAACAGCACCACGAGCGCCATAACGATCGACGCCAGCCAGCCCGCCTTCGCCATCAAGCCACCCCTCTCGGTGCTCTTCTCGCCACCATTCGATCTTGCACGTCGCATCCTCCCACATCCTGGTCGTCGCCCGATCGCTTCGGGCCTCAACTAGGTCTGGAGCGGTTCTTCCTTGATAGAGCCGAGCACCCGACGTTGCCCTGGAACGGTCGTTTAGATTTGATCGCCGTCGCGCGGCTCGCTCGGCGCGTCCGAACTACCGCGGGTTGTCGAGGCTGCTCTCCCACTCTGGCCTCCTTGAGGCCTGCCCGCTCCGCGACAGCCTCCGGATAAAGGTCATCCTCGTTGCATTCATCGTACTCCCCGGTTTCAGCGGGCGCGACGCAGCTTGTTTTCTCAGCCGACGTTGTCGTCAAGTCCCGTGGCTCAGGCCTGTGAGATGGCGACGCCAGCGGCAAGCGCCAGAAAGGTCGCGACAGTTATCACCTCTCCCGCCAGCCACCGGTATCCGATTGAGGCACGTGTCGACTCAGTATGCAGGACATCGGCGAGCTTTAGCGCCTCCGCCGTCAACTCGTCGAGAATATCCTTGGGCTGAAGTTCCGTTATACGCTCGCGCCACGGCTCGAAGGGGGCAGCGAGCTTAAGATCGGATCTGAGTGGAAAGAAGACCCGCTTATATTTGTCCCTTACCTTCTCTTCTACCCCTGTTGGGCGGTAAGGACTCATCGCCCAGAGGAGATAAGCAACAGAGACGATAAACGCCAGGAGAGAGATCGCGAGCAGCACAATCGCTGAGGTTCTTTGACACGAGCTTGCCGCGTGATAGGCAGGTCCCAATTTCGTCACCACGGTGACAGTGCCCGCGAAGAGCAGGCCATGCACCACTAGGGCAGCGGACACCTTCTGGTCATTCGCGTGCACCGAGCCTTTAATATCCGCGACGGCCGCGAGGAGAAGTTCCCTCTTGGCAGCATCTAGGTTGTCATCGCTGAGCGTCACGATCAAGGCAGATGGGCAGCCTTAGGACAAGCTAGGCACGGCCGCGGTCGCGTCGGGAACCGCGCGCCCACGCGCCGCAGCGACGGCAGCACCGATCTCGGGTATGTCAAGGGCTCCATGCCGAAGCAGCTGAGTGTCGAGCCCGGTCCGACTGCTCAAGAACAGCTCAAGGAGCCCCTCGCGAAGGCTTGACGGCAAAAACGTCTCGGGTGTCGTCGCATCCTCAGATTGAGCCCATACCACTTCGAGATTCTGAGCCAGCTCGGGCCATAGGGTCGGGAGAGACGCGAGGCGCTCAGGAGCAAGCGATCCAGACGGCGGGTCCTCGGCGGCAATGACGACTCGGTCGATGCCAGCATTGATGATGCTAACCGTGCACATGGGACAAGGCTCGAGTGTGGTGTAGAGGACTGCCTCGGTGCGACCGTCCGGTGCCGGGCGAACGATGATCGAACCGTCTGCTTCGCCCCGGGCCAGAACCGCCTCTAGCTGGTCCGGTGTCGCGATGGCTACGGATCGGAGGGCCATAATCGCGTTGACCTCGGCGTGGCCAGTGGGGTCATGCCCGGCAAAAACCGAATTAGCTCCGAGCGTGAGCAGCTCCACACCGCCATAGCGTGCAGCGACAGCGGCCGAGATCGCATAGTTCCCTTCAGCCTCAGCGCGCTTGGCGCGTTGCAAAAGGAACGAAAAGTACTCTTGTGCAGAGTAGGGCTGAGGGCCGTTACGATCCATCTTGTGTCGACAGCCTAGCGCCGGTTCTGGACGACCTCAAAGTTCGCGGGCGGCTTGCGGGCGATAGCCTCGCACGGCCAATCTTAGCCCTTGGGCACTAGTCTACTTGCCGCGGAAAAAGTCACCCTCTTGGGGTCGGAGTTCTGTCCGGTGTGTAGGCGAGAATGTCCTGCAAATGAGCGGGTTTCTGGTCG
>JADGPP010000102.1 GCA_017882375.1 Solirubrobacteraceae bacterium | reverse complement strand
ATCTCCGCGTTCAGCGACGCCAGCTTCGCCTACGAGGCGCGCCACGAGCGTTCGCGCACCTTTCTCGGCCACGTCCGGTTCGCCTCGACTGGCTCGCTGACACGCGCCAACACGCATCCCTTCGAGCAGGACGGACGCCTGTTCGCTCACAACGGCGTGCTCTCGGGCCTACCCACGCTGGAGGACGAGCTGGGCGACGACCTGGCGCTGGTGCAAGGGCAGACCGATTCCGAGCGGCTGTTCGCGCTGATCACGCGCGAAATTCGGCGCCGCGAGGGTGATCTGCATGCCGGCATCACAGCCGCAGTGCGCTGGGTGTCCGAGCAGCTTCCCGTCTACTCGCTGAACCTGATCGTCACGACCGACTCCGAGCTGTTCGCGCTGCGCTACCCCGAGGCCAACGAGCTGTACGTCCTGGAGCGTGCAGCCGGCGGTGAGAAAGGTGACGATCCCCTTCGCCACCGCAGCAGCCTCGGCACTCGTGTGAGATCCGAGGAAACGGCACGACGGCCGATCGTCGTGCTGGCCAGCGAGCCGATGGACGACGACCCGGGATGGCACGCGATCGAGCCGGGTCAGCTCGTCCACGTCGACGTCGAGCTCAGCGTCGATGCCGAGGTCATACTCCCCGATCCTCCGGCCCACCCGCTGAGCTTGACGGACCTGAGCGAGCAAGGGCGCACCTCGCAGTCCGCAGTGCGGTGAGCTCCCGCCCCGGCATCCTGCGGTCGCCCGGACCGGCCGTGCCCGAGCACGTCGCACGGCGGCTGAAGGCCGGCCAACTCGGCACGCGAGACCTGACGGTCTCCACCGTCGCGAACATCGGCCCGGGGATAGACTTCTACTTCGCGTTCGGGGTGATTGCCGTGACGGCCGGAGTGGCTGCCCCGCTGACGATCGTGGCCGCCGGGATCGCCGTCGTGCTGCTCGCGAGCACTGTCGCGGAGTTCACTCGCGCCGAGCCGTCGGCGGGGAGCTTCATCACGTACGTCGAGTCCGCGCTCGGCGCGCGGGCAGCCGTCGTCACAGCGCTGCTCGTCACCGTCGGCTACACCGTCGCGATCGCCGGCGTCTTCACCATGTCCGGCGGCCTGGTGGCGATGACGCTCTCGCACTACACGTCCTTGAACATACCCTGGGAGCCGCTCTCCTTCGTGCTTACCGTCGCCGCGATCTGGGTGACCGCCAAGGGCGTCAAGCTCTCGACTGCCGTGGTGGGCGTCGCGCTGCTCGCACAGGTGGGCATCATGCTCGCGGTCTGTGTCGCCGTGCTCGTCGACCACGCCGGCCACCTCTCGGCCGCGCCCTTCTCGTGGGCACACCTCTCCGGCGGGCTGAGCGGCCTTTCCAGGGGCTTCCCGCTGGCGCTGTACATGTTCATCGGCTGGGAGAACGGTCCGGCGCTCGCCGAGGAGTGCCGCGATCCGAAACGCAGCGTGCCCAGGGCCCTGTATCTCTCGATCGCGATCGCGACCGCGCTGTTCGTGCTCTTTGCCTACGCGACCGTCACCGGTTTCCACTACGACGTCTCGCCGATCGGTCGCGCCTCGGTGCCGTTCCTGACCGTGGCCGACCACGAGCTGGGCGGACTGGCGATCCTCGCCTGGCTCGCCGGAATCGTGTCGGTGCTCGCCGCGCTCGTGGCCGCCTCGGGCTCACAGGCGCGCATGCTCTTCGACGGCGGACGAACGGGCCTGCTGCCGGCCCCGCTCGGACGCCTGCGCGCAGAGACGGACACGCCGGTCAACGCGCTGATCGCGATGGCGGCGATCGGCCTCGGCATCATCGCCGTCTGGTGGCTGACCCACGTGATCGGCGGGCAAACGCGATCCAACAACCCCGTCAGCCTGTATGCCGAGGCCTCGACGATGGGCACGATCGTGATCTTGGTCGTGTACCTGCTGACGAATCTCTCGCTCCCGGTGTTCATGTGGCGCCGGCATCGCGCGACCTTCTCGGTCGTGCGCCACGTGGTCGTTCCCGTCCTGGGATCGACGGTCCTGCTCGTTCCGTTCGTCGAGCTGTGCGCACCAGGCCAGCCGTCGCCCTACGATGCGTTCCCGTTCGTCGCGCTCGGGCTGGTGGTCTGCGCCGCAGCGATCGCCGGGGTGGTGGTGCGCCGCGACCCATCCGCGGGCAGCGAGGGCGCCTGAACGAGCGCGCCGGCCGCCGCGTAGGATCGTCGCGTGCGATCGGCGCTGGCAATGACGACGGCGCTCGCGACGCTCGTCGCGCTGGCGGCATGCGGATCGAGCACGACCGTCGGTGACGCCTCGCCGGCGCCGTCCGCGAGCCCGGCGCCGAGCCTGCGCCCGCCGATCCACCAGTGGCCGATCCCCTTCGGCGGCGCGCGCAAGCGGCAGATGGCCGCGTACTCGCTGCGCCACTACGGCGAAGACACCTACGTGCTCAGCCATCCGAAAGTGGTCGTCGAGCACTACACCGAGACGGCCACGGCGCTGCCGGCCTACAACACCTTCGCGCCCGACGTGCCCGACAGCGAGTTTGGAGAGCTGCCGAACACGTGCGCGCACTTCCTCGTGGAGCGCAGCGGGAGGATCGACCAGCTCGTCTCGTTGACGGTGCGCTGCCGGCACACGACCGGTCTGAACTGGACGGCGATCGGGATCGAGAACGTCGGCTCCTCCGACCGGGAAATCCTCGGCGATCGTGCGCAGATCGCCGCTTCGCTGGCGCTCACGCGCTGGCTGCGCTGCACCTACGCAATCGCGCTGCAGAACGTGATCGGCCACAACGAGAGCCTCTCCTCGCCCTATCACCACGACCTCGTGCCGGCCTTCCAGCACCAGACTCACTCGGACTTCAACCACGCCGACATGCACGTCTACCGCACACGGCTCGCGCGGCTGGGCTGTCCCGCCTGAGATCTTGCAGCGTTGGTTGGCCTCGCGGGGACGTGGTAGTAAGTAGACATGCCCCGTTCGATCTGGACCGGCGCGATCAGCTTCGGCTTGGTCACCGTGCCGGTCAAGCTGTACAGCGCGGTCAACCGCAAGACGGTGCGCTTTCACCAGCTCTCGGGCAAGAGCGGCGTGCGCATCGCGCAGAAGCGCGTCGATCCGCACAGCGGCGAGGAGGTCGCCTACGAGGACATCGTCAAGGGCTATGAGCTGGCGCCCGACCGCTACGTGGTGATCGAGCCGGCCGAGCTGGACACGCTGCAGCCGAAGAAGACCAAGACGATCGAGATCGAGGACTTCGTCGAGCTCTCGCAGATCGACCCGATCTTCTACGACCACCCGTACTACCTCGCCCCCGGGCCGGGCGGCGCCAAGCCCTACCGGCTGCTGCTGGAGGCGATGGCGGAGACCGAGAAGGTCGCGATCGCGCGCGTGGTGATCCGCTCCAAGGAGCAGCTGGTGGCGATCCGCGCGATGGGCGACGTGCTGGAGATGGCGACGATGCTGTTCGCCGACGAAGTCGCTGCGCCGGAGCGCCTGGATGAGCTGCCCGACCCGAAGGACGTCAAGACGACCAAGCGCGAGGTAGAGATCGCCAAGCAGCTGATCGGCTCGCTGGCGGGGGACTTTCAGCCGGAGAAGTACCACGACACCTACCGCGCGGACGTGCTCGCGCTGATCGAGCGCAAGGCCGAGGGCAAGGAGATCGCCGTCCAGCCTGAAGCCGAGGAGGCATCCACGCCGGCGCCCGACCTGATAAGCGCGCTGAAGGCCAGCCTCGACGCGGTGCGCGAACGCACCGGCGACAGCGGCGCCGCGCCGGCCAGGAAACGCAAGCCGGCCGCCGAGAAGGCTGCCGCGAAGAAACCGGCCGGCAAGAAGGCGCCCGCTAAGAAGGCCGGCGGCTCCCGCGCCAGCGCCAAGCGGTAGGTGTCGCCCCGCCCCGCGAGCAAGGATGGCGGTGACGACGACGCGCCCGTGGCGCGGCTGAAGCAGTACCGCGCCAAACGCAACTTCGACGCCACGAGCGAGCCGAAGGGCAAGGGCGCCAATCGCAAGAGCGCCCGGGCGAAGGCGAAGGCCAAGACGCCGCGCTTCGTCATCCACGAGCACTCGGCGACGCGCCTGCACTGGGATCTGCGCCTGGAGCGCGACGGCGTGCTCGCCTCGTGGGCGGTGCCCAAGGGCCTGCCGAGCGCGCCCAGGGAAAACCACCTCGCCGTGTGGACGGAGGACCATCCGCTTCAGTACGTCGACTTTCACGGCGTGATCCCCAAGGGCCAGTACGGCGCCGGCACGATGAAGATCTGGGATCACGGCACCTACGAGGTGCTCAAGTGGGAGCCGCGCAAGATCGAGGTGGCGCTGCATGGCGAGCGCGTGGACGCGCGCTACGCGCTGTTTGCGATCTCCCAGGGCGACCGATCGGACAGCGGCCGGCCGAAGGAGTGGATGATCCACCGCATGGACCCGCCGGCGGACGCCGCGCGCGAGCCGATGCCCGAGCACGTCACGCCGATGCTCGCGCGGGCGGGCAAGCTGCCTGCCCACGACCGCGGCTGGGTCTATGAGATCAAGTGGGACGGGGTTCGCGCGATCGCCTACGCGCAGCCGGGCGAGCTGCGCCTGGAGAGCCGCAACCTGAAAGAGATCACCGGCCAGTATCCGGAGCTCGCCCGGCTCAACCGCGCGCTGAGCTCGCACGCGGCGATCCTCGACGGCGAGATCGTCGCCTTCGACGAGCAGGGCCGCCCGAGCTTCGCGGCGCTGCAGCGGCGCATGCACGTCGGCTCGATCTCGCAGGCCAAACGCCTGGCGAAGGCCTCGCCGGTGACGTACGTGATCTTCGACCTGCTGTGGCTGGACGGCCACTCGCTGATGGAGCTGCCCTACGAGGAGCGCCGGGCGCGCCTGGCCGAGCTGGACCTGAGCGGCGAGACCTGGCAGACGCCCGAGCACCTCGCGGGCAAGGGCAAGGACGTGTTGGCGGCGACCGCCGAGCAGGGGCTGGAGGGAATCGTGGCCAAGCGCCTGGACTCCAGCTATCAGCCCGGCGGGCGCCCGGCGAGCTGGATCAAGGTCAAGAACGTCGGGCGCCAGGAGTTGGTGATCGGCGGCTGGATCCCCGGTGAAGGCCGGCGCGAGCGGCGCATCGGCGCGCTGCTGGTGGGCGTGTACGACGCCGACGGGGCGTTTGGCTACGCCGGACGCGTGGGCACGGGCTTCACCGAGTCAGAGCTCGATCGCCTGGCCAAGCTGCTTGCACCTCTGCGGCGCGACGACTCGCCGTTCGCGGCCGGCGAGCGACCGCCGCGCGGGGCGGTCTTCTGCGAGCCGCAGCTCGTCGCGGAGATCGAGTTCACCGAGTGGACGGCTGCGGGCAACCTGCGCCACCCCTCCTACAAGGGCCTGCGCGAGGACAAGGCGGCCGGCGAAGTCGTTCGCGAGGATCTTGCCGGCGCCTCCACGCCGGACGCGCGCAGCGGCTCCTCGGCGCAGCCCCGCGCGACCGAGCTCCAGGGCAAGCTGGCGATCCGCGAGACGAGCGCCAAGAGCGCCGCGACGACGGTCGAAGGCCACGAGCTGAAGCTGTCGAACCTGGCCAAGGCGCTGTATCCGCAGGCCTCTTTCAGCAAGCGCGAGATGATCGATTTTTATTCCGCTGTCGCGGGGTCGATGCTCGCGCATCTGCACGGACGAGCGCTGACGGTCAAGCGCTGGCCCGACGGCATTGACGGGCAGTCCTTCTACCAGAAGCAGGCGCCCGCCCACAGACCCGATTGGGTGCGCACGGTGACGCTGGCGAGCGAGCGCAAGCCGATCGACTACCTGCTCGCCGAGGATCGCGCGACGCTCGTGTGGCTGGCGAACCTGGCGGCGATCGAACTGCACACGCCGCTGGCGCGCGCGGACTCGACCGAGCGGCCGACGGCGCTCGTGTTCGACCTCGATCCGGGGCCGCCTGCGACGGTGATCGAGTGCTGCCGCGTGGCGCTGGCGCTCAACGGCATGTTCGAGAACCTCGGACTGCGGAGCTTCGCCAAGACCTCGGGGAAGAAGGGGCTGCAGCTGTACCTGCCGCTGAACTCGCCCGACGCGTCCTTCGCGCAGACCAAGGCGTTTGCCAAGGCCGTCGCCGAGCTGCTCGAGCAGGCCGAGCCCGAGCTGGTGGTCTCGCGCATGACCAAGACGCGCCGCACGGGCAAGGTGCTGATCGACTGGAGCCAGAACGACTCGCGCAAGACGACCGTGTGCGTGTACTCGCTGCGCGCGGCCGAGCGCCCGACCGTGTCGACGCCGGTGCAGTGGGACGAGGTCCGCGCGGCGCTGGACTCGGGCGACCCCGCCGCCCTGGCTTTCGAGGCCGGACACGTGCTCGAGCGCGTGAGCGCGCGCGGCGACCTGTTCGCGCCGGTGCTGTCGCTGGTGCAGCGGCTGCCCGCGATCTGAGCGCAGCGGGACCGGCGCACGCCGCCGCACTCGCCGGCGCACTCGCGCGTGGGCGCCGACGGCTGCGCCATCCTCCAGGCGTCCCGCTGGACGTCAGTCGATCGGCCCGGTCAGCTGACGCTCGTAGGGGCCGCGGCCGGTCAGGCACGCCGCGCCGCAGCGCGCGGCGAGCGCCAGCGCGTCGGGCACGCTCATGCCGGCACCGAGACCGTAGGTGAGCCCGGCGGCGAAGGAGTCGCCACAGCCGTAGGAGTCGACCGGCGCGCCCGGCAGGGCGACGGCCTGCCAGCGCCCGGACTCGCCGGCGCGAGTTCGGTAGCTGCCACCGCGCTCGCCCTCGGTGAGCACGACCAGCTCGGCCTCTCGGTCGACTCGCTCGGCCGCGCGCAGCTCGACCTCGTCTTTCTCGCTGAGCACGAGCGCGTCGATCGGCACGCCGTGCCCGAGCGCATCGTGCGCGCGAGGGTTGGCCACGAGCACGCGTGCGGCGCGTGCGGCGCGCAGCGCGCCGTGGTCGCCGGCGGTGAAGTACACGGCGTCCATCTCGGCGAGCTTCGCCCACGGCAGCTCGCGGTCGGCCGCGATCGGCTCCAGACGCTCGCCGAACGTGGTGATCGTGCGCTCGCGCTCGTCGTCGACGAGCGTCACCGCGCCGCGCGTCCTGACCGCGCGCGTGGCAGAGCCGACGCGCACGCCCAGCTCGCGCAGGCGCTGCGGCGAGCGCCGCCCGCGCTCGTCGTCGCCGAGCGCGGTGACGAACAGCGACTCGCCGGCCAGGCGCGCGAGCTGCACTGCGACGACCGCGCCGCCGCCGGCGGGCTCCTCGAAGGGATCTCGAGCGTGCATCACCTCGCCCGCGCGCGGCACGTGTGAGACGCGCGCGAACTGCACCCACTCGACGTGCCCGACGACCGCGACCTTCGCTGCTGTGCGCGCCACGCGCGTCAGTCTCACACACCGGCGAGCGCGCGCGGCCGGATACGGCAAGCGCATAGGATTCGCCGATGGCAGAACTGCTGCTCGTGGACGAGCCCGCGCAGCACGTCCGCCAGCTAACGCTCAACCGGCCCGAGCAGCTGAACGCGATGACCTCGGAGCTGTGCGAGGAGCTGCACGTGGCGCTGCGCGCGATCACCGCCGAGCGGGCCTGCCGCGCGGTGATCCTGACCGGCGCCGGACGGGGGTTCTGCGCGGGCCTGGACCTGCACGGCTACGGCGCGGCGCCGGAGAACGACGGCAGCGACGAGCCGCGCGACCGGCTGGCCAACCAGGAGCACATGTCGCGCCTGATCCTGGCGCTGCGCGCGCTGCCCCAGCCGGTGATCGCGGCCGTCAACGGCCCGGCGGCCGGTTTCGGACTGGCGCTGGCGCTCGGCAGCGACATCCGCTACGCGGCGACCGAGGCGGTGTTCCGCGCGGCGTTCATCAACATCGGCGTGTCCAACTGCGACATGGGCGTCAGCTGGCTGCTGCCGCGCCTGATCGGCGCCTCGCGCTCGCACGAGCTGATGCTCACCGGACGCCGCGTGGACGCCGAGGAGGCGGAGCGGATCGGGCTCGTGGCCGACGTCGTCGAGCAGTCGCGCCTGCTCGAACGGGCGCTGGAGTCGGCCGAGCAGATCGCCGCGCTGGCGCCATGGGGCGTGCGCCTGACCAAGCGCGGCATGTGGAGCGCGCTGGAGATCTCCTGCGAGCGGGCGGCGGTCGAGTACGAGGACCGCCAGCAGATCATGGCGACGTTCGGGGGCGCGGTGCCCGAGGCGATCGGCGCGTTTCTGCAGAAGCGCCCGGCGGACTTCAGCGACTGACGATGAGCGCGGCGCTCCGCGCGATTCGTCCAGAGAGCCCGGCATACGCAAAAGGTTTGCGTACACTGAAGCATGAGCAAGCGGCGGGCCATCGCCTATCTACCATGTTCGCCGGCCTCTCAACCGGTCGCGGACGAGACACCGGCGGGTGCCGGGCTTGAGATCGTCGACGTCATGCACGGCGGGCAGGGTCCCGGGCGCGCGTCCGTCGCAGCCGCGCTCGAACGGATTGCCGCAGGCGACGCGTCGGTCCTGCTGGTGGCGCGCCTCGCCGACGCGGCGAGCTGCGCGCGCGAGCTGGTCGCCCTGCTCGACTGGCTGGCGGCGGCGCAGGCCGACCTGGTCGCAGAAGACGTCGGCCTGGACACGGCCTCGACGGCGGGGCAGCGCGCGGTGGCGACGCTGCGCGAGGTCGAGCGCTGGGAGCGCGCGCCGGCGCCCGGGCGCGCGCCGCGCGGCCGGCCGGGACTGGCCGCGCTCGCGCCGCATCTGGGCGCGCGCGTCGCGGCGATGCGCGAGCGCGGAGCGAGCCTGCAGGCGATCGCCGACGCGCTGAACGCAGACGGCGTGCCGACGCAGCGCGGCGGCGCGCGCTGGCGTCCTTCCAGCGTGCAGGCGGCGCTCGGCTATCGCCGCCCGCGTCCGGGGCTGCCCGGAGCCCCGCCGCCGCCTCCCCCTCGCGGTCATGCCGCGCCTCACCCGCCGGTCTCCCGAGCAGATCCGCGGCGCGCGGCGCGCGGGCGCCCCGCCCCGCCGCCGCCACGTAGGAAGGCTCCGTCGTGACCGGCGTGATCGAGAGCTTTGGCGTGCTCGGCGTGTTCGCGCTGATGATCCCGGAGAGCGCCTGCGTGCCGATCCCCAGCGAGGTGACGCTGATCTTCTCCGGCGTGGCCGTGCACAAGGGATGGATGAGCTTCGCGCCGGCGGTGCTCGCGGCGACGGCGGGCAATCTCGTCGGATCGCTGCTCGCCTACGCGCTCGGCGCCAGCGGCGTGCTCACCGGGGTCCCGGTGGTCGGGGCGGCGCTGCGGCGATGGGAGGGTCTGCTCGACCGTCACGGGATGCGCGCGGTGCTCACCGCGCGGCTGATGCCGCTGGCGCGCACCTTCGTGTCGCTGCCGGCGGGCGCGCGACGGGTGCCGCTGCTGCCGTTCGTCGCGCTGACGACG
>JADGPP010000048.1 GCA_017882375.1 Solirubrobacteraceae bacterium | reverse complement strand
AATGTGGACTTCGACACCCGCATTTTCCCCGCTCAGGCGGCGGAACCAGCACGCCAGGCCGGCTCAGACGAGAGGGCTTACTGCAAGATCTGGGCTAGGAGTGACGTCAGCGAATCAACCAGCCGCACCGGCAGCTTTTCACTGACGGCGCCCAGCACCGGGTTCGGAAACGGCCAGCCTTGCCGCCGCGTGACCGTCGGAGGGGTCCTCACGGACATCCAGACCTTTTGCGCGCCCCCCTGTACGAGATCCACTGCGATCTCGGCGCCTGAGTTGCCGCAACCGACGACGAGGACCTTACGGTGCCTGAATTCGCGCGCGTTACGGTAGTCACTTGAATGCAATAGCGGACGTCGGAAAGCCTCTCTTCCCGGCCAAGCCGGCACGTACGGACTGTGGTTGTAGCCCGTGGCAACAACCACACGGGCTGAGTGAAATACGTCACCCTGAGCGGTCGAGACATGCCACAAGTCCTCACGCCGGTCCAAACGCGTTGCTGCTACACCGAGACGGACGTCTATCGCGCGTTGCTCCGCGTATGCCTCAAGGTACGCAACGACGCCGTTACGAGATACCCATAGCCCCTCGCTGGGAGGGAACGGTGTTCCTGGCAAAGAAGAGGCGAAGTTTGCGGTGTGGAGATGAAGCCGGTCGTAGTGTCGGCGCCAGCTATCACCGATCCGCTGCGACCGCTCAACTACGATGCTGTCGACGCCTCGACGGCGTAGCTCTGCCGCCGTCGCGAGTCCCGCGGGCCCTCCGCCAACGATCAATACGGGGCTGGCTTCAATACTCATGACGGGGGAGGCGCTGACTGTCCCGTTGTGAGGGGACCGCTAGCGAGCTCACGAAATCGCCGAATCACGAGAGACAAATGCTCGTACTCAGCTGGGTTGGTCGGTAGATCGAAGATGAAGTCCGTGGCGCCGGCGTCTTGATAATCGATCAACCGCTGCGCGACCTCACCGTAGCTTCCGACTAGCTTCGGACAGTCAATTCCTACTCGGGCGGAGCCATACCACAGCAGGTCGTCCTGCACCGATCCGGCTTTGGCGTTTTCCAGGTTCTTCGTGTGCTGTGTTGAGAGGTTGTCCGCGGCCTGTACGCGCGCGGCCATGCGCTCCCGCCGACCAGCACCGGCGTCCTCGCGGGCCAGATTCCACGCCGAGTCGCTTCTCGCGCGTGCGATGACGCCTACCAGCATCGCGCTGCGGATTCCGGACGCACCAACTACACGCGTTAGCTCGACTGCGATGTCGCTTACCGGCTTAGCCATTGTGAGGCAATACTCTGTCCACGCGGGGACCTGTGCAGTCGAACCGCGTGACAGCGAACCGGGGGTGAATATTTGCGTCCGCATGTCGGACGTAGACTTCGGGCTCAGCTCTACGCCGTCCAGATAGAAGAACTCACCCTCAAAAGACACTATTTCTCGGCTGAGTCGTGCGACAATCTCAATGAACTCGCCGAGTCTTCGCCGCGTCTGCTCGCGATCGGGGTCGCCGAGCGAGCGAGATGCGGTCCGGCTCGCGCCGGCAACGATGTTGAGGTTTATCCGACGGCCATATAGATATGACAGTGTTGCAGCACGTCGGGCCGCAGCGACCGGATGCTCATGGCTGGCCTGGATGCTTACGATCGGCTGAAGACGGTCAGTATCTCGCAGGATCTCGGTAGCCAAAGCCCACGGATCGAGCGCTCGGGGGAAATTGTAAAGGACTGTTCCTGCGAACCCGGCCTTCTCGGCCTGCGCAAGATGTTCGCGCAGCAGGGCTCGGTAGTCGTGGACGACCGTCTCGTCGCCGAGCCCGAACGCCGAACCGTGATATGGCGCGATCGAATAGAACTGCGCGGGCGCCGCCCCGTCGACCGGCTCGCGTCGAGTGTCAGAAGCCGTGTTCGTCCCCGGGCTCATCATCTGCCTTCGGAAGCATCCGCCCCATTCAGTTGCCAAATGAACGGCTCGACCTTGGTCTCGAAGAGGGCGAGCTTGCCGCTGGCAACAAGGAGCCGGTCATTTGAGTACATGAGGGCCGCCGATCGCAGATCGCGAAATGTGCGCTCGAGTGGTGCGCCCCGCTGGTACCCCATCGACAGCCCAGCAAGCTCCACGAGACGTGTAACCGCAGAGAACGCCATCTCGGACGCGACAACCTTCAAGTTATTAGTGCGAATATTGAAGGCAGTGCCGTGCAGCGTGTCGCCGTCTACGCCCTCGCGTGCATAAACAGTGGCATAGTCGCTTACGTACGACCTTAGAAATGAGTCGACGATATCGATCATGATCCGAATGCGTGCGATCCTCTCCGCGGCGAGGTCGTCGATCTTGCGCAGCCGCCGGCGTTGGTGCGGATCCTTGAGAGCGGAAATCACTTCTCGCAAAGCACCCTCCGCGCCGCCAAGCCACGCAGACGCCCAGGCCACATGACCTGCCGGAATCATCAGCGATGCGGCGGCTCTTGGGAATCCCCGTGGCGGATCTATGATGTTTGTATCTGGGACGACGCCGGCCAAATGAAGCGGACCACTCTGTGTCCCTCTTACCCCCATCGTTCTCCACACGCCCTTCGTTTGCACGTCGAGCTGGTGACGGTCTGCGTAAACGAGGACTACGTCCTCAGGCGTCGTCTCAACGTCCCGACGCATGGTGATGAGAAACGCATCGGCATGCGCGCCACCTGTAACGACCGGCGCGTCGCGAGTGATCTTGAGCTCCGAACCCTTCGTCCGCAGCAATGGACTCTGCACAGACGTGATTTGCCCGGAGCCGGCCTCCGACGTCACTGACGCGATGTACAAGTCTCCCGCGGCGATTGCCGGAAGAAGCCGCTCCCGCAGTTGCGGGCCGGCGTAAGTGGCGATGACCGCCACTTGTTGGCAATGCATCGCCCAGATGAGCGCCGTTGACACGCATCCGCGGCCCAACATTCGCCCGGCTAGCGCGAGCTCTGAGAGGCCACCGCCCAAACCACCGTTCTCTCGCGGCACTAGGAGCCCCATCAGTCCGGCACTGCGTAGCACAGCCAAGCCGCGTACCGGAAACACCTCGTCGTCGACTGCGGCCGCCTCGGCTCGGAGAAGCGAGGCAAGGTGTTCAAGCGCACCACGCTGGTTGTCGAGCGCGACATCTCTATCGATTGTCAGAGCAACTCCGGTGACGAGCTCAGACATCGCTAGCGTCCGTGAGGGAGACAACTAGCGCAAGTAGGGTGCCAGCAGTCTCGAAGTTCTCGTCCGTTAGTGCGGAGTCAGGAACCGTGATTCCAAGTTGGTCTTCCAGATCGAGCAGAAGGTCGACGGCGCGCATCGAGTTAAGTCCGAGACTCCGTAGCGATGTACTGAGCGGCAGTTCGCGGCCATCGCTGAGTGCAGGGAGATACTGCCTGAGAATCGCTAGAGACGCTTCGCGCGCGCCGTTACCATGCATTTGTGATCCTCTCGTTATGTTCGTGGCGCCTCGGCGTCGACCGAGCGTCGTTGTAGGGCAAGTCGTGTCGCGTCCACGACTTCGTTGTCGTCCAAGACAACCTCAGCTGGTAGCCGCCGCGACAGGAACGCAACTAGGCTCGCCGTGAGCCCATAAGCACCCACGTTTGGCACCATCACGAGATCCCCTGGTATGAGATCGGGTAGCTCTACATCTCGTGCCCAGGAGTCGAGCGGAGTACAAAGTGGCCCGACAAGCGCAGCACGTCCACTCGTTCCCTGCGCTGAGGGGTTGACCTGTGGCCGGCGGGCGGGAAGTAGATCGACCGAAAGGGGACGGAGACGACGCAAGCCGTGCATGCCGCCGAGGTGGTTGATACCGGCGTCAAGGAGAACGAAACGACTACCCCGGCTGGACTTGACGTCCTGCACCCTGCATATGAGTGTGCCACATGCGCCGGCGAGGTAGCGTCCAGACTCGAAAACGATTCGGGGACGCCGCTCGCAAGGGATCCGTTCCAACGCCGCATCGAGCTCTATAGCCAGCGGAGCTGAGAGCGACGCAAGGTCGCGCGCCACGCCGCGGCTTGCGTAGGGGTGCGGAAAGCCTCCTCCAAGATCGAGCACGTCCAACTCGATAGCAAGAGCGGAAACTAGGCCCGGAAGCGTCTCGAGTGCGATCACAAAGGAGCGCAAGAGCTCATCGACACCCACAATGTTCGAACCGATGTAGAAGTGAAGGCCTCGGATACGGACCCGCGAGGCGCGAAGAGCCGAGGCGTGTCCTAGGAGCCATCTCTCATCTATCCCGAACTGCGTTGCGCCGCCGGTCATGGTCAGGCCTGTCGAGCGCGCGTCGCGGTCCGGATTAACCCGAAGAATGCAGTCGGCGGTCGTACTGGCACCGGCTGCGACGTCGCTTAGGCGCTTCATGTCTCGCGCAGACTCGACGGACACCATGATCTCTTCTGCGACCGCGTACTGAAGCTCGATATCGGTCTTCGCGGGTCCCGTATAGATGATGTCTCGGTTCTCGACGCCAGCTGCAAGCGCCGCTCTTAGCTCGCTAACCGAGGAGACCTCCGCACCGCACCCAAGAGCAGCCAGTGTCCTGACGAGTGCGGGGTGGGGATTGGCCTTCAAGGAATAGACAAGCGAGCTGCCCGCGGGTAGGGACAGAACTAGCCGCTTGTGCGCGTCGCGAATCTCGCCGAGCTCGTACACGTAAAGGGGCGTCCCGAAACGTTCAGCCAGGGCGGTAGCGTTCACGCGCGCTCGCTAACAAGCTGCCGCAGGCCAAGCCGGTCGATCTTGCCGTGTGTCGTTAGAGGTAGCTCATCAACGACCTCAAAGAAAGCGGGCACCTTGAAGTCCTCGAGCACTTCTCGCAGCTCGGCCACTAGTTCGGGCACGTTACGCTCTGTGACGACAGCAACACGCACATCGTCAGCGAGGTCAACGAATGCCACAGCATCATCAACACCGGCGAGCGACCCGATGGCGCCCGAAATCTCACCGAGACTAACTCGCATTCCGTTCGACTTCACAATGTCGTCGGGCCGACCGTGAAAGAACAGGTATCCTTCGCTGTTGCAACTGCACAGATCGCCGGTGAACAGAACCGTCTCTTGTGTCATCCCCCTCGGCCGGTAGCGAAGAGCCGTCAGCATGGGGTCCCGCCAGTACCCGGCCATGACGTGAGGACCACGAACGACCAGCTCCCCGACCTCTCCGGCGGAGAGCTCGTCCTGCGTTACAGGATCGACGATGATGCATTCCGTCCCATCGAGCGGCCTCCCGACGGAAGTCGGATGGCCTTCGCGCTCGTCTGGTTGGAGGATCGACACACGCTTACACTCTGTGAGCCCGTACATGGGGAATAGTCCTGCGTGGGGAAAGGTCGCCGTTAGGCTTTGAGCGAGCGACTCCGGAAGCGCTTCCCCCGTGCTGGTGACGGACCGGACTGCCAGGAACACGGCGTCGCTGCGGGCCGCAAGTCGCACAAGAAGGCGCGCCATCGAGGGCACGACGGGCACGACGGTGGGCGCAGCAGTGCGCAGAAACCCCAGCATCCCGGCGCCGGCGGCTGCGCCCTCCCCGAGCACCACGGTGGCACCAACCCTCAGGGCGAGAAAGACCTGATAGAGACCGTAGTCGAATGTGAGCGGCAGCACCGAGGCGATCGTGTCGTCCGACCGCAGCGCGAGGCGGCGTGCAATTGCGTCTATTGCGAACATCATGCAGCCGTGCGGACACATGACACCCTTTGGCCGACCCGTGCTCCCCGACGTGTAGATCAAGCACGCGAGATCCGTAGGCATCGGCCGTTCACGACCCCAATCCCTTGAGACGTCAGGGCGCTTCGATTCGTCGCGGAGACGCTCGATTGACACGACCTGCGCCAGCGCTCCGCGCGGTTGGCCGTCTCCTACCTGCCCGCGGGTCAGGACCAGACGCGGCTCGCAGTCAGCCAACACGCGGGACAGTGCAGCGTCAGGCGCGTCATCACGAAAGGGGATGAAGACAGCGCGGAGCTTTGCGGTGGCGAAGATTGATGCGACCATGTCAATCGAGTTGCCGAGAGCGAGAACAACCCGATCGCCGCGCCTCACGCCAAGTGAGTAAAGCTGCGACGCCATCTCGTCTGACCGCGCCGCCAGCTCTCGATATGTCAGCGCCTGAGCTTTGTCACGCGCAGCCTGTCCGTCCGGCTGATCACGAAGCTGGCTCTCGATCAGGTCCGGCAGTACAAGCATCGGTGGTTCGCGAACGTCGCTCGTCACGAGATCCCTCGCGTCGATCGGTCGGCCGACGTGCGGTCGATCGAATCAGCCAGCACTGCTGGCGAGCTGAAGGTCTCCGGCCCGATGACAGCTACAGGCAGCTCGTGGCCGATCTGCTCCTCGATGGCGTCGACAAGCGCAACCACGGTCAGTGAACTAAATCCATCGAGGTTGAGGAGATCACTGTCGACGTGGACGACGGTTCGCCCTCCCAGCAACTCCCCGACCTTTTGGGCGATCCAATCAGCCGATACCACCCGGACCACTCCCACTCGCGATTCCTACGACCTGTCGCAGGGCCTGGCGATCGATCTTCCCGGTCGATGTATAACGCAGCCGCTCTAGTACGAATATCTGAGCTGGCACCATGTACGCGGGAAGCACGGCGCGACACCACTGCAAGAGCTCGTCCGAGGTCAGCTCATCATGGGCATGAGCTACAGCGACAGCGGATAGAGTGGTTAGCTCGGCCTCATCGGTTGTCGGAAACACGGCCGTCTCGGCGACGCACGGATGTCGTGCGAGGGTCGCCTCTACTTCCGCGATCTCGACGCGGTAGCCCCGCGTCTTGATCATGCCGTCGCGGCGGCCTAGGAAGGCAAGCTCACCGTCGGGGGTCCATGACGCCCAGTCGCCCGTCGGGTAACAGGACACCGTCCGCGCTCCCGTGTCAACGTCGCGCCGTACAGGCTTTGGGCGTGTTCCGTCCCAGTAGCCGGGTGAGACCTGCGGTCCTTGCACGCAGAGCTCGCCAGGGGTTCCTGGCGTCGTAATCGCTTGGGCATGCTCGTCGCATAGATAGATGCTCATCCCCGCGATCGGGCGTCCAATCGGCACCCGGTGGCCTTCCAGGTTCGCGGCCACGACTTCGTGCGCCGTCACGACATTGGTCTCCATTGGGCCGTACAGATTGAAGACGCGAGCCCGAGGGAGGAGCGTCATCAACCGTGCCAAG
The DNA here is from genome assembly GCA_017882375.1 of Solirubrobacteraceae bacterium. Lineage (GTDB taxonomy): Bacteria > Actinomycetota > Thermoleophilia > Solirubrobacterales > Solirubrobacteraceae > Palsa-744. Next base: position 17,724 of record JADGPP010000048.1, on the reverse strand, counting down.
CTCGGCACATGAAACTCCTCGCCCGCATAAAGGACGAGCCGAAGCTCAAGTTCATCCATGCCGAGAGCGCCTCGCTCGACCAGCGCGACATACGCTGAGGGCACTGCATAAAGGATGGAAATCTTGCGGTCGGCCAAGACCTGCCTAAGGGCCGACGGAAAGAGTACGGTCTTCTCGTCGATCGGGCACACAGTTGCGCCCGCTGCGAAACCACCGTATATGTCCAGAAGTGGCAGGTCGAAGTGGAGCGGGGCATGGACGCCAAGACGGTCGTCTGCAGAGATCTTGAAGAACCGCACGGCCCAGTTGACGAAGTGCGCAAGCGCTGCATGCGTAATAGCGACACCCTTCGGCTCGCCCGTGCTGCCTGATGTGTACAAGACGCATGCCAGCTCCCCAGGTGATCTGGGCCGGCTCCGGCAGCCAGGCGAATTGTTGTCGCGTTCGCCACGCAAGTCCCCTGGCGTGAGCTCTAGGATCAATTGAGGCCCTGGATGCGAATCCTCGCACCAGGCTTCTCTCGTTGCCTCGGTAAACGCGATGGCGGCAATCGCACTACGAGTAGCGATTAGCTTCTGCCTTGGTAGTGGCACGGTCGGATCGATCGGGACGTAGGTGATGCCCGCGCGCGCGCACGCGAGCATGACCACGATCGCATCCGGCCCCTTTGGGAGCACGATCCCGAGCCGCGCTCCCTTAGGCAGTCCGCGCGCGAGCCGATCGGCGACCGAGCACACACGCTGGTAACACTGCGAATACGTCAGGAGGTCGCCACCGTCGTCGACTGCTATGCGCTGCGGCTCGGCTTGTGCACGATCCGCGAAGAGCTCGTCGACGTAGCGTCTACGTATTCCCACGTTCGCCCTCCAAGTGCCGTACGAAGCGTTCTGCGAGACCGCACTCCGCCGGATGAATGGTTTGTTCGAGAAAGTCGAAGACCGCGGTCGACGGTTGCCGTCCGGCACGGATCCGCCGCTCGAGCAGGTATGCAAACTCGGCTGCCCGCTTCCAAGGCTCTACGACGGTCGAGTCGAAGTCCTCGATCAGAGAGCCAATCGAGAGTGCACCATCCTTCCTGCCGCTCAGCAGCCACAGGTGATGGAGCTGGCGTTTCCGCGCAGTTAGCCAGCAGGCCAGAACGAATCCATCAACGCTGTTCCTCCGACTGGCCTCGCATCGAAAGTAACGCGCAAAGCCGCGAAGCGCGTCGTCGCGGGCAAGGCTCTGCACCATCTCCGCTGCGTTAACCGCACAAAGCTCAGTGAACGCGGGGCGAGGTCTATCCGCCACAGACCGAATAGCGAGTGCAGTCCGTGCTCGGGCATCGCGCGCGAGCGCTGTGATCGCCAGCCCGGCAGTTCTGACATCAACCGTGGTAATGACCGGGACAGCTCGACCATGCTCAGAGAGATTCGTATACGTATCGAGCACGCACACCAATCCGCTCTTGGGATTGGCGGCGGTGACGACGAAGGTATGCTCTAGGTGCTCCTTCTCGTAAAGCGGAAGCCACGGCATCGCGAATGCATCGCCAAAGAAGAGAGTCGCGCCATGTCGGGCGACAACGTCAAGTACCCCATTCTCGATTGGTGTAGAAAGCGTCGGCCTCGTAAACTCCACCCCGCTGATCATTTCGATCTGATCCGCGACCGGCTCGCGCTCAAGCTTTACTTCGCCACCGCGCGACTCCGAGTACTCGAAGTGCCAGTGAGCGCCCAAGGTACCGTGGATGGCCTTGAAGCGGGCAAGTCGTAGCAAGGCTGCCAGGTTGGTCTCAAGGCAGTCCATCGCCGCGAAATCGATGTCGTGCGCGCAGACCACCGCGTCCGGTACCGCTTCGTCGGGACAAGTGAGCGAGCCGTGTGCGCGAAGCGTCGCCCTGCCGTGATCAACGGCGGTCATCTTGTCCTGACCACCTGGTCCGGCTGCTGCGGTCGTCCGTCAAGGGTGGCGAGATAGGCCCGGACATAAGCACGCAGCTCGTCGGGATTGAGAGCCCAGCTGAGATCTGCTTTTCCCACCACGGCCATAGCCGCTGCAGCGTCGAATTGCTTGGCATTCGACAGATACGAGCGATAGAACCGCAACTCAGCGTCGAGCTCGCGGTCGATAGTCGTGAACGCCGAGTCGGTCGATACATAAGTCGGGGACGCCAGATCGAGCTCTTGACACAGCATGTCGAGCGACTCGCCGAGTCGAGGGGGATCTACGTTGGCTAGGTGGTAATACCTCGGGCCGCAGTCACCAGCGAGTCCAATCGTGACGAGGCCCCTCGCAACGGCATCCACTGGAATCATGTTGATCGGGCAGTCCGGATCCGCGAAGAAGCGCATCGGCCGATGTCTCAGGAAGTCACCGAGCTGTTGCGCGACCCGTGAGTTGAATCGGCGGAACCCCCTGACGAAGCCATACAAGCCACTACTGCTCGTGGTCGACTTCGTCCTGCTGTGCCCGATGACGATCGTCGGGCGCACAATTCGCCAATCCGGGAGCGTCGATGTCGCCACCAGACGCTCAGCCGCGAGCTTAGATCGCTCGTACCAATTATTGAGCCTGACGTCGGACGGTGCGGCGGCCTCTTCGATGTGCCCGGTGCGATCCCCCGCGACGAAGGCGGTGCTGACATATCGGAACGGAAGTTGTCGTGCCGACTGGGCGAGCGACAGCACATTGGCGGTGCCATCGACATTTGTCGACCAGATCGCGTCCTTGTGCTCGTCCTCATAGCGCAGCGATGCCCCGCAGTGCCATACCATCCCGAGGCTCGGGAGGGCGCGTAGGTCAACTCCACAGCGAGGAGCGAGCAAATCGCCCTCCACGGCCGAGCAGCGCTCTTCGACCTGCGAGACGAGCTCCGGGGCATCGCACGCAAGCGCTGCCCTCTTCAGGGCCATCCGGAGCCTGCCGTCGGCTGCGGCGTCGTCTCCGGTCGACCTCACGAGGCAAACAATGGGGTCGTCGGTCCTTCTTACGAGCTCGAGGACGACGGACGAGCCAACGAACCCGGTTGCACCGGTCACGAAGTGGCCCCCCTTCATGGCGGTCGACACAGATAGCGGAGGTTCGGCTCCGCCGTCTGTGTTATCGAAAAGTGAGGCCATTCAGTCTCCGTTGCGGGCTTTGCTGGGCTGTCGGCAGCCAGTCAAGTTATCAGGACTCGCCGGACTACGTGTATTGCTTCGGTGCGCTACTCTGCCCCGCCATGACGAGTGGCGCCGACCGAGATGAGGACCTGTTCGCAGCACCCGAATCATGCCGGGACAGCGAGCTCTCTGCCGCTCCGCATCCGCGGGCACGCGGCGGCGCTCTGGTGATCGCGGCTACCGACTTGACGAAGGTCTATGCAGGCGGCCGGCGCGCTCTTATCGGCGTTTCGCTCCGTGTGCACGAGGGAGAGATCGTCGGCGTCGTCGGGCCGAACGGGGCGGGCAAGTCGACAGCACTAAAGATTCTGAGCACCGTCTTTGCGCCGAGCAGCGGCACCGCGACCGTCTGCGGCCACGATCTTTCCGATGCCGGAAGCATTCGTCCCTGCATCGGTGTCGCCCTGCAGGACGTAGGCCTTGATCCGCTGATGACCGGCCACGAGCACTTCACGGTGCAGGCCTCGCTCTACGGCGTTCCGCGCGATGCGGCAGCGTGTCGTGAGGCCCGGTTGGTCGAGCGCTTCGGCTTGAGCGACCACGTCGACCAGGTCGTCGGAGCGTACTCCGGTGGAACTCAACGCCGGCTATCGCTCGCCCTCGCGCTGCTTCACGAGCCAAAGGCGCTCATCTTCGATGAGCCCACCGTGGGCCTAGATCCTCGTGCTCGCCGTCAGTTCATGGCGACCCTCCGCGAGTTGCGAGACCAAGGCCATCCGGTCCTCCTCAGTACGCAATATCTCGAGGAGGCGAACCAGCTTTGCCAGTACCTGTACGTCATTGACGAGGGCGCCGTGGTGGCGGAGGGCAGCCCAGCTGATCTGCGGGCGGCTGTCGGTGGCCTCGCGTTTCGTGTCACGGTCGGCGATACGGTCGACGATGTTGCGTCGCGAGTCGCCGGCACTTGGCAATCCGGGCAACCGCGCATCGACGGCGAGCAACTCGTCTTCCATGTCTCTGATCAGATACGCGATCCCGACGCGATTCTCGCCATGCTACGACGCGTCGACGCAGAGATTCGAGAATACCGCCTTGTCACGCCAGACCTCGACGACGTCTTCATTCATTTTACGGGTGAGCGCAGCGAGTCTGAACCAGGCCAACGGCCTATGGACATGACTGTGCGAATCCAGCGTGGCGGAGGCCAGCGGTGGAAGTAGCACTCGTCATGTATAAGCGTGCGCTTCGCGAAGCGAAGCGCATCCCGATCACGACCGTGATCATTCCACTCGTTCTGCCACTGTTCATGGTGACGATCTTCGCTCATGTTTTCGCGAGAATCACTAGCGTTTCGGGATTTCGGTCCGGCTCACAGTACGTCGCATATGTCGCGCCCGCGACAATACTGATGGCGTCGATGCTCGGATCTGCGACTGCGGCGGTAAGTACCGCGGTCGAGATCCAGACCGGATTCTTCGACCGCATGCGCACTTCGCCGGCCGGGGCGGTGCCAAGCATGCTCGCTCGACGATTCGCCGACGCGACTCGGCTAGCCGTTTTCGCGATAATCCTGGCGCTTGTGGCGTGGGCAGAGGGCATGCCGATCAGCAACTGGTTCCTCGGGCTTCTCGTCGCTGCAGCTCTCGCAGCGCTTTGGGGTTTGGCATACGGAGGACTCGCCCTAGCAGCATGCGTGCGGACTGGGAGTGCCGAGCTCGCCAATGCACTCTTGCCGCTCTTTTTTCCGATCCTGTTCATGTCGACAGCCTTCGTCCCCCTACCACTGTTGCCGCATTGGCTTCAGGGTATTGCTCGTTGGAATCCTGCGAGTTACATCGCCGATGCGATTCGGGTTGCCCTGATTCAGGGCCGTGTCGATGGCGGGACGATTTGGCGTGCCGCGCTCGGAATATTTTGCGTGGCGTTGGCGACACAGTTTTTGATCTGGCGCGCGGGCCAGTGGCTGGGACGACGGTAACGCGCATATGAGCGCTACGATCTTTAGCCCGCCAGAGTCGCAACAGACATTCGCTATCGAGCCAGGCCGTTTCTGTCAGATTAATTGCTTTCAGGAGGCGCTCATCCCGCTGCTTAGACGCCATCCCGCGCTTCGCCAAGAGCGGTTCGAGTGGCTACGCGCGATGACGTGGAATGATGTGCTTGACGGCCTACGCGGGCGTGTTGTCCCGGGCCTCTTCGGAGGAATGGCGCCGTCGCGGATGAGCGACATCTACCGGATAAGGTGGGCTATGTGCGAGCCTGGGCGCGGCAATCTCGAGGCGCTGGTCGCTGACGTCGCTACCGTCGGCCCACCTCTTGTTCAGTTCGACCGCTACCAGCTTCCCGCCGACGAGATTTGGTACCGCCGCGGACACCGCATCCACACTGTTCTCGTCGTCGACCTGAACGCACAAGGCGTTGCATATCTAGACGGCGATCATCCGCTCGAGCCCGTCTCGCTGTCTTGGCCCGAGGCAGAGGGGGCTCTTGCGAAAGGGCGCGATGGACTGCCCATGTTCATCGGGACTGTCCACTCTTGCCACGAGCCGGATCGGCGCGCGCGACGGGCCTTGCGGGCGGACTTCGCGGTCCAGGCGCGGACGTTGATAGCTAGTGCCCCTGCACTCGTGGCCAGCACGGTCGACGAGTGCCTTGAGCGTCTCTTTTCGTCGCTTGGCTCGGAAGCGCAAGCTCTAACTGAAGGTCTCGACAGCATCGCCCTGCTGAACGGACTTGGTAGATCGCTTGAGGCGGCTGCCGGAGCCCTCGCAAATGATGGTCTTCCGGGTGTGGATGTCGCGATCGTCTACGCGCTCGCGACTGATGTCTTGACGCTATGCCGGCGTTCGCTAATGCTCATTCTCCGGCGCGAAAGTGTGCATTTGCGCAACGCGGCCGCCCGCGCCGGCGACACGCTGGTGGCGCAGTGGGACACGAATACGCGCGCACACCTCGTGGGACACCTCGACAGATTGACGAACGCAAAGGACGCTGGCGTCTAAGCCCGCGCTCGGAGAGAAGCGATGCCCGGAGTCAACGAGATCGAGAGCTACGACCTGCAGTATGGCGCCCATAAGCCCTGTACCGCGGAGGACGGCTGCGAGCTGTACTACGAGAAGCGCGGCGACGGTCCGAACATAACGCTAGTCAACAATATGTTCATCATCAGTCCGCTGTGGCGGAACTTCACTCAGCAACTGTCGCCGTCCTTCACGCTTCTTAGCTATGACCTTCGCAACCAGGGCGCTTCGAGCATGACGGAAGGACCGATCTCTCTTCGCACGCATGTAAACGACCTTCAGGCGGTCATCCGGGCAGCTCAGGTGGAACGAACCGTAGTGCTGGGCACGTCCGTCGGTTCTCTCATTTGCCGCGATCTCGCGCTCAGCCGTCCTGATCTGGTGTCGGGATTGATCCTCGTTGGTCCGACGCTTTCGCAGAGCGGGTCGCCACGGCGGGAGTTCTTCCGGCGGTCGTGGCTCAAGTCACTGGACTCTGGAGGCGTGGAGCAGCTCTTCGCGCACATGTATCCACAGGTATTCGGCGATCGGACCGTGGCCCAAGGTGGGGTTGGAGGATATCTCGCACTCAGGGAGCGCTTTCTCGCCCTCAACAGCATCGCGCAGCTGCAGACTAACCTCGCCCTGAAGCTCGATGTCGACGGACTCGACGATCTAGCCACGATCGACTGCCCGGTGCTCATCATCTGCGGCGAGAGCGACTATCTGAACTGCGCGACGTCGGTCACGGAGCTCGAGAGCGCCTTTCCGAGAGCGCGTAGCGTCATCGTACCCGGCGCAGGACATGTACCTTACTTCGATGCACCTGATCAGTTTCAGGCGGCCGTGAGCGCATTCGTCGAGCACGATGTGGTGTCCTACGAGGCGGACGTTCGTGGTCGCTAGCACCGATCTCCCGGCCGCGCTCGGTGCACTGCTGGCAGAGTGCACAGGTAAGGTGCTGCCTGTCGGCGACTATGCACGATCCTTTCAGGACCTAGGAATTACGTCTCGGTCGGTCATACAGTTCCTTGTGGCTATCGAAGACCAGTTTCATCACGAGTGGGACCTCGACACGCCGAGCGAGGCGATCGCATCCGTTGTGTCTATCGCTGACTATCTTGAGCGGCGGACGAGCACGGCTGGCTCGCCCATCGGGAATACTGTCACGAAGCAGGCTCGGCGTTGAGACTTAGCGCTCCGCCACTAATGACGCTTCGCTTCCAGGATGCTGGCCGCGAACTTGACGGTTACGTCGTCGTCGATTCCCTGCTCGGCGGGTGGTGCAGCGGTGGTCTTCGCTACGCGCCAAACGTGACCCCTACCATGTTGGCCCAGCTCTCGCGACTCATGTCGTTGAAGTACGCCATTATGGAGATCCCGATGGGAGGCGCGAAGGCGGGCCTTATCGCTCGCCCTGGGCATGATCGGCTGGCTGTCATTGAGCGCTTTGGACAGCTCATTGAGCCGCTTTTGCGTACCGGGTTCATGGTCGGGGAGGACGTCGGCACCGGCGGTGACGATGTCCTCCATATCTTTGACAGCATCGATCTGGATCCACTGGCTCTCGTGGTGGAGAAGGCTCGCGATCGCCAAGTGCATATCGAGATACCCCCGGGTCTGACCGCGCACGACCTCATGACTCCGGAGTTCGAGGGGCGGGTGGCGGGGTTTGGCGTCGTCGAGACGCTTAGCGCTGCGGCCGCGATGTCTGGTCGTGACCTCGCCGGGCTTCGCGTCGCGCTTCAGGGCTTCGGGAGCGTAGGTCGCGCGACAGCCGAACGGCTCGTCGAGGTGGGCGCGACTGTCGTCGCCGTGGCCGATGTCAACGGGACGCTCTACAGTCGCGATGGTCTTGATGTCGCAGCACTGGTCGGGGCGAGCGATCCGGCGGGCTCGCTCGACCGCGCGAAGCTGAGTGAGAGATATGAGCGCCTCGCCCCGCCAGCTTGGTCGGAGGTGAGTTCGGAGGTACTGATTCCCGCTGCCGTCGAAGGAGCGCTCGACGCCTCTAGCGTCCAACGGGTGCACCCCGACGTTCGATTCCTTATCGAGGCGGCAAATGCCCCTGTACAACCGGACATAGAGCGAGAGCTCGAAGCTCGTGACGTCCTGGTGGTACCAGACTTCGTTGCTAGCGCCGGCGCCGCCGCTGCTTTCGGGGTGCTTATGACGGGCCAAGCTGAACTTGAGAACGTATGGGGTGAGTACACCGGCCGGATGGCCGCGCGAACGCATGCCGTGTTGTCGTCGGCCGCGGAGTCCGGAGCGTCCGCGCGCGAGGCGGCCATTGCGCTCGCTCAGCAATACATCGAGCGTCGGGCGGATGAGGAGCGAGCAGGCGAGTGGAGGGTACGAGCCCGGTGAGCAACAGCATAAGCCCCGCAGGTTCCGCGAGGCGCGCGAGGTACCGAGCTCCGGCGCATCTCAGGTCGAGCTTGTATAACGGCGCCATTCTTTACACCACCTGCAACGAGGACTCGATGTCCGAGCTGACGGCCCTCCAAGTTGGACCGCCTGACGAGGTACTCGCGGTGACTGGGAGCGGCTTTCGCGCGCTGCACATGCTGATTGGCAGGCCGCAACGGGTAGTCGCGATCGATGCCAATCCGCTCCAGGGTATTCTTCTCGATCTCAAGATCGTCGCGATCCGGCGCCTCGAGCACCATGAGTTCGTCGCGTTTGTCGGCCTTCAGGCCTCGGGCGAGAGGTGGCGCACGTATCAGGCGTTGCGAGGCGAGCTGACAGCTGAGGCTCGCGCGTTTTGGGATCTGAACCGCGCCGTAATAGACGACGGCCTCCTTTTCAGCGGCGCTCACGAGTCCTACTACCGGCGATTTGTCGGCCCCGCGTTGGTAGCCCTACGCCGCCGCAAGTTGGGTCAGCTCTTCGCCTTTGACGATGTAGCCGAGCAGCACGCGTTCTATCGGGACGAATGGGACAACTGGCTGTGGCGAAATACGATACGAGCACTGTTCCGGCCGCTGGTGTTCCGGCTGCTTCTGAAGGATCCGAGCTATTACCGACAAGTTGGTCGGCCGGAATCATCCGGGCAATACATGCTGTCGCGAATCGAAAGCTTTATGGAGAATCGCCTCGCCCGTGAAAGCGACTTTCTCGCTCTGGTGTGTCTTGGTAGCTATCTCGCTGACGCGGTGCCTCCATGCCTCTCAGCCTCACACTATGATGTGATTCGAGAAGGGCTTGATTCCGTCGAGATCGTTACCGAGTCATTGCCGGTATACCTTGGCCGGCAACCTCCGGCGACCTTTACCAAGTTCTCGCTTTCGGACGTCTCGGGCTGGCTTGATTCCGATGCCTTCGAGTTGATGCTCCGCGAGGTAGCGCGCACCTCGCGACCGCTTGGACGTCTGTGTTATCGCAATCTGCTGATCGATAGACGTATCCCAGCCGCGCTAGAGTCGAAGCTTCGTCGGCTATCGGAGGTTGAGGAGGAGCTTGAGCGCCGCGATTTGGCGTGTGCCTATACGTTCTGCGTAGCGGAGGTAGCGGGATAAGTCTGACGAAGGGGAGAGATGCTCTGCAAGCTGCCGGTTAGATCAGACCGCGTTGGATCGGTGTAGTCCAGGCAACTCGCCCAACGCAGCAGGCAGACCACTCATGTCGCTAAGCTCGGCACTGCGCGGTAGGTCGCTCGTTACGCCTCCTCTGTTGATCCATACGGTGTTGAGCCCGAGCCGTAATGCCGGCTCGATGTCGTGAAACAGACTGGCCGCGACGTGAACGTGGTGGTCCTTGTCAACCCCCGCTTTCTCAAAGAAGGCTTCCCAATGCCTTATCGCTGGCTTGTACGATCTAGTCTCGGCGGCCGTCACGGTCGCGTCGACTTGCACGCCGATCCGGTCGAGCGAAGAGGCGAGGAGATCTGGATCGGTATTCGAGAGAACAGCTAGATGCCACCCGTCGTCACGCGCGCGTTGCAGAGCGTAGGCGACCTCGGGGAACGCAGGCCAAGAGCCCACTGAGTCGGCGACGGCGTATCGATCCGCGCGGAGCCCGAGGCCGCTGACTGCGGCGACCGCTTCGTTGCAGCGAGCGAGTACCTCGCGATAGGTGAGATCACCTTGTTCTTGTATCACGGGCTCGACCACCCGGTGCACCCGCAGCGAACGCTCACTGTCCGCCTCTGGGAAGGTAGCGCTGTATACGTCGCGGAGACCCGATAGCCAGTCGATCAGCGTCCCATAACAGTCGAATGTCAGCCAGCGTTGCATTGCCTACGTCTCGTATCCATCGTGGGCCTAGTCGCGAATCGACCGACGACCTCTGCGGGTCAAGTCTTGTTAGGGATTCTACTGATTGGACTCAGGAAATGTCGCGATGGGTCAAGCGCGGGCGCCGGTGCAGACGTACGCCAGCGCCCGGCATATCGAGCCGCCGACGGAGGGCCTACGGGTACAAAGCTCCTAGCCGACTGCGCCCGAGGAGCGCGCGAGCGCCTTCGCGACACCGTCGGCAGCACCTAATCGATGAGGCTGCGCGGCGAGGTTGCTACAAGCTACTCGGGAAGCCTTCAGGGCATGGCGACGGAAAGCCGCAGCCTCGATCACTCGGATCCCTCGATCAGCTCTTCGGGGTACTTCCTTGGTCTTGGCATGACGGAAGGCCCTCCTCTCTCGCGGACGAATCCACGAAATGGAGCCTCCGTCAAAGCCGGTCTGGCTCAGACCCGTCCTTCGTCGATGCCGAGGGCTTCCGTGTCTACGACGCGAGCTTCAGCCCGCTGCCCTTCAACCCCCTGACGCCAGCCATCGACAGACGCCAAGACCTCATCAACCCATCGCACCATATTCACGAAGTCTCGGACATCATCAAGCGCATCTACAAGCTGGGCGACCAGCAGGCCTTCCGTCTCCGCGAGGCGATCAAGCGTGCCTATGAGAGCGCCGGCATCTCACTGCGCCCGGCGCCGCTCGATCCGGGGAAGCCCTTCCCCTCCTTTGAGGTCGTCCAGCAGGAACTCATCGACGACAAGGCGAACGAGCCTCTACTCGGCCGGCTCTCGCCGATCTTCGACCTCGGCCTGTTTGCCACCGACGCCGGACAGGCGAACTTCGAGGAGTTCCTGCAGTCGAGCGCGGTGATCCGTCTCGGGCAACTCCCGAGCGATGAGGTCAAGAACTCGGTCGCTGAGTTCTTCCTCATGGCGCTCTACAACTACCTGATCCGCCAGACCCAGACCCACACGTTGGGGCGTCTCCTTGTCCTCGATGAGGCGTGGCGGGTGGTCGGGTCACCCTTCCTCAGCCCGCTTATGCGCGAGGGCCGAGCCTTCGGACTCGGTGTCATCATCGCAAGCCAGTTCCCGCGTGACCTGCCCGAGGCGGTCCGTGGCTCGACCGCCACGCGCCTCTTCTTCAGCCAGGGCCAAGTCGAGCAGATCCGCGAGATTCAGCGCACCATTGTAGGCAAGACATCCGGCCCTGAAGCTGACCACGTCGCCAGCGTCGTGCGCGGCCTGACGCCCCTATCGTGTGTCCTGCACAGCACTCAATACACACCCTTTGCGCGCGTGACGCTTAGCCCGTACTTCGAGCGTCGCACAGCCACAGAGCAGGACGCTTCGTAAGCAGACAGGTGATGCATAGGGGCCTGGTTTGTGAGCCCTGCGCCCTGCTGGAAACCACGGAGGACGCCATCTCCGCCTCGGCGCTACTCAGTCAGCGGCTTCGTCAAGGAACTCCGACCGACCCGGACAGTAGCTTCGAGGCGCCGATCGTCCCAAGGAGGTTTGCTGTGAGCTTGCGCGTGAGGCTGGGCGAGCTACTGCCACGAAGACCGCGGTACGAGGTCTGCCGCAGGCCTTGGCGCGCCTGTCAGTCTTGCAGATGGAGACCCGGCGGTGCGCGGCGTAGTCGCTGCGTTTAGAGCGGGATTGGGGCACTGCACCGGGCGCCTACTAGTGGGCTCCATGATCACTGCGCTCCACACCGCGCACCGCAAACTTCCGGTGGGCCTGCGCATCACAGGCTCATATCTCTGGCGGCGTCGTGCCGGACGGCTGGCCCTCGGCGCTGCGATCCTCGTCACCGCGGTCACGCTGTCGGCGTTTCGCGAAGGCGCTGACCGCACCGTAACGATCATCGCGCTAGTTGCCGGAGGCGCCCTGTTCTTCATCGGCGATGTGTGGCGCGGCCTCGGTCGCGAGGTCAGCAAGGATTCGGTCGATGGCGGCGAGACGGGCTACCTCGCTCTTCAGGCGATGGCGGGTACAGCTAGCGGTTTGCTCGCGGGCGCGGCATTCGGCCTCTTGCGCCCCGCGCCATCGCCGTGGCTACGTGCGTTTGGAGCGCTCGCCGCGATTGCCCTCACCGTGTATCCGATCCTGAACGAGGCTCACCGCCGTGATCGCGACGCGCTCGCCCCAATCCGCGAAGACAAGGACGTCCGACTCGATACTTTGAGCAAAGCTGAACGGACCGCGGTGCAAGACCTGTTCCGAGCATGGACATCTAAGTCCCTCCGGTTCGACAAGGACCGCCTGGCGGCGCGGCGAGAGGACGCCGAACGTGCGCCATCTGAGCTCACGGCGTCGCAAGCGCAGCAACTCGCCGTGATGGAGCCTGAGTGGCATTCGCTGTGGTTGCGTGAGCACCAAGCGAGGGCGCGCTATGGGCAATCGCTCCACCTCAATGCAACCGTGCGGGGTGTGCTCGCAGCCGCCGCCGTTGCCGTATTGATCGGCTGGGCCTGGGCGCCGCTTGGCGTCGCGGCACTCGGGCTGCTCGGCGTGGTTCTGCTGGTGTACGCGGCAGCGCGACGGCCGTACGAGTAGGACTGAACGGGTGCTCGTGGGCACGAGCACCCGCTGGGGGCCTGAAGGGTGTCACAACCCTGGTCCGACCTGAGCGCCTGCCCCGGGCGGCTCTGGGAGCATCGCGCGATGCTCTTCTCGTTCATCTATCTCGTCTTCCTCCCTGCTGAAGCTGCTGATTGGGAGCTGCCGGTCCTTGCTATGGACCCCGGCGAGCCCAGCCAACGCACCGGGCTCGCGTCAGCAATCTCGAACGCGAGGGGATCTGAGGTCGCTGCTTCAGGGATCGAGGTCGTGGGCTCGTCAGTCCTGCGGTCGCTCGGTCTGGACGGTTGGCGCTGGTTGTGCCTTCGGCGGGCGTGCTGGCGCTAGCTGTCCGATGCGTGCCGTGCTCAGTCCTGTGGCCTGGCCGATCCGCTCGTAGGTCCAACGTTGGGCGATGGCTTGGCGAAAGACGGCGTTGCGTCCCTGGCGCGCGGCGTCGTTGAGCGCGGAGACGGCCTTGTGGAGATCCTCGACCTCTCGCAGTCTGGCGTCGGTGACCGGGGGCGGGGATTCGCCGCTGAAGACCTTGGCGATACGGGCCGCGAGGGCACGAACCTCTGCAGCCAGCTCCGGCTGGGCGCGTCGGCCGTCGTCCTCGGCGTCTGCGACGTCGGCAGGGGTGGCGCTCGTCATCGGGTGCTGCCGGCCGCGTCGGCGGTGTCGCCCAGGGTCTCGCGGGCGTCTACGGTCAGCTGCCTGGCGACCGCGCTCCAGTCATCGACGGTGGCGGTCTGGAGAATCTCGTCGATGATCGGCCGCAGGCTTTCGGCGATAACCGAGGGGTGGTAGCGACCCTCGACAACGTGCTCGAATAGGAGGTCGTTGACCCGGTCGCTGACCGCGTCGTCGCTGAGCGCGTTCAGGATGAAGCCCTGGATGAGAGTCGCGTCGAAGGTGGTGCCCTGCTCGCTGGTGCGCTCTGCTGCAGCCATGATCCCGCCTTTCGTGGGGAGGTGGTTCGTGCTCATGCCCCTATTATTTCAAGGCCCCTAGCAAAAGTCAATGGAGCTAGAATATCTTTAGAAATGGCCCAGGCCGGGCGCGCGCGACTGCCTGCGGCCCATCAGCGCCCCACAGGGCCGGGCGGCCGGGCCGGGGATGAACCGGTCGGGGTCGAGCCAGCGCCAGCCACGCGATCGGCGCCGGAGCGGCGACGAGCCTGGCCGCAGTCGCCTACTCGGCATCGAAGACTTCGGCGACGCGATCCTTGATTTCCTGGAGGCCGAGTCCCCTATGGCGCAGCGCTTCGGCCAGTTGCCGCCTGGCGCGGCGGACGTCTTTCTCGTCGGGCTCTACGGGCTTGAGATGCGTGTTGGCGACGATTGCTCTCCCGCTCCTTCGTCGGTCATCAGGGCTCGGCACACACGTTTAGCTCGATCCCGAGCGAAGCTCAAGTCCCTTTCGCAAAGCCCCGCCGCAGTACACGGGCGAGAAACGGCACCCGGCCGCTCCTTCGCCTGGCGGTACCTGCCGCGTGGCAAGGCCTCTGTAGACCTAGCCCCACGCCACAAAGTCGACCGGTGGTGCGTCCAGGTCCCAGCGTTCTTCAATGCGAAGGACGGTCGCGGATGTTTGGCATGGGGATCGCGGGACAACGCTCGAAATCTCCATGGACCCTGATAGAGCGCCTGCATCGACGACGGTTCGACGCCGGCTAGCTCCACCGTCCAGTAGAAGGTCGAACCGGCCCGGTCCCACGGGGAGCTGGGACCTCGGCGTTGCCTGGCCGGAACGATCGCGTTGCCCGTCTAGTCGAGGCGCGCAACTGCCTTCGTGAGACGACGCGGATGTGGCTTGAGAGAGTCAGCGGATCGACTCGCCGCGACTACAGCAACGACCGCCGACGTGCTTGCGGCCATCACCAGCGCGCGCCGTCTGGAACTAGCCGAGACACCGTCCTCCATCCGGGTAGCGCCGGGATCGTCTGCCGGACATGCTCGTACGGTGGTGGTCCGTTGAGGCCGTAGTACGTCTGGCAGATGCTGAGGCGTTGATGAATAATGCCTGCCTCGTGAGTTCGCCCCACGCGTGCCATCCCGACAAGATCCTCGCTCATAACGCCCTGCTCGCGAGCAAAAGCCGCATGCACTGATTCATCGATCTCGCCCATCGGGAACTCCGCGCATACGTCCTTGAAGTCGCAATGACAACTCTCTGTCCAGCCGGTCAGCGTCAACCAGCATGCCGCCCACAGACGGTCAACGTACGACGGCGCGTTGCGAATCATCTTCTCTAGGTCTTGGGCAGTAAGACAGCGGTACCGGCGCGGGATCGCGATCGTCTCTACGACGACGAGATCCTCCTCGCTCAGCACCTCGCTCGCGACCTGCAACCGTGCCTCGCGGTCGAGCTTCGGATCGAGACCCGGGCCACCCTGCTCGATGCCGCCCACATATGCCAACGCAACCCACGAGGTCAGTGGGTCGTGCGGAGGCTCGGCTAGCGCAGGCTCCTCGCCCGTCGCTACCCACCACACGACCGCGCCATCGTCAAAGAGATTGAGCTTGCTCCGCAGCTTGGATGGATCGAGGAGCCAAAACGGAATCTGCACCTTAGCCATACGTGGCGGTGCCGAGTGATCCGAACCATCTTGTCGGCTCCTCGGGATCGTCCTTTTGACTAGCTCGTAGCGCACACGCTGAGCATGTGTCCGTTTCGCCGAAGAAGCGCGTGGAAATCTGCTGGTGGGCACCAGCTCGAAGAATGCCACATACTGGCTACGTGCACAAGCCTAAATGTGGCACATGTCGGCGGTCTTTCCATTGCTTTCAAGCGCCTCGGCGAGAGCCTCTTGGTGCTCGACTAGTGCGCGCAAGTCTCCTGCAATGCGCGCAAGCGTTCGCGGCAGATGGCGCTTGACGAACCAGTCAACGTCGTAAAGCGGTCGTCTACGGGCGAGGGCGGCCATCTTGCGGCGCTCACCTCGTTCGCTTTCACTGACACCTACGTTGCGTACCCCCAGCAGACACAGCCCCTCCTGCTGAAAGCACTTGTCTCGGTTCGCCAGAACCGCAAGTATGAACATCAAGCTGAGAGCCAGATATTTATCGGCGCTCTCTGGGTCTTCGCCAAGGTACTCGGCACACTGCTTGGCGGCAGACGTGGAAGCGAGCTTGTCTAGCTCAGGGTGCGATTGTCTAACTGACTCCCTCAGTGCCGGTTTAGCATTGATCACCGACTCTACAGCTTTGTTGTAGTCGATCCTCATCGGCATAACTGTCTCCTTGTGCATGACGCGCGTTTTCAAAATGAAGGCTGCCGTCAAGGTTCAGCGACGACGAGCCGCTAAGAGCTGTGCTGCATCTGGGGGTCGGTTTATTCGAGGCTCTCTTGAGTTTCGCCATACCTCTCAGGTTGATCTTGGACCTTTGATCACGAGTCAATTGAGTGTTGCTACCCTGCGATACGAAAGGCGTGATCGGGACGGTTTTCCGCCCGATGGTGAAACCGGACTGGGAATAGCTGAACACGCACGGGCAAACGCCCGTGTGGGTGTCGAGTGGGCATTCGGCGAACACGCGGAACTCCCCGTTCGGCTCGATGGCCGACGCCGAGCGACATGGCGCTGAGCACGCCAAGCCGACGAGTGCGATAGTGATTCGATGGCGCATTGGCATTAGATACATCTCACTTTCGTCTTGTGGGACGTGGCCGTCCTAGGGACGACTTGGTTTCCTGCAACTAACAGCTTGCCGCGGCCTCGCCCGTAGGCACAAGGCGCGTCTCTCACTCACGCGTTCGGCGACTCGCCAGATAATCAGGTGAAACTCACTTAATTATTCGGGGCGCAGCGCTCCAAAGTTCGACACTTACGCCTGCGGAAAATCGGTGCGCGTGCGTCTATACATAGTGAGCATGCCTCGCGCTATCCAATCGGACTCACACGCGGCTCGGCCCGCCCCAATCGTGGGTGCGGCGCAGCGTCTAAAACGCGAGCGGGACCAGGCCCGTCACGAACGAGACCGAGCCTCGGAGGAGCGCAGCCGAGCGATTCGCGAACGTGACCGGCTGTCGGCACAGCTCGCGGGATATGAGGCGCTGCTTGGGTTGGTGCTCTCGGCTGGCGACGAGGCGCGGTAGTGATTCGGCTCGCGATGCGGACACCGTGCCGCTGCGGGTCTTTGCGGAGTACATCGATGAAGCCATTCGCCCGTCAAACGCGGTGGACCGCCAAGGGCTCAAGCTCCTTCCCTTGGTCGCCGTTCAGCAGCCCAACACTTACGGTGCCTGGGCCTGCCGCTGGCCCGGGCGGTGGCTGTCTGAGACGACCAATGCCACGATCGCACAGGCAGCCGAGATAGCCGGAGCACAGGCGGAGCTGCCGATGGAGCCTGTGGGGTGCGTTTATTCGATCGGGCATGGTTTTAGGCGGCGATGCTGTACTCGTGGATGAGGCCGCCGAGCCGGTCGTGCCGGCGGACCGCGCCGGCGGGCGGCGTCGAAACAGGTTGTGCTGGCTGGCGGGCTCGGGCGGAGCGGGGCCGAGCGCGCGGTGCGGCCTATGCCGGTTGTAGTGGTCGACGAACTCGTGCAGGACATGCCGTAGGTGTCGACGGTTCGCGATCAGGATCCAATCGAGGCACTCGCGTCTGACGGTGCCGACGAATCGCTCAGCGACGGCGTTTGCCTTTGGGGACCTGACCGGCGTGCGGATCACACGCACGCCCTCAGCGTTGCAGACCGTGTCGAAGGCGCGCGTGAACTTGCCGTCGTTGTCGCGGATCAAGAACTCAAGCGGTCGCTCGCGGTCGGGGAGCGAGAAGACGAAGTTCCTGGCTTGCTGGGTCGTCCATGCGCCGTGTGGGTTCTCGGTCAGGCCGGC
>JADGPP010000167.1 GCA_017882375.1 Solirubrobacteraceae bacterium | reverse complement strand
GGAGCTCCTCCTTGTTCGCGACGTGCTTGTAGAGCGCCATCGGCACGACGCCGAGCTCCTGTGCGAGCCCGCGCATGCTGAACGCTTCGAGCCCGGCCTGGTCGGCGCGGGCGACGGCGGCCTGCAGCACGCGTGCGCTGCTCAGCGGTTTCCGGGTGGCGATCTTCTGTTTTGTCATTGGCCTTGACAAGTGTACACCGTACACCTATAGTTCCACAAACGAGTGTACGCCGTACACCTCACAGAAAGGCATTTCATGAACCCCGACGCGCCGTATCCCGTCCAGTACTCGGTCGACTACCCGGACCGCCCGCTCAACCGTCTGACCACTCTCTTCCGCCTGTTCATGGTCATCCCGATCGCGATCGTGCTCGCCCTCATCGAGGGCGGGGGCTACGCCTACGGCGGCGGGAGGGCCGCCGGGGCTGTCGGCCTGGTCGTGCTGCCCACGCTGCTGTTGATCCTGTTCCGGCAGAAGTACCCGCGCTGGTGGTTTGACTGGAACCTCGAGCTGATGCGGTTCTCCGCCCGGGTCGGCGTCTACCTGGCGCTGATGGAGGACCGCTATCCCTCCACGGACGAGCATCAGGCGGTGCATCTCGAGTTTCCCTATCCGGACGCGCGCAACGACCTCAACCGCTGGCTGCCGCTGGTCAAGTGGCTGCTGGCCGTCCCGCACTACGTGGTGCTGTTCTTCCTCTACATCGCCGCGTTCTTCGTCGTGATCGCCGCCTGGTTCGTGATCCTGTTCACCGGTCGCTTCCCGCGCGGGATGTTCGACTTCCTCGTCGGCGTCGGCCGCTGGACCAACCGGGTGATCGCCTACGCCCACGTGCTGGTGACCGATCGCTACCCGCCGTTCCGCCTCGCCCCGTAGGTTCCGCGGGCGGGTGCGGGGAGGCGACGGCCGTGATCAGGCCCAGATGGGGTCTGATCACGGCTCTCGCAATGCGCAAACAAGCAATGTGCCTGCCGCTTATCCGCGCGCCCGCTCTGGACGATTCTCGATCGCGTCGGCTGACGGTGGGCACACGCCTGCTTACGCGACGCAATGCGGAAGTGGTCGCGCCCCTGCGTGTCAGTGCTCCCCCTCGTCCGATGCAGGAGCGTGAGCGGCGTCTGCCGACGCGCTCGCTGTTGTGGGAATGCGGTCGTCAGCGCGTCGACACAAGGCTCAGCCCGCCTGTTTGCCAGGTGCCCAGCGCGGAGGCTCACCATCTGAACAGGGCAATTTGCAGGACCAGGTCGCCGAGGCTCGCCCTCCGTGGTTGCCCACTCCAATATGCGGGTTTCCCAGGTGGTCCGCATGCGCACCGAGTCGTAGCGTCGCGGTGATGAGCGTAGGAAAGGACTCGTCTTGACGGGGGGTGGGGCTGAGTATCGGCCCAGACGATGACCGGCCCCACGACAAGCGCGCTCGCCGCCGGTTTGGGAGCCACGCTGATCCTGGCCGTGGCTGGAAGCAGTAGCCCCGTGGTGGCCTCTTCCGCGGGGGCCCGTCAGACCGGTCCGACGCTATCGAGCGCGGTGAGCACAGCGAACCCGCCGGTCCGGGTGGCACGCCCAAACCGGACCTGGCAGCGCCTGCCCGCTGCGCCCATCCCGGCGCCTTACGCTCTTGCCAGCGTCTGGACCGGCAGTCAGATGTTGATCTTTGGCCGTGTCAGCCGCACCTATCCGGCTCGGGGCTTCGATGTGCTGGCCGCTTATCGCCCCGCCAACAGCACCTGGCGCAGGCTCCCATCCGGCCCGGGCCCAAAGGGGGAATCCGAGGGCTCCGCGTCGGCTGTGTGGACGGGCAAGGAGATGATCGTCTGGGGTAAAGCCAACGTGGCATTCAGCCCGCTCACCGGACGAAGACGGGCACTGTCCGCCTCGCCCATCGCCTTACGCGCCGCTCCAACGCTCGTGGTGTGGACGGGCCGTCAGATGATCGGATGGGGCGGCGGCTGCTGCGGCGAAGCCGCCGCAGACGGCGCGGCGTACACCCCGGCTACCAGTTCATGGCAGAAGCTGCCCGCCGGGCCGCTGGCCGGTCGCTACGCAAGCGGCGCCTGGACCGGCCGGGACCTGATCATCGCCGGCGGGTCGAACGCCGACGGGAAGATCTTCGCGGACGCCGCGGCCTACACCACGGCGACCAATTCATGGCAGAAGCTCGCGAACCTCCCAGTGCCCCTGGAGGGGGCGGTCGCGGTCTGGGATGGCCACGAGGTGCTGCTCGTCGGGGGCCGTACCCGCCTTGCAGGCCGGCTGCGCCTGGTCACCCACGGTTTCGCCTACAACCCGGCGACAAACCGCTGGCGGCAACTCCCTGCCATGGGGCAGGGGCGCATCGGACAAGTCGCAGTGTGGACCGGTCGTCAGTTGCTCATGTGGGGTGGCGAGACACTGCGGGCTGGCGTGTGGGTCGCACCGCCACACGGAGTTGCCTACGAACCGGCGCACAATCGATCGTCAGCGCTGCCCACCTCGCCGCTTCGCGGCAGAATCTCGCCAACCGCGGTCTGGACCGGACGCCAGATGATCATCTGGGGCGGTCAGTCCATCGGAAATCCGACGCCCCGCTCGCTCAACGACGGAGCTGCATATACACCGTAAACGGCGATTCAGAGGTGAGCTCAGCGTGGAGTCGCGATGACGACGCGCCCGTCGAGACGCGCGCGCCTCGTCCTGAGCGCAACTGCCGCCGAGGTGAGCAGGACTGCTGCCTTCGGCGCAATGCGCGCGTAACCGCGCCGTCGAGTTCACGCGGGCGCGGGCACGCGGATCAGGGACCAGGCCGTTGCTCCTTCCGCCTGGCGAAGCGAGCATCGGACGCTGATTCAGTTGGTGAGCCTGTCTCGAGGCTTGCGGAGATAGGCTGCGCCCGTGAGCGCAGCGGGTGAGCGACGCTCGGTGCGATCACGAAGCCATGAGCGAACACGGGCCCTACAGCGAGCAGGAATTTGAGGAACTCGTTAGCTCAGCGCTCGACGGTGCCTTTCTTCGGGGGCGGTGGCTTGCCAGACGAGATCCTGATTTTTCGCGACACACTCGTGCGCGACTTCGGCAACGATCCCAAGCGCCTCCGGACA
>JADGPP010000047.1 GCA_017882375.1 Solirubrobacteraceae bacterium | reverse complement strand
GCGTCGATCTCGTACTCCTCGATGTGGATCGAGGTGAGCTCGTCGTCCTGCACGAGGCGCTTGGAGAGGATGATCGCGTCCTCGAAGTTGTAGCCCTCCCAGGACATGAAGGCGACCATCAGGTTCTTGCCAAGCGCCATCTCGCCACGGTCGGTCGAGGAGCCGTCGGCGAGCACGTCGCCGGCCTTGACCTTCTGGCCGGATCTCACTTTCGGCTTGTGGTGGATCAACGTGCCCTGGTTGGAGCGCATGAACTTCTGCAGCTCGTACTCGTCCCTCTTGCCGTCGCCGGTCTGGATGACGACCTGATCGGCGTCGACGTAGTCGATCGTGCCGGCGCTCTTGGACAGCAGCACGTCGCCGGTGTCCAGCGCCGCGCGGCGCTCCATGCCCGTGCCGACCAGCGGAGCGTCGGTCTTCAGCAGCGGCACGGCCTGGCGCTGCATGTTCGAGCCCATCAGCGCGCGGTTGGCGTCGTCGTGCTCGAGGAACGGGATCATCGCCGTGGCGACCGACCAGATCTGCTCGGGCGAGACGTCGACGAGGTCGACATCCTTGGGCCCGACCGTCACGTACTGACCGGCCTGCGTGCGGCAGAGGATCTCCGAGCCCTTGAGCTTGCCCGTCTTGGGGTCCACCGGCGTGTTCGCCTGGGCGATCACGAGCTCCTCTTCCTGCGTGGCGTCGAGACGCACGACGTCCTCGGTCACCACGCCGTCCTTGACGACGCGGTAGGGCGTCGTGACGAAGCCGTACTCGGAGACCTCGGCGAACGAGGACAGCGAGCCGATCAGGCCGATGTTCGGACCCTCGGGAGTCTCGATCGGGCACATGCGCCCGTAGTGCGTCGGGTGCACGTCGCGTACCTCGATCGGCGCGCGCTCGCGCGTGAGGCCACCGGCCCCCAGCGCAGACAGGCGACGACGGTGCGTGAGCCCGGCCAGCGAGTTGGTCTGGTCCATGAACTGGCTGAGCTGGCTGGAGCCGAAGAACTCCTTCAGCGCGGCGACGACCGGGCGGATGTTGATGATCGTCTGCGGCGTGATCGTGTCGGCGTCCTCGGTCGTCAGGCGCTCGCGCACGACGCGCTCCATCCGGTAGAGGCCGATGCGGAAGGCCTCCTGGATCAGCTCGCCGACGGTGCGCAGGCGGCGGTTGCCGAAGTGCTCGTACTCGTCGAGGTGCTCGGCGACGGGCTCGCGCGGCATGCTCATCGCCTCGGCCGCGTAGTCCTTGATCTCGACCTCGCCGTCCTCGGGGATGCCGAGGATCTTGGGCAGACTCACGAGTTCGTTGATCAGGGCGACGATGTCGTCCTTGGTCAGCGTGCGGACGTCCAGGTCGGTGCTCTGCTTGAGCCGAGAGTTGAGCTTGTAGCGCCCGACGCGCGTGAGGTCGTAGCGCTTGGGGTCGAAGAACAGCTGGTTGAGCAGCGCCTTGGCGTTGTCGACGCTCGGCGGCTCGCCCGGACGCTGCTTCTTGAACAGCTCGATCAGCGCGCCCTCTTCGGTGCGCGTGACCTCCGTGTCAGCCTCGATCGTGTTGCGGATGTACAGCGAGTTCTCGAACAGCCGCAGGATCTCCTCATCGGTCGCGTAGCCCATCGCGCGCAGCAGCACGGTGACGGGCAGCTTGCGCTTGCGGTCGATGCGGACGAAGACCTTGCCCTTCTTGTCGATCTCCAGCTCCAGCCACGAGCCACGAGCGGGCATCAGGTTGGCGATGAAGACCTGCTTCTCGCGGTCCTTTGGCTCCATCAGGTAGGCGCCCGGCGAGCGAACGAGCTGCGTCACGACGACGCGCTCGGTGCCGTTGATGACGAACGTGCCGCGCTCGGTCATCCACGGGAAGTCGCCCATGAACACCGACTGCTCGCGGATCTCTCCGGTCTCGCGGTTGATGAACGCGACCGTCACCGTCAGCGGACGGGCGTAGGTCAGATCCTTCTCGCGACACTGCTCGAGCGATGCGACCGGCTCGTCGAAGACAAACTCACCGAACTGAACGGCCAGGTTGCCCGTGTAGTCCTCGATCGGCGAGATGTCGTCGATCGTCTCACGCAGGCCACCCTTGCTCGGGTCTGTCAGCCACGCGAACGAGCGGCGCTGGATGTCGATCAGGTTGGGTACGTCAACGGTCTTGTTGAGGCGCGCGAACGTGCGGCGCGTCCGGAGAGCATCTACAGCGGCCAAGAAACGACTCCTTCGGAGGGCGATGAAACGGGCAGAGGAGGCGCGCCGAAGCGCGACTGGTAAAGATAGCACAGGCTATCGACGCCCTTAAGGGCTGCCGACGCTCACGGACCCCACCCCCGACCCTCCGCGTATGTGGCGCGGCGTCGCTCCTTCGGGTGGCTGCGGCTATTGGCCAGCGTCGGGCACTTTACCGGAAAATCGGCGCAATTGTTAAACGTGGATAAAGAGAAGGGCCCCGCCTGAGCGGGGCCCTTCGGACCTACTGGATGCCCATGGGCGCCGATGGCGCCGCAGGCTGCACTGCGCCAGCGAGGAGCCGCTACTTGACCTCGACCGTGCCGCCGGCCTCCTGCAGTTCCTGCTTGAGCTTGTCGGCCTCCTCTTTCTCGACGCCCTCCTTGACCGGCTTGGGGGCCTCGTCGACGAGCGCCTTGGCCTCTTTGAGCCCGAGGCCGGTGGCCGCGCGCACGACCTTGATCACCTGGATCTTCTTGTCGCCCGCCGCTGTGAGGATCACGTCGACGGTGCCGCTTTCTTCCTCGTCGGCTCCCGCGCCGTCGCCTGCGCCGCCACCGGCGGCGGCAACCGGTGCCGCAACCGCGGCCGCGGACACTCCGAACTCCTCCTCGAGCGCCTTGATCCGCTCGGCGAGCTCGAGCACCGAGATGCCCTTCAGCTCCTCGATCCAATCCTGTGTGCTGGTTGCCATCTTCGTCAGTCCTCCTTGGTGGATTTCGCATCGGCGGGGTCCTGCTCGGCCTCGGCCGATGCGTCCGCCTGCTTGTCGTCGTCTTGCGCCGGCTCACTCGCCGGCTCAGCTTGGTCCTCGGGCTTGGTCTCGGTGGCCGCCTCGGCCTCCGGGCCGTCCTGCGCAGCCTCCGGCTCGGGCTCCTCGCCCCTGGCCTCCTCGGCCGCTGGAGTCTCCTCCGCCGTGGGTGTCTCGTCCGCCGCCGGGGCCTCGTCGGCCGCCGGGGCCTCCTCGCCCTGGGGCTGGTCCACCGCCGCGGCGTCGTCGGCCGCGGCCGGCTCCTGCGCGGCGGTCTCCTGCGCCTGCGGCGCCGAAGCCGCGGGTGGCTCGCCGGCGGGGATCTCGCCGGACTCCTTCTTCTCGCGCACCTGCCCGAGCGCCGAGGCGAGGCCGCCGACGAGTGCGCTGAGCGAGCGCACGAGACCGCCGATGGGCGAAGCGACGACG
This sequence comes from Solirubrobacteraceae bacterium, assembly GCA_017882375.1. GTDB lineage: Bacteria > Actinomycetota > Thermoleophilia > Solirubrobacterales > Solirubrobacteraceae > Palsa-744. Next base: position 21,553 of record JADGPP010000047.1, on the reverse strand, counting down.
CCGACGAGCTGGCCGTAGAGCACATCGCGCGAAGGCAGGCGCGACAGCGAACGGACCTGCTCGACGTCGAGTGTCGCGCCATCCATCAGGCCGCCCTTGAACGGGAGCAACTGCGTGGCGCGCGCGTAGTCGGCGATCGCTTTGGCGGCCGTCGCGACGTCGCCGCGCACGAACGTCAGCGCGGTCGGGCCGGCGAGGTAGTCCTTGAGCGTCTCCGCGCCGGCCTGGTCGGCGGCGCGTTCGGTGAGCGAGTTCTTGACGACCTTGAACGTGGCGTCGGCGTCGCGCAGCTTGGCGCGCAGCTCGGCGACCTGCGGCACGGAGATGCCACGGTAGTCAACGGCGAAGATCGCGTGCGACTCGTCGATCTGGGCGGCGATCTGCTCGATCGCCACGGCCTTCTGGTCTCGGTTCATTTATGTCCGTCGCTCTCGAAGTGTTCGGTGTGCCCATGCAGGCAGACGAGAGAGCGCGGCCGAAACCGTCGTCAACTCGCTCCAACCTGTCCCGGTCTTACGCCGCCGATCAAAGGATCGGCAAGTGCCGAGGGTCTCGGGCGGTGCGTTTGCTCGCGGGAGTGTAGCCGCTAAGCGGCCACGGCGGCGGCGGCGCCGGCGATCTCGCGCGTGCGGCTGGGGTCGATCTTCACGCCCGGCCCCATCGTCGAGGTCATCGTGATCGAGCGCAGGTAGCGACCCTTGGCGACCGACGGCTTGGCGCGGATCAGCTCTTCGATCACAGCCGCGTAGTTCTCCAGCAGCTGGCTCTCGGGAAAGCTGGCCTTGCCGATCACGAGATGGACGATCGCCGTGCGGTCGGTGCGGTACTCGACCTTGCCCGACTTGGACTCCTCGACGGCTTTGGCGACGTCCATCGTCACCGTGCCGACCTTCGGGTTGGGCATCTTGCCCGACGGGCCGAGCACGCGGCCGAGGCGACCGACTACGGACATCATGTCGGGCGTGGCGATCGCCACGTCGAAGTCGTCGAAGCCGTCCTCGATGCGTTTGGCGAGATCCTCGCCGCCGACGACGTCGGCGCCGGCGCCTTCGGCCTCGGCGACCTTCGCCCCCTGGGCGAACACGACGATCTTCACGTCCTTGCCGACGCCGTTGGGCAGAGCGATCGTGCCGCGCAGCTGCTCGTCGGCGTGGCGCACGTTCAGTCCCGTGCGCACGTGCACCTCGATCGACTCGTCGAACTTCGCGCTGGACAGGCTGCGCACGAGCGCGACGGCCTCGGCGGGCTCGTACTCGTGCTCGCGGTCGACCTTCTCCAGCCCCTCGGAGTAGCGCTTGCCGTGGGAGCTCATCAGGCTACGTCCACGCCCATCGAGCGGGCTGTGCCGGCGATGATCTTGGCCGCCTGGTCGACGTCGTGCGCGTTGAGGTCTGCAAGCTTTCGCTCGGCGATCTCGCGCAGCTGGCTCTGCGTGATCGTGCCGACCTTGACGCGGTTGGGCTCGCCGGAGCCCTTGTTGATCTTGATCGCCTGGCGGATCAGCACGGCTGCGGGCGGCGTCTTGGTGATGAACGTGAACGAACGGTCCTCGTACACGGTGATGACGACCGGGATGACGGTGCCGGTTTCGCTCTGCGTCTGCGCGTTGAACGCCTTGCAGAACTCCATGATGTTGATCCCGTGCTGGCCCAGCGCGGGTCCCACCGGCGGCGCAGGACTCGCCTGGCCGGCGTTCGCTTGAAGCTTGATGGTTGTGAGGACCTTCTTGGCCATTAGAGCTTTTTCACCTGATCAAAACCGACCTCTACGGGAGTCTCTCGCCCGAAGATTGATACCAGCACCTTGAGCCTGGCGGCGTCGTCGTTGATCTCGGAGATCTCGCCGGAGAAGTCCGACAGCGGGCCGGAGACGACCTTGACGGACTCGCCGATCGTGAACTGGGCGCGCGTGCGCGCCGCCGTGGCGACCTCCTTGTGCAGCAGCCGGTCGACCTCGACCTGGGTCAGCGGGACGGGCTCCTGGGAGGCGCCGACGAACCCGGTCACGCCGGGTGTTCCCTTGACGACGCCCCACGAGTCCTCGTTGAGCTCCATGTTGACGAGCACGTAGCCGGGCATCGTGCGCTTCTCGACGGTGACCTTCTGGTTGTCCTTCATCTCCGAGACGGACTCGGTCGGCACGACGACGTTGCGCACAGCGCGCTGCTGACCGAGCGAGATCACGCGGTGCTCGAGGTTGTGCTTGACCTTGTTCTCATGGCCTGAGTATGTGTTTACGACGTACCAGCGAAACATTCAGATTCCAGATTCCTCAGAGGATGAATTCGACGATTTCTTTGGCCACGTAGTCGGCCAGGCCGAGATACGCGCCGGCGATCGCCACGAAGCCGAGCACGACGGCGGTCGCCTGCGTGACCTGACGGCGGTCGGGCCACTGGACCCGCTGCAGCTCGGCCCAGCTGGCACGCAAGAACGCCAGCGCGCGGTTGCCGCCGCGCAGCGGCGCGCCGGGAGCGTGCTCGCCTTCGCCACCGCCTCCAGCGTGACCGCCCGCGCCGGCGCCATCGCCGCCGTCCCCCGGGGGGGCCGGCAACGGCGCGGGCTCTTCGTCAGGCTCGCTCGCCGCGCCGTCGGGCAGCTCGGTCTCGGGCGTGGCCGTGACGCCGCCCGCGCCGCGTACGAGCGCGGCGTCGAACTCGTCGGCGTCGGCTGAGGCGTGGTCAAGCGCGCCGGGGACGTCCGCACGCGCCGGCGTGTTCGCCGTGCTCGTGCGGGCAGCCTGAGCTCGGCGCTCGCGGCGCTGCTTTGCGCGTTTGCGGTCACGGGCCACGGCAGCGCTCCCGCGCTAGCGAGTCTCCCGGTGGCTGGTGTGCTTGCGACACCAGCGGCAGTACTTGCGCAGCCCGATGCGATCGGGGTTGTTGCGCTTGCTCTTATTCGTCTGGTAGTTACGGTGCTTGCACTCCTCGCATGCGAGGGTGATAGCGATCCGAACGTCTCCGCGGGCCATGTGTAATCCCTGCGTAAATGGTTTGCATACCGGGTCTGGACGAAGAAAAACCCCGCCCAGACGCGAGGTACGGGCCAGTTTAGCGCGCTTGTGTGGTGGGCGGGGGCCAGCCGCCGCAAGCCGCCGCTACGGTGACGCGATGGCAGGCATCCAAACACCGCCGCCGGGCAGGCGCGCTCACCGAAGGCGGATCCGTCTCCGACGAGCCGCGCTCGTGGCGATCGTCGCCGGACTCGTGCTGCTCGTGCTCGCGCTCTCGCACAACGCCGGCTCACGCCGCCACGCGGGCCGGACGAGCGCCGGCGCGCACGCCCGTGGCACCCCGACTCGTCGCCAGCGGCCCGGAACGAGCGTCACCTCGCAGTCGAGCCCTGGCGAGTCAGACGAGGTTCGCAGGCTGATCGCGCTGGGCAAGCCGATCTATTGCGCAGCGCGCCGCGGCAACGAGGTCGCGCTGACATTCGACGACGGTCCCGGGCCCTACACGCGGCTGATGATCGCCAAGCTGCGCAAGCACGGCGTGCCCGCGACGTTCTTCATCGTCGGGCGCAACATCCCGCTGCTCGCCGGAGCGACGCGCAAGGAGCGCTCGCTGGGCGCAGTGGGCGATCACACGTTCACCCATCCCTTGCTGACCTCGCTGGGGTCCGCGGAAGCTGCGAGCGAGATCGTCAGAACGCAGGCGGCGCTCGCGCGCGCCTCCGGCGGTCCGGTGTTCCTGTTTCGACCGCCCTACGGCGGGCGCGACCCGCGGATCGACGCGATCGCGCGGGCGCACGGCCTGCTGCAGATCCTCTGGACGGTCGACAGTGCAGACTCGCTGGGAGCCAACTACGCGCAGATCGAACACAACGTCATCTCGGGCATGCACGGAGGGGCGATCATCCTGATGCACGAGAACCACGGGCAGACGGTGCGCGCGATGCTGAGCATCTTCGCCGCGCTGCGACGCAAGCACCTGCGCGCGGTGAGCGTGCCGCAGCTGCTCACCGACGACCCGCCGAGCCTCGCGCAGGTACGAGCGGGCGGCAGCGCCTGCGGGGTCCACGGCGCGCTCACCGGAGGGTGATCGCGGCGACCGCTCGACGGCGCGCACCGCGGCGGCTCGCTACTCGTACAGCGTGAGCGCGCCGAGGATCACGTACAGCGCGACGAGCGCCCAGCCCTCGAACGCCGCCGCCTCGCCGTCGCCGGTGACCTGCGCGAGCGCGAGCGCGGTGAGCACGAGCGCGCCGATGTACACGGGCGCGAGCGAGAACGTCAGCGTCGTGCTCAGCGCGAACGAGATCAGCACGAGCAGCGGAAACAGGAACGCAGCGATCTGCGCGACCGAGTTCTTGACGACGGAGATCGCAAGGTCCGAGCGCCCCTTCCAGGAGAGCACGAGCCCGGCCGCGTTCTCCACGGCATTGCCGGCGATCGCAACGATCACCAGCCCGGCGAACGCCTGAGAGATGTGCAACTGCACGATCGCCGGCTTCAGGCCGTTGATGAACCAGTCCGAGACGAACGCCGACGCGGTGCCGGCGCTGAGCAGCAGCGCGAGCGCGACCGCGAGCGGCAATCGCGGGTGCGGCGCCGCGCCTGCGCCCGCGACGCTCTCGCCGGCGGCGTCGCTCTCGTCGGCCGTGCCCGGGACGACGTCCGCGCGCAGATAGGGCACGACCCACGAGAGGTAGACGACGAGCAGGCAGATCGCACCGACGACCGAGATCGCCTTGACGTGATGGCTGGCGGGGTCGTGCGAGCCGAGCGACAGCCCGAGCAGCACGATGATGAAGACGGTCACCTGCAGCAGCGTCGCCGTGTCGCGCGGCAAGCGCCTGGAGAAGCGCATGACCCCGTCGGGCGCACGGCGCGCACCGACGACGATCACCAGGCCGAGCACGAGCAGCGCATTGGCGAGGATCGAGCCGACGATCGCCGTCTGCGCGACCACGAGCTCGCCCTTCTGCAGCGCGAAGATCACGACGAACAGCTCCGGCAGGTTGCCGAGCGTCGACTGCAGCATGCCCGTGACGGCAGGGCCGAAGCGTTCGCCGAGCTGCTCGGTGGCAAACGACACCACCCACGCCAGCCCCGCGAGCGCGAGTGTGGCAATCGCAAAGCGGGGTACCGCAGCCCACGCGCCGTAGTTGGCGACGCCCGCCAGCGCCGTGAGCAGCGCGATGCACAGGAGCGCGGTGCGCTCCGGTGTTCTCAGCGCGGACATCGTGCGCTGCGGGCGGTCAGTGGCTCTCGAGCACGCGGTCGATCAAGCCGTACTCCTGGGCCTGCGCGGCGGTGAAGAAGCGATCGCGCTCCATGTCCGCGCGCACCTGCGCCGTCGGCTTCTCGGTGTGCTCGGCGTAGATCTCGTCGATGCGCTCGCGCACCTTGAGGATCTCGCGGGCGTGGATCTCGATGTCGGTCGACTGACCCTGGAAGCCGGCGGAAGGCTGGTGGATCAGGATGCGCGAGTTCGGCAGCGCTGCGCGCTTGCCTTTCGTGCCGGCCGCGAGCAGCAGCGAGCCCATCGACATCGCCACGCCGACGCACATGGTCGCGATGTCGGGCTTGACGAAGTTCATCGTGTCGTAGATCGCCAGGCCCGAGTAGATGCTCCCGCCGGGCGAGTTGATGTAGATCGAGATGTCCTTGTCGGGGTCCTGGCTCTCCAGATGCAGCAGCTGCGCCACGACGAGGTTGGCGACCTGATCGTCGATCGGCGCGCCGAGGAAGATGATCCGCTCGTTGAGCAGCCTCGAGTAGATGTCGAATTCGCGCTCGCCACGTGCCGTGCGCTCGATGACCATCGGGATCAAGGGCATGGACGCCACCCTAGCGACCACGCCCGGCGAACCTAGGCCTGCCCGCATGTCCGAGTTCACACCGGCGCGATCGCGGGCAATGCACGATCAGACGATGCCCAGGTAACCCAAGGAGCCGTGATAGCGAAACGATGACCCCCCGCCCTACCCTCAAACCGATGTCCGCCCCCAGCGACAGGCTCTCGCGCGCTCGCCATCTGGCCGCCCCGCTGGCGCTGCTCGCCACGCTCGTGCTCGCTGCGGCTTGCGCGACGGCGATGACCAGCCACGCCGGCTGGCCGGCCGACGAGCACCTGGTGATGGACAAGGGACCTGCCGGGCAGGAACACGTGCTGACGGGCGTCAACGGCAAGCACAACTACCTGCTCGGCGGCTATGGCAATGACACGATCTATGGCGGGGACTCCGGCGACGTGATCTGGGGCGACTACCACCCCTCCGGGTGGCCCGCTCATCAGACGGCGATCATCCATGCCGGCCCCGGCAGGGACATCATCTACGCCAACGACACGGTCAACTACGTGTGGACCGGCACCCACCCGGCGACGGTCGTGCACGCGCACGAGAACTCCGGCGTGATCCACTGCGAAAACCCGCGACAGACCGTCTACACCAGCCACAACGCGCTGCCGCGCTACAAGCTCGACGGCTGCAGGCACATCAGCTTCTACTCCGTCGGCTACTGAGCCCGCGCGGCTGAGCCGCGCGCGGCGCGGCTCAGAGGTTGACCGAGCGCATGACCGCCTCGGGATAGCGATCGCCGGCGGCCGCAGGGATGGCCTGGGCGATCGCCCGCGCGTCGGCCTCGCTCAGCTGCACGTCGGCGGCGCCGAGGTTCTCTTCGAGGTAGGCCACACGCTTGGTGCCCGGGATCGGCACGATGTGCTCCCAGCGCGACAGCACCCAGGCGAGCGCGAGCTGGCCCGGCGTGATGTCGCGCTCGGCTGCGAGCTCACGCACGCGCTCGGCCAGCGCGAGGTTCTGCTTCAGGTTCTCGCCGGTGAAGCGCGGGCCGTGGCGACGATAGTCGCTGTCGTCGAGCTCCTCGGTCGAGCGGAAGCGCCCGGAGAGAAAGCCGCGCCCGAGCGGCGAGTAGGCGACGAGCGCGATCCCGAGCTCTTGCAGCGTCGGCAGGATCTCCTGCTCGACGTCGCGCGTCCACAGCGAGTACTCCGTCTGCACCGCCGCGATCGGGTGCACGGCGTGCGCCCGGCGGATCGTCTCGGCGCTCGCCTCCGACAGGCCGATGTGGCGCACCTTGCCGGCCTGCACGAGCTCGGCCATCGCCCCGACGGTGTCCTCGATCGGCGTGTTCGGGTCGACGCGGTGCTGGTAGTAGAGGTCGATGTAGTCCGTGCCCAGGCGTTGCAGCGAGTCGTCGCAGGACTTGCGCACGTACTCCGGGCTGCCGTCGACGGTGCGGTTGATCAGGTCGTCGTCTTTGATCAGCTTGATGCCGAACTTGGTCGCCAGGAAGACCTCGTCGCGCTTGCCGGCGATCGCGCTGCCGACGAGGCGCTCGTTGGTGTGCGGTCCGTACATGTCCGACGTGTCGAGGAAGTTGCAGCCGAGCTGCAGCGCCCGCGCGATCGTCGCGCGGGCTTCGCCCTCGTCGGCCTGGCCGTAGAACGCCGACATCCCCATGCAACCGAGACCGATCTCCGAGACCTCGGGGCCGTCGCCTCCAAGAGTGCGGCTGTTCATTCACGTTCCTTTCGCCGGCGGGATATTGTCGGGCGTGCGTGTTCCCTCTGAACCTACCCAATGTCCTGACGGTCCTGCGGATCATGCTCGTGCCCGTGCTCGTCGTCGCGCTGCTCGGCAACACTCCCGCCGGCGACGTGCTCGCGGCGGTCGTCTTCGCGCTCGCCTCGTTGACCGACTTCGTCGACGGTTACATTGCGCGATCGCGCGACTCGGTGACGACCTTCGGCAAGCTGATGGACCCGCTCGCGGACAAGCTGCTGATCGTCGCCGCGCTCGTCGCGCTCGTCTCGCTGCACCGCCTCGCGGCGTGGGTGGCGATGGTGATCATCACGCGCGAGCTCGCCGTCACGGTGCTGCGCATGGGCGCCACGCAGGCCGGCGTCGTGATGGCCGCGAGCATGTTCGGCAAGGTCAAGACGTGCCTGCAGATTGCCGCGATCCTCTCCGTGATCGCCGTGCACGGTGAGCCGCTGTGGGTCTCCGCCCTGCTGTACGTGACCGTCGCCGTGACCGTGCTCTCGGGACTGGACTTCTTCTTCGGCGTGCGCCGGCGCATGGCGCAGGCGCAAGCACGCAGCGCCCGCGGCTGAGGTGCTCCGCGCGCGAGCGCGCGAGCCTCGCCCGGGTCCGCTTCAGACGCCGGGCGCCGGGCGCCCGGCGTCGAGCCACTGCTCGAGCGTCGTCTGGCGCGCCGCCGGGGCGCCCGAGTCGACCTCGCTGCGCAGCTCGGACAGCAGGCCGTGGCGCTCGGCGACGACGTTGTGCTGGTGGATCGTCTCGAGGTTCTCCTGGCGCGCGGAGACGAAGCTGCGTCCGTCGAGCTGCGGGAACTCGCGCACGACGCCGGCGACCATCTCGCGCACGCAGTCCTCGACGAAGCGGGGACTGCGGTGCGCCTTTTCGACGACCTCGACCTCGTCGGTGCGCTTCATCAACTCGTAGATCTCCGAGGACATGCTCGACTCGGCGATCTTCAGCAGAGCCGACGCGTCGATCTCCTCCACGCACTCCTCGATGCAGCCGATGTGCAGCGTCGCCAGACCGCGCTGGTTGTGCGTCGCGACGGGGACGCGCTCGATGATCCGCTCGACCTCCGACTCGGAGAACCCGTCGGCGAGGAGGCGCTCGCGCGCGCGCGCGGCCACCAGCTCCTGCGCGCATGGGCACGCGGTCATGCCCGTCGCCGAGACCCCAACCGTGCGTCGCGTGCCGTGTGCGAAGGCCACCGCGCGGCCGAACAGCGTGTAGATCTCCTGCGTCTGGATGCCCGAGACTGGCGCCGGCTTGTGCTCGGGATAGCGAGCGGCGATCGTCACCTCGGCGCGCTCGGCCTGCTGACGCGTGCGCACGAGCTCGGCGATGTGCTGCGCGAGCGTCTCTGCGCGAAACGGAGACTCGCTGAGCACGACCTCGCCGATCGCCTCGTTGACGACCTCCTCAAAGCGCGACATGTGCGCGCCCTTCTGCTCGCCACCGAGATCGACGAAGCACTCCAGGCGCGCGAAGAACAGCTCGTCGCGGATGCGGATGACCTTCTCGACACCGGTGACGCCCACGCGCGAGAGGCCCACGGCGACCCGCGGCGCGCGCGATTGGACATCCTCGCCTACTCCCCGGGGGGCCGACGGCGAGACGCTGGAACCGATCGCCTGCACGTGGGCCAGCGTAGCGCGGGCACGCGTGTGCGCGCAGTCGCGGCGCGGGTGGTGCATGCGCACAGCCACGACTGCGCGCCGCGCCACCCGCGGCGCGAGACCGGTGGCGGCGTCCGAGGCAATCGGACCGCTCGACCGTGGATTCTGGTATCAATCCGCACTCGGCCAAACGGACGATCAAGAAGGCGCGAGCCGAGACGATCATGGGGGTCCAGGTTGAGAGAGAAGCTTGAGGGTGCAGTGATCACGGACACCGTGGTCGAGATGGAGGAGATGCAGGGAGTTCTCGCCGGCGGGCGCGAGCGTGGCTTCGTGACCGCCGCGAGCCTGCGCGCCGCCGTCGAGGAGGCGGAGCTCAGCAGCGAGCAGACGCAGGATCTGTTCAGCTACCTGGAGGAGCACGCGATCGAGATCGTCGACTCCGAGGAGCCCGGCAGCGAGCTGCACGCGGGCGAGCACGCACCGAGCGCCGCGGCGGCCGAGGCCGATCGCTCGCCATCAGATAGCGACGACGACGAGCAGGAGCCAGACGAGGAAGCCCAGGGCGTGCGTGCACGCCTGCAGGAGCTCAAGCGCGCCGAGGCCGACCTGTCGGTCGACCCGAGCCTGGACTCGCTGCGGCTGTACCTGCGCTCGATCGGCCGCGTCCCGCTGCTCGCCGCCGAGCAGGAGGTGGCGCTGGCCAAGCGCATCGAGCGCGGCGACATGGCGGCCAAGCAGCACATGGTCGAGGCCAACTTGCGCCTGGTCGTCTCTATCGCCAAGGGCTACGTCGGCCGCGGCCTGACGTTCCTCGACCTGATCCAGGAGGGCTCGCTCGGATTGATTCGCGCGGTCGAGAAGTTCGACCATCGCCGCGGCTACAAGTTCTCGACGTACGCGACGTGGTGGATCCGCCAGGCCGTCAGCCGCGCGCTCGCCGACAAGGCGCGCACGATTCGCATCCCCGTGCACATGGTCGAGCGGCTGAACAAACTGATCAGCGCGGAGCGCATGCTGATCCAGCAGCTCGGGCGCGAACCGACCGCCGAGGAGATCGCCGAAGAGCTCGAATGCGAGGTCCGCGAGGTGCGCGACGTCCTGCGCCTAGCCCAGCAGCCGGTCTCGCTGGAGAAGCCGATGGGCGAGGAGGACGACTCGGCGCTGGCCGACTTCGTCGAGGACGTCTCCGCGGAGTCGCCGTTCGAGATCGCCTCCGAGGCGCTGCGGCGCGAGAACATCACGCGCGTGCTCGCATCGCTGCCGCGCCGCGAGCGCGAGGTGCTCGAGTTGCGCTACGGCATCGTCGGCGGCCGCGCGCGTACGCTCGAGGAGGTCGGCCGGGCGTTCAACATCACGCGCGAGCGCGTCCGCCAGATCGAGAACCGCACGCTGAAGAAGCTGCAGACGCTCCCCGAAGCGCAGCAGCTGCGCGAGGCGTCCTAGGCCCATCCCGCAGCGTCGGTGCTCGCCCGGCGCGCGCCGGGAGGTGACCGAGGCAGAGACGCCCTAGAATGTCGCCGCCCCTGGCGGGGTTCCCGAGCGGTCAAAGGGGATGCGCTGTAAACGCATTGGCTCTGCCTTCGGAGGTTCGAATCCTCCCCCCGCCATCCCCTCCCTGCGCACATGCGCTAGAAGGTGACGTGGAAGTAGCCGATGATGCGGGTCGCCTTCTCCAGCGGTGTCGGCAGGCCGGCCGGATATGCGTGGGGGAGCGGATGGGCAACGACCCCGCACACCCTGTGGCCACGTTCGGCTTCCCAGCAGGGACTCGCTTCGGAGTATTCGCTGGAGCAGGGGTACTTGCCTTGGCATGGCGGTGGGTTGGGCACGGCGTATATAGCGCCGACATAGGTTCCGCCGCGACACCACCTGTGCTGGCGCGAGGCTGTGCGCGTGAGCCTGAGGCTCACCGCCTGACCCGGGTGCGGGTAGCCGTAGGCGGTCTTCTGCATGTCGCTCGACACGGCGCACGGCGGGGGTGCCGTTCGCGTGTAGCCCTTGTAGGGCTTCAGCACGATCACGGCGTAGTAGTAGCCGCCCGCCGGCAGAGCCACGGTTGGCCGGAATCTGACGTGGACGGTGCCGGACACGCTGAGGTCGCGCTGCACCTGCACCGTGACCTGACCAGGCTGGCTGCTGGCGAATGCGCCGAGAGCGTTGACCATGCCCAACGCGAGAACGCTCACCACGACGACATGAAGCCTCAACCGCATCGCAGCCGGGACCGTAGCCGATGACCCGCAGTCAGGTCGTCGATCCGGCCGAGTGCAGTCGCCGCACCAATTCCGCTGCTTCGGGCGTCGAGACGAGCACGCTGCGCAGCGGCTCGTGGTTGCGCACGGCAAACGACAGGGCGGGCACGCCGCGACGCACCAGGAAGGCGCGATCGAGACGGATCGTGCGCGCGATGTAGTAGAGCCCGGGTAGGCGCAGACCGGCTTTCAACCCGCTGCCCCTGACCTCGCCGATCGGGTCATCGACGACGCGCACGTCGCCCACGTCGGCGATCGCGACGTGGATGTCTTTCATCAGCCCGAGCGCCTTCTGCCAAGGCGAGAGCAGCACTTCGATCGAGTCCTCTGTTACGCGCACGCGCACGCGAGCAGACTAGCCGCACGCACGCGCACGAGAGACGGCGCGAATGCGGGCAGAGGAGGCGAAGCCAACCCGCGCGCCCGACAGCGCGAGCTCTCGCGTCGCCATCGCTCTGGTGACATGATCGGGCCAACCAGCCAGAAGGGAGTTGCGACATGGAGTCCTCTGAGGGTGCCGCGAGGGTGCTCGTCGTGGCCTACAGAACGGCCGCCACACAACCGCTGCTGGACGCCGTGCGCGAGCGTGCCCAGCGCGGGAAGCCGACGTTCACGCTGCTCGTTCCCAACGCCGCGCCGGGCCTGCACAAGGTCGTCGACCCCGAGGACCAGGGCGGCGGACAGGCAGAGTCGGTGATCGAGCGAGCCCTCCCCGCGCTCAGCGACGCTGCCGGAGCGCCCGTCGAGGGCATCGTCGGCTCGACCGACCCGATCGCAGCGATCGAAGACGCGATCAACCTGCGTGGCTTCGACGAGGTGATCATCTCCACGCTGCCGACGAAAATCTCGCACTGGCTCAAACTCGACCTGCCGAGCAAGGTCACCGGCATGGGCCTTCCCGTCACGACCGTCACGCCGCAGGATTGATCGCCGCCGCCGCGCCGCTCTCGCGCCGCGCCCCGCGCCCCGCGCGCCGTGCGCCGCGCGCCGGACGCTGCCACCCGAGCTTGCCGGCGCGCTACAGTGCCGTTTCCCCGCCCAGCTAGCTCAGTTGGTAGAGCACTTCCATGGTAAGGAAGTGACATGGTCGCTAGCGTACGCGAGCGCGCGTCGGCCTCTGCGCAACCCCATGCACGAGCACGGGATGGCGGCATAAGGTCACCACCAACCCGGGCCGCCCGGCTGGTTGGCCTCGAGTCGTGTGCTCTCTCATAGGCCCATCTGTGGGCCCACCCGGGGCGTCCGAGCACGTTCCAAACCGCGCGAAAGGCCCCTTGACAGCAGTGATATTGGGGGTAAGTGCCGTGCCTGAGACAGCGATTTTCAGATGAGTGCTCTGCGGCGAAAGCGAGAGTGACAGTGCGGGCCAGGCGGACGATCGGAATTCGTCCCGCGCGGGTTCGGTCTCGCTCCGAGCGGCCGCTACTGCTCTTGGGGAAAGCAGGAGCGCCGCGCAGGTCAGACGAGAGTGCTGCTGCTCGTCCTTTGCGCTAGTGAGCGTGGCCGGTGGTCAGACGCCTGCTCAGCTCCGCAAAGCGCAAGCGGGATGCCGGAGCGGTGTTGCGCGCGCGTGTCGCTAGTGCCCGGACGCCGAGAAGTGCATGTAGTCCTTCGTTGAGCCGGCCCAGCTGCCGCCCCAACCCCATCCGACCGAGCGGAAGGCGCGGACGACGGCAGCGGTCACCATCCCGGGGCGGTGCTGGGAGCGGTTGAAGTAGGGTCGGCTCAACGGGTCGCGGCTCTGGCCGCAGCCGACGTAGGGATTCTCGACAGGGTTCAGGTCGACCGCTTCACCGAAGGCGTGCTCCGACCACGTGCCCGTGCCGCTTGCACCGACGCACGGCGAGGGCACGGCCTGCCTGCATTCGAAGCCGGCGCTTACGTCGCCGTCTGCCGGGCGCGACCGTACTGGCCCGTAAGCGTTGGCGAGGCTCATGTGGCGGATCCGGAAGTGGAGTCTGTAGAGCTGACGGAATACAAGGGCGAGCGGCGCGGCTGCTGACCGGTTGACGACCAGCTGGCCGGTGTACGTTTGTCCATCGAAGCCGCGATACGAGACGGTCAGCAGGCGTAGGTCCGACAGCGGCACGGGGCACCCCGGGTGCCATGCCTCGCGCTTCACTTGCGCCCGCACGGGACCCGGCAGCGGCTGGATCGAGGAATGAAACGGGGTGATCGCCAGTACCAGAAGCGACACCGCGAAGGGCCGGGTCACCGCGGCATCTCCGGTGTCTTGTCAGCTCGATTGGGCACCACGTCGCAACCTATTCTTGCGGGCTAGCGCGGAGGAGCACCGCGCCCTAGTCAACCTCCTCAACCGGGAGCCCTGCTTCCTTCCACGCGACGAAGCCCCCCTTGACGTGAGTGGCCCCGCGGCGCAAGGTCCACTTAGACCGGACGGCGTGCTGGCAGAGGTAGATGGCACCGGCCCCCTCGGGACTCGCCACGTGCTTAGCGAGCGACACGCGTCTTGATCCCGGCGGTGCCCCGTGTTGGCGACGCTCGACGGCCGTCCTGAGATCGAGGATCTCAGCCTCGCCGCGCTCTACCGCGGCCCAGACAGCCTCAGGCGCAAGCGACCGTGGCATCGCCGTTAATCCTAACCCGTCCACAGCGCGTATCCGCCGGGGTGGAGCCTTGCGCCGAGCGGACTTCCAGAGAGGGAGACCTCGTCCCGTGATCAAGCGAGCCTTGAGAGCGGCGCTCAGTACAACGTCGACCTCCGCTTGGCCGCACCGTCGGTCCAGGACAAGACGCCCTTGAGCAGATGCAGCGAGCCGGGCACGATCTTGCTGCCGCTGCCAAGGATTCTGAGCCCGCGGCGATCGTGGCGGCGGACCTCGATCTCGGGGCCGGGTGGGGAGATGCAGGCGAAGCCAAGGAAGTTCGTACCGATCCAGGCGATCGCGCCGTCGGCCTTCAGCGCCAGCGACCCCACCCCGAAGCAGACACTGTTTTCGATCGGGGTGGCGATCACGAAGGTGCGCAGACGTCCGGTGCGCAGGTCCATCTCACCAATGTTGTCGTCGCTGGCCTCGATGTTCTGTACGTAGGCGACGTAGGGACCGGAGAAGTGGACGAGTCGGTAGTCATAGTGCTCGGCGCCCGAGAGGTAGAACGCACGGCCGACGCTGTAGAGGCAGGCGTAGTCGTTGCCATCAGCGCTGGTGAAGACACGCGCTGAGTGGTTCTGCGCAATGGTCGTTGAGTCAGCGGAGGGGCGGCAAGGAATTCGGGCCGCACGGGCCGGCTGGCCCTGCTGCGCCGCGTGAGGCGAGCCCGTTGGGCTCGGATCGGCAAGGCTGAGCGGCGGTACGAGGACGGCGGCGGCTGCACACGCAGCGACTATCGCGGAGCGAGTACCGCGCGCACGGCACTGGGAGACGATGCGGCGGGTTGGCTCGTCGACGTAGGTCCGTAATGGCGGCCAGCTCGCGCCGAGGATCGTCATGCGGCCGGCCTTCGCGCGGTCACGATCTCGGTCGGGAACAGCATCTGGGTCATGTACTCGCGGTAGATCTCAGAGAAGCCGAGTTCGGCCAGGACGGGTGCCGCGAGCACTCCCCGGCAGTTGGCCGTCAAGTTGATTCCGTGGGCGTAGAGCCAGTCCCACACACGGTGGCGGTGTCGCTCACCCTTGGTCATGTTCGGCAGGACCAGCCGTCCCGCGGGACGCATGACCCGTTTGAACTCCGCGAGTGCTCGGGGGATATCCTCGCGCATAAGCAGATCGAGCATGTAGCCGTTGACGAGAAGATCGAAGCTGTCGTCATCAAAAGGCAGCCGTAGTGCGTCGCCCCGCACGAGCTCAACCGAAGTTAGCCCTGCGGCCCGTAGGCGCTTTCGGGCCTGCGCGAGCATTCCGTCGGAGAGCTCAATGCCGACCGTGCGGCCGGACGGGTTGCGCTGAGCGAGTGAGACGAGCTGAGCGCCTGTGCCGGTCGCTACTTCTAGAATGGCCTCGCCGTCGCGTACGTCTGCGAGCTTGAGCACGCGCCGCCGTGGTCCGGACTCGGTGACGCGAGCCCAGAGCTCATATACCGGTGCGAGCGTCGAGTAGCGGCTGACGGCAGCCTCGACCGGCTTCTGGGCTTCGAGTACCTCCAAGCGCCACCCTGACTCCGGCGCGGACTGGTGTGCCACGGTCCTAAACCGCCTTTCGACGACCTCGATACTACGCTTCGTGACGAGACGCGCGAAATGGACGAGCGCCGGGTCTGAGGCGCCTCAAGGCGAGCACTTCCGCTTCGCACGGCGAAAGCAGGCGCGTGACTGTCTCGCTCGACGCGCTCCAGATTCGTCCAGAGCTGTAGTGAGCAGGACGCCGTCTGAGAATCTCGCATCTCGCGTCAAAGCGGGAGCGCGGAGATGCCGCTGCCTGTCGAACATCGAGATGTTCTGGGAGGTGCTGTCCTTCGCGCATTTCTTCGGGCGGCTCTCGTCGTTTTCTCGACTGATCCTGTTCGAGCGGCGCGGGAGCGGGATGTCCGACGGGATGGTGGCGACGCCGCTGGAGGAGCAGATCGATGACGTCCAGGCAGTGATCGACGCGGTCGGCTCTGAGCAGCCGGTGCTGTTCACGTATGCGGAGGTGGGCTGCGGCTTGACGGCAATGTTCGCCGCCTCCCATCCCGTTCAGTTCTCTGCGAGGGCGCGGGGGTCCCGATCGGGTTGGCGCACGACGGCGCCAACCGCCACGACCTGAAGCTGCTCGAGCCGACGCTCGACTCGATCCCGATCGAGCGGCCCGAGCCCACACTCGAGCAGCCGCAGGGACTGTGCCTGGATCGCGGCTATGACTACGACAGCGCCCGTGAGGCCGCCAGCACTCGCGGGCTCGTGGCACACGTCCGCACGCGCGGCGAGGAGATCAAGCTCAAGGCCCACACCCCCGGCTGGCGCGCCCGGCGCTGGGTCGTCGAGGCGTCCCACTCCTGGACGAACCGCAACCGCGGCCTGCTCATCCGCTGGTCCAAGAAGGACTGCAACCACCTCGCCCTACTGATGCTCGCCAGCGGACTGATCGCGTTCAGCTCCCGGCTCCCCTTGGATTGCCTTCCACGTCATGAGCGTCGTGTTGCGGTTTGCCCGCGCGGTGTACAATGCCCGCAAATCCAGAGTCGAACCGCGGCCTGGAGCGCTGCGCGCCGCCGGGGAGGCGGACCAAAGGCTGCACGCCGCGAGAGCCTGCTCAGCAGGGCAACAGCTCACCGGGGATCAGCACCGTCCACATCCAGGAGAGAGGACGACAAGATGTCATTCATGCCTAAGGATCGACTTCGCTCGCGCAGCAGGTTCGCGAGAGCGTGGCGTACGGCTGCAATTGCGCTGGTGGTGGTGGCGTTTGGCGCTGCTGCGAGCGCTGCCGCCGCGGCCGAAGTGAACATCGTACGCCAGGGCACCCCGCCCGCCAAAATCCCAGTCAAAACTCACTACTACAAAACCATCCAAGCCGCGGTCAACGCCTCCAAATCCGGTGACTGGGTGCTCGTCGAACCGGGTGTGTATTACGAACAAGTCAAAGTGACAAGCGCTCAGTCCGGGATCTGGATCAGGGGCATGAACCGCAACAAAGTGATCCTCGACGGGCAGAACAAACCGGGCAACGGCATCGAAATCTACAAGGCCAACAACGTTTGGGTGGAAAACCTCACGGCGCGTAACTTCGATACGGGAAGCTGCGAATCACAATCATGCGGCAACGAGATCTGGTGGAACGGCGGCGCGGGCTCAAACAAAATCGGAGCGCAGGGCTGGTTCGGGAGTTACTTGACCGCCTATGACACCGGGCTGAACGGCAGCTACGGGATCTTTACGAACAACGAGACCGAAGGTTCCTGGGACCACATCTACGCCTCCGGGTTCAACGACTCAGGTATCTACGTGGGCGCCTGTCAGGAATGCAAGGCGCGTATCACGGGAGCGACGATGGAAGACAACGCGCTGGGCTACTCGGGCTCGAACTCGGGCGGCAAGCTGGCGATCGAATGGTCGCTCTTCCGACACAACTCGGCCGGCGTTGTCCCGAACTCGGAAAACCCCGGCGACGGACCCCCGCCACAGGACGGGGAATGCAACCGGCCCGAAACACCTTCCACCCCCACGCCTACGATCTCCTCGACCAAAATCCCACGGTGCTCGATCATTCGCTACAACCTGATCACCGAAAACAACAACCTCACGGTTCCGGTCAACGGAACCACGGCACGCGCTGGGTTGGGGGCGGGCGTCATACTTCCGGGCGACTACGCCGATCTGGTCGAAAAGAACGTCATAAGCAACAACTCGAACGACGGAGTGTTCGGCATCGAGTACCCCAACCCCTTCACCCCCCCAAGTTTTGAAGGAACGATCTTCTTCCAGCTGGCGGGGAACCGGATCAGCAACAACGTATTCCTCCACAACGGCTACCACGGCGGGCCCTTCACCGGTGACGTGACGCTCGCGAGCGGTGCCAGCGAAATCTTCCTGGGCATAGAATCGCAATCCAAGAACAACTGCGTCAGCGGCAACCTGTTCACCGGCGCCACCTTCCCGGCCAAAATCCAAGAAAAATGGGGTTGCCAGAACAACACCACCCCGAACCCGGGCGGTGCCCCGGCGGCGTACGAATATATCCTCGCGGCGGCGGAAGAAGCCGCGGCCATAAGAAAACCGGTGGGGCAGCCGGCTCCGCCGGCACAGCCGACCATGCCGAACCCGTGCCAGGGCGTACCGAAGAACCCGCTGTGCTCGTGAGAGTCTAGGCCAACACAAGCCCTGCGGAAGTGATGGGTGCCGCCGCTCCCTGTGAAGGGGGCGGCGGCGGGTTATGCATCGGGGTTCGTCGGCGATTGTCCGCTCCGCCGAGGATCTCGATGCCGCTTGACTGCGATCGAGTAGAACACGCAGATGACTGATGAGATTGACGCCGAGGCCGCGTTCGCGGCGCTGGCGGAGCGCTTTGCGCGAGAGCCTGACGTGGAGTTCGGGACCGGGTTCGGCTCCGCGCCCCGGGCTGTGGACGGCGCCTACATCGGCTCAGGGTTGGCTGTGTATGAGAGTGTTCTCACGTCGCCTAGGTGCGCTTCGACTTGCCGGTGAGAAAGTCAGCCTCCGTGCCAGCGTGGCTGCACAGCCTCCTGCCCCGAGCGCAGGCTCGCTTTGCGGCGGAAGCGGAAGCCTCCGACGGCGCGGTGCACGCTCCCGGAATGGACGAGGACCGGGTCTGAGGCGCCACGAGGCGAACGCTTCCGCTTCGCCTGGCGCAAGCAGCACTCTCGGAAGGGGCGCGGCGGGGGCGGCCATCCGGAAGCGAGGCTCCGCCGGGTGGTGGGGCCCGCGCTCGCGCGGGGGGCTGCGCTTGTGCGCGGGCGCCCCTTCTTGCACGGCGCTCGATCGCGATGGTGGGAGGTTTCGGTCGACCTCAGCGGCGACTAAGCCGTTCGAGGTAGTCCTGGGCGGCGCGGCGCGACTCCGGATCGCTCAGTGCAGTAAGCAGCGAGTCGGCGTCGCTCCACGCGCCTGATGTTGACGCCATTGCGCGGCTGGCGGCATTGACACCGC
Organism: Solirubrobacteraceae bacterium; assembly: GCA_017882375.1. Lineage (GTDB taxonomy): Bacteria > Actinomycetota > Thermoleophilia > Solirubrobacterales > Solirubrobacteraceae > Palsa-744. The sequence goes on along the minus strand of JADGPP010000047.1, from coordinate 2,632 downwards.
GCTTGGTTGCCGTGAGGGTGAGAGAAGACTTCTTGACGAGTTGCGCGGCCAACTCGCCGACGGCCTCGTCGAGGTGCTGCACGTCGACGACCCGGTTCACGAAGCCCAGCGCCCGGGCCTCCTCGGCTGTGAACGGTCGGCAGGTCAGCACCAGCTCCTTGGTCATGGCGGGACCGATCTCTCGCACGAGACGGGGGATGCCGCCCCAGGCTAGGGGGATGCCGAGGTCGACCTCGGGAATCGAGAACCGGGTCGTGTCGGCTGCCACGCGCAGGTCGCACGCGGCAGCCAACACCAGACCACCGCCGACGCAATGGCCCTGGATACGAGCGACGGTGACGGCTCGCATCGACTCGATGGCCTCGGCCATCAGTCGGCCCGCGTCGGCCGCTTCTCGCTGAGCGGCCACGCCGGGGTCGGCGCCCGCGAACACGGATACGTCGGCTCCGGAGCTGAACGCCCGCCCCTTCCCGCTGACTACCACCACCTTGACGTCGGGGCGTTGGTCGAACCAGTGCGCGGCGTCGGCCAGCTCGCGCAAGGTTTCGGTGCTCAGAGGATTCAGCTTGTCAGGCCGGTTCAGGGTGATGGTGCCCCGGACACCGACGGCATTCACCTCAATGGTGGTGAAGGACATGCTGCACCCTAGCGCCTCCGCCCTGGCGCAATGCAGGGTGCGGGAACCGGCATTGCCAGCGGCATTGACGGTGAGGTCGGCCTCCACTCTCGAGGTCCCATGGCATACCCTGAGGGGCAGCATGGCCACGGCAACGACGTCTATCCGCGGCCCGCGGACATTTGCTTCGCCCGCCGAGTGGGCACACGACGTCGTCGGCGTGGCACAGCACGGCGGTCCGCTCGCGGCGGTCTACCTGCGCGGCCGCCTCGACGCGACGTTGCGCGAGCGCGTCATGGTCGCCGTCAGCCGCGTCAACGCCTGCGGCGGATGCACGTTTGTGCACCAGCGCTGGGCGCTGCGCGCGGGCGTGAGCAGCGAGGAGTTGGAGGCCATCGGCCTAGGCGACTTGGCCGCGCTCGATGAGCGCAGCCGCGCCGCAGTCGTCTACGCGAGCGCGCTCGCGGAGGCCCGCTTTCGTCGCCCGATTGCACCTGAGATCGCGGCCGCCGCAGCGGAGCGCCTGAGCGTGGATGAGATGAGCGCGATCGAGGCCGTCGCCCGGTTGATGGCTTTGGCCAATCTCTCGGTGAGCACGGCTGAGGCGATCGCTGCACGGGCTCGGGGATCTCACAGCATCTGAGAGCAGTAAAACCGGGCCTATCCGCTTGAGAGAAGCCCCGGTGGCGAGTTCGAGCCCAGTATCGCCCATTCACCGAAGACGCCCGGGAACACTGGCTCGTTCGGGTGTCTGCACGGGGCCGCTGCCAGCCCTGGTTCGGTTCACTGGCGAAGCGGGCGGCCCGTCGGTCTCAGCCCGCTGAACGCGCCGCAGGGTGGCGCGCGGCCGCCAGTGCGCGGAAGCTCGGCCAGCTCGAGGCGGGTCGGCGAGGGCGCTGGACGAGCTCCGGGATCCCCGCGGGAAGGCGCGCCGCGAGGTCGCCGTCCAGGCCCGATTCGCGTAGGTGCTCGGTGACACTTTGGACGCCGAGTTCGAGGACCTCTTGGCGCCGGCGCGAGCTCATGAGGTTTGTGCCCATGGCGTCGAGGTCGCGGACGGTCGGCTGGACGAGGATGACCTCGGTTCCCTCTTCGCGCAGGCGGCGGGCCTCGCTGCCCAGGCGCCGGCCCGCGGCGCTGCGCATGGCCATCGCCAACCGCTCGCCGAGCGTCCGCGAGCTCGCCGCGTGCAGCGAGGACATCGGGTTCAGCGCGATCACCAGGTCACACCCCGCGCCTAGCAGCACGTCGAGGTTGGACGACGAGCGCACGCCGCCATCGACATAGTCGCGGTCGCCGATCCTGACCGGGTGGTAGAAGCCGGGAATCGCGCACGATGCCGCGACCGCGTCGGCGAGGTCGGCCAGCGGCGCGTCGCTGCTCCCGAACGCCACCCGGCGACCGTCGCGATAGTCGCACGCGATCGCGCGAAACCCAGGGTTGGGCGCCCAACCCTCCGGGCACGCCCGACGCACCGTCGCCTTCAGCGGCTCGGTCGACATCAAGCCGCGGGGCAGCCAGCCCGCCACGAGCGCAGCCGGGGCATGGCGGTACGGGCGGGCCAGCGAGCCGAGCGCCAGGCTCCACGAGCCGGGCCCGAGCGAGGGCACACGGCGGTGAAGCCGGAAGACGGCCCCGCCGGAGCGATCGTCCTCGGTCGGCTCCGCGCCCTGCTCGGAGCCAATTGGGCCGAACTCCTCGCCCGCCGAGTGCGCGACCATGAACCACGGTGGGATGCCACTGGCGATGAGCGCCCCGATCATCGAGCCGGCCGACGTTCCGACGATGTAGTCGGCGCTGCCGGGGTCCCAGCCGGTCTCGGTGGCCAGCGCGTGCAGGGCCCCGGTCAGCCACGCGCCGCCGAGGATCCCGCCGGCGCCGAGCACGAGACCGACCTTGGGAGGGCTGGTGGACCTAGCCATTGGTAGTCAGGGGCGCGGTGCCAAGATGGCCCGTTTCCCCATTCCCCTTTCAATCCGTGCGTGCGGTTTTCCCGCACACGGCTTACCGATGATC
>JADGPP010000046.1 GCA_017882375.1 Solirubrobacteraceae bacterium | reverse complement strand
TCTCGACCAGAGCAACCACTCATGACAAACGGCCGCGCCGGCTCCACACCGGCGCGGCCGTTCTTACGTCCACGACTTTTTCCGCGGCAAGTAGTCTAGAACGCCGTGGCGGCCCTGCGTCAGCAGCCAGGAAGTCAGCCTTCGTCCGACGACCCCAGGGCAGCTGCGTTCGAAGACCGAACGCGGCTCTGGCCTATCGCCCGGTCTTCACCGATCGAGCCGGGGCTCAGGCGCTCTCCTGGGAACGGTCTCGAGCGATAGAGCCGGCCACAGGACTCCTAGGAAGAGCGTCGCACCGAAGATCTCCTAGTGTAGTGTCTTGTAAATAACTGGTGTTATTGGTAGGGTGGTGCATGCGTCCTCCCAGTCCACCGTTGCAGGTCACCAATGAGCAGTGCGAAGTGTTGGAGAAGCTGTCCGCTTCTCGGACGGCCGCGCATCGTGAGGTGCAGCGTGCTCAGGCGTTGTTGATGGCCAGGTCAGGCGAGGCGAACACCAGGATCGCCGCGGATCTGGGGGTCTCCCCGGCGACGGTGACCGCGTGGCGGGAGCGGTTCGCGGCGGAGGGCCTGAAGGGGCTGGCTGGGGTGCGCCCGGGCCGGGGGCGCAAGCCGTCGATTTCAGATGAGAAGGTCGCGGCGATCGTTGCCGCGACGCTGCATGAGAAGCCGCCCGGCGAGACGCACTGGAGCTGTCGCTCGATGGCCAAGGCGCACGAGGTCAGCCCGGCGACGGTTCAGCGGATCTGGTCGGCCCGGGGCCTAAAGCCCCATCGGGTAGAGACGTTCAAGCTCTCCACCGACCCGAAGTTCGAGGAGAAGCTCGTCGATGTCGTCGGGCTGTACCTGAACCCAGCGGAGAAGGCGATCGTGCTGTGCATGGACGAGAAGAGCCAGATCCAGGCGCTGGATCGCAGGCAGCCGTCGCTGCCGATCAAGCCCGGGCGAGCGGGCACGATGACCCACGACTACAAGCGCAACGCCACCACGACGCTGTTCGCCGCGCTGGACGTCCTGACCGCCAGCGTGATCGGGCAATGCCTGCCCCGCCACCGCCACGAGGAGTTCCTGAAGTTCCTGCGCACGATCAACCGAGAGGTTCCCAAGGGCCTGCAGATCCATCTGATCCTCGATAATTACCGCACCCACAAGCACGCGGACGTGGACGCGTGGCTGGCCAAGCACCCACGGTTTCACCTGCACTTCACGCCGACCTCGAGCTCGTGGCTGAACCTCGTCGAGCGGTTCTTCGCCAAGCTCACCGACAAGGCGATCCGCCGCGGCGTCTTCCACAGCGTGCCCGACCTCATCGCTGCGATCGGGGACTACCTGGACGCCACTAACGCAGACCCACAGCCGTTCACGTGGAACGCCACAGCCGACTCAATCCCGCAGAAGGTCCGCCGCGGACGCGTCGCACTCAACGCAATCAACAACTAAAACCGAGACACTGCACTAGCTATGGCGAGACCCGGACTCGAACCGGGGACACCACGATTTTCAGGGACGCGCATATGGTCCGGGAGACGTCGCAAAGGCCCTGCAAATCGACGGGTCGTTGGTCGGACGGTCTTCGCCTCGATACCCGTGGTTGCCGATTTGTTGCCGGTGAGTTAAGGACGTGAGCCCAGCGCCACGTCCTTCTCACTCCGGTAAGCCCTCGGCCGACGAACGCCGCGAGTGCTGCCTTCGAGCCGGCAGCTGACAGCTCCTGAAGCAGTGTGTCCCTCGGTCGGCAGCTCGCCAGCGCCGAGAGCGAGGGGCCGATGGATCGCCATCCTGGGGCTCTTGGATGGACATCACACCTCGAGCCATAACCTGCCCAGGTGCGCGTCGCGATCAGCCTACGCCGTCGCCCCGGTGCTCGCCGACCGCCGCAGTTCCCCCTCGATGGCGCCCCCTTCACCGACGCGGCAGAGCAACGCTTCAGTCAGCGCCACCGCGGTGTTGACAGTGAGGGACGCGCTGTAGACGAGCGCATGTGTGTGTGCGCGCGGACGCAGTCCCGCGGCCTGCTGTGAGCCGATCAGCTGGCCGCACAGGGCCGGCGCTGTCGCTGTTGCGGGCAGACTGTTGTTGAGCTCGCTGCGTTCGAGCACCCCGCTGTAGATCCCCGTGCCGTCGTAGTCGATGCCGTGCACGACGACGACGGCATTGTTGCGGCTGATGGCGGCGGCCACGGACGGGGACAGCGTTATCGTGCGCGAATAGTGCAGCGTGCCCCCGGTCAGATAACGGGGAAACGTGAGAATGCTGGCCGGGCTGGTGTCGCCGCGTGTCGTGAGCGCAACTACGGGCGGACCGTAGTAGTTGATCCCGTCGGTCGTGCTGATCGTCAGGTGCCCGTTGTGCAGCCGCGCCGCAGACGCCGGCGGACACTCACCTTTGCCGCCCGCATGGATGTGCATCGCATGCACCAGCGCTGCCCCATCGTCCAACCCGTTCGTGGTCACGGTGAACGTCGCAACGTCCCCTTTGAGCCGTACGGTCGCGCTGCCCAAGCCGGTGACGTGATTCGTCGGCACCTGCGCAAGCGCCGACGACGACGGCTTGCCCTTCTCGGTAGAGGAGGATGAAGCCAGGATCACAACGGCGGCGGCCCCCCCGAGGAGCGCAATCAGCAGAGCGGCGTACCAGCGGTGCTTGACTTTCCCTCCGACGCCGTCGTGGTCGGGCTTGGTGGAGGCGGGTGGAGGTTGCTGGCCAGCGGCCGGCGGCGGCGCAGCGCCTGCGAGCACAGGCTCGCCCGCGGGCTGAGCGTAACCGGGTGGCTTTTCGACGCCGCCGAACCCGCGGCCATCGTCGGGGGGCGCGGCGACGGAGGGGACGAAAGTCGGCGGTGCCTCGTGGGACTCTCCGGCCGCGGGCGAGGTGCCCGAGACTTGGCCGACGGCCGGGGGGAGCGGCATCGAGCGCGGGGCGCTCTCGCCGCTCAGCACGGTCTGCGAGCTCGTGGCCGCGCCCTCTTCGGATGACGCCGAGCCCGAGCTCTGCGGGACCGACTCCAGGGCGGCGCGCGCCGCGCCGATGAACTCGCGGGCCGTCGGATAGCGGTCGTTGGGATCCTTGGCGAGAGCGCGAGCGATCACGTCATCGATGCCGCGCGGCAGCTCGGCCCTGACCACGCTCGGCGCCGTCGGCAGCTCCTCGACATGGGCCCAGATGACCGCGGCGTCGAGATCCTTCAGGAACGGAACCCGGCCGGTGAGACACTCATAGAGCACGCAGCCGAGCGAGTAGATGTCAGCACGGCCGTCGACGGACCTGCCCTGAATCTGCTCCGGGGCAATGTAGTCGATCGTCCCCACGAGCTGGCCTGTCGCCGTGAGCCCGCTGCGCGAGAGCGCGTGCTTGGTGATGCCGAAGTCGGCGAGATAGACATGGTCCGGGTCGTCGTCGGCCCCGCGCTCGATCAGGATGTTGGCGGGCTTGACGTCCCTGTGCACCAGCCCGTGGCGGTGCGCGGCGTCGAGCGCCCGCCCCGCCTGACCGACCAGCATCAGCGCCTGGGCCGGGGAGATGTGCTCGTGCGTCTTTAGCACGGCACTCAGGTCGCGGCCGGCGACGCAGCGCATCGCTATGTACAGCAGGCCATCGCATGCGCCAGCGTCGTAGATCGGGATCACGTTCGGGTGGTTCAGGGAGGCGGCAACGCGCGACTCCTGGAGGAACCGCGTGCGGAACAGGTCGTCGGTCGCGAGCTCGGGGGCGAGCACCTTGAGCGCGACCACACTGCCAAGGCGCGGGTTCTCGGCCTCGAAGACGACGCCCATCCCACCGCGGCCAAGGACGGATCGCAGTCGGTAGCCCGCAAAATCCTCTCCAACCAGCGGTAGCGAGGGGCTCATGACTCTCCTGAGTCGGTTGAGCGCGCGGGGGCGCTAGCGACGACCGGCTCGGCATGCGACGACCAGCTGAAGGGGGTCATCGTCGCGCGTCCCGAGAAAAGGTCCCAGTGCGCCGCAAATGCGTGTGTGTCGCTCGCAACAGACCGCCTCGCCTTCCATGCCCGGAATGCAATTCATTGTATGCCCATGGAGCCGTCATTGCGCGCAGCTCAGGGACCGCTACCGAGCCGGTCGAGCTCAGGTTCGCGCTCGCGTGCGTGCAGCTCGAGCTGCTCCTCGGCGTAGATGATGTGCATGACGGCGTTGATCAGTGCCAGGTGCGTGAACGCTTGCGGGAAGTTACCGAGGTGGCGGCCGGTGACAGCGTCGAGCTGCTCGGCGTACAGAGCTAGTGGACTCGCATGGGAAAGCAGCTTCTCGCAGAGTCCACGGGCGCGTGCCAGCTCGCCGATCTCCGCCAGCGCCGACACCAGCCAGAACGAGCAGATCGTAAACGTGCCCTCGTCGCTGGCGAAACCATCATCGGTCTGGTCGACGCGATAGCGCAAGACGAGGCCGTTCTCCGTCAGCTCGTCGGCGATCGCCAGCACGGTGGCGCTGATCCGGGGATCGTCGGGCGACAGGAAGCGCACCAGCGGCATCAGCAGCAACGAGGCATCCAGGGCGTCGGTGTCGTAGTGCTGCACGAACACGCCGCGATCGTCGATCCCGTGCGCACAGATGTCGGCGTGGATCTCTTCGGCCGCAGCCTCCCAGCGAGCAGCCATCGGGTGGTCGTTGCGGATGGTCGCAAGCCGTGCTCCGCGGTCAGCGGCGACCCAGCACATCAGCTTCGAGAAGGTGAAGTGCTTCGGCTCGCCGCGCACCTCCCAGATGCCACGGTCGGGTTGACGCCAGTGCGCGAGCGCGGCCTCGACCTGGCGCTTGATGATCGGCCAGAGACGGTCGGGCAGCTGATCGCGTGACTTGGTGTGCAGGTAGATCGAATCGAGCACCGCACCCCACACATCGTGTTGATCCTGGTCGTAGGCACCGTTGCCGATGCGCACCGGACGAGCGTTTTCGTAGCCGGACAGATGCTCGAGCACCTGCTCTTGGAGCTTGCTCTCGCCCCCGATCCCGTACATGATCTGCAGCTGCCCCTCCTCGGCCTCGGCGACGTCGGCGACGAAGTAGAAGAAGTCGTTCGCCTCCTCGTCGAAGCCAAGCGTGTACAGCGCCCACAGCATGAAGGTCGAGTCGCGAATCCAGCTGTAGCGGTAGTCCCAGTTGCGATCTCCTTGCGGCGTCTCGGGCAACGACGTCGTGGGCGCCGCAACCATCGCTCCGGACGGTCCGTAGGTGAGGCCCTTGAGCGTCAGCGCGCTGCGCTGCAGGTGAGAGCGCCACGGGTGGTCCGGGAACGTGCCGTGCTTGAGCCACTCCTGCCAGAAGCGACGCGTGGCCGCCAGCCGCTCCTCAGCCTCCTCGTAGCTTGTCGGCAGGGAATGAGTCGCCCAGCCGAGGGCGACGAAGGAGACGTCGCCCTCGTGCAGCGTCGTCCGCGCCCGTGCTCGTGGCCCCTCGAAGCCCAGCCGCAGGTCGGTCACGAGCCGCAGCTCGAGGTCCATGCCCTCCGAGCTCGCCACCGCCTCGTTGTACCCGGAGCCGATGTAGGACCAGTCGGCGGCCAGTCCGCCGTAGTCGAAGGCCGGCTCGCAATCGAGCTTGATCTCCGCCGACCCTTGCACGCACTTGATCAGCCGCAACAGCAGATGGTCGGCGTCGTGGTCGGTCGGCGAGCGCCGGTGGCTGTGTGACCGTTCGTCCTGGTGCCGCCAGGGTCCGATGCTGAGAGCGTCGCGCACGATCACCCAACCCATGCGTGTCTCCCAACTCGTCTCCAGCACCATTGTCCCAGGGATGTAGCGCCTCGCCGCGGGAACTCTGACGTCAGACGGACCGACGCGAAAGCCGCCCGCATCGCGGTCCAGAATCGAGCCGAACACGCTGGGTGAGTCCATGCGCGGCAGGCACAACCATTCGACGTTGCCGCTCGGCGCGATCAGCGCCGTCGTCTCGCAGTCGGACAGAAACGCGTAGTCGCCGATCGGCGGAAACGGGCTGCTCCGGATCTCGTGCTCGGAGCGACCGTGGAGTGCGTCCTCAGGGGCCCCGTTCATGAGCGCGCGATTCTGCTGGCATCGATGACTGGTGTCAAGGTATTATTGGCTGATCGCGGTGAACTGACTCGACTTGGAACCTCAGATACAGCGCTCCTCGATCGACGTGATCGCCTCGGCGCTCGAGCCATTGATACCCGATCTCGGTCGTATCAGCTCGCCCGACGGGGCCGTCACGCTGATGCTGAGCGACATCGCCAACGCGAGCATCGCGGCCGACCGGCTGGGTCCTGAGCGCTGGGAGCAGCTGCTGCGCGACCACAGCGCGCTCGTCGAGCAGGTCGTCGCGCATCATGACGGAGAACTCCTCAAGTCTGAGCGCGACGGTTTCCTGGCGTCTTTCAGCAGTGCCCACGCGGGCCTGCACGCGGCGGTCGAGCTGCAACGGGCGTTTACCGGCCCCGCCGATGGCGCCGAGGATCACGCCTTGGCCGTGCGCATTGGCGTGCACTCGGGATTCGTGATCGCCAACCCCGACCAGCTGCTCGGCCGCAACGTCGTGCTCGCCAGCCGCATCGCAGCTCAGGCGAAGGGGGGCGAGATCCTGGTTTCCTCGACGCTCAAGCAGTACACCGAACAGGATCCCAGTTTCCGTTTCGAACCCCACGGCGAGTACCACTTCAAGGGCGTCCTGGGCGAGCACGTCGTTTATCTGGTCGACTGGCGCTAGCGCAGACCTGCCCCAGCCGAGCCGGGTTAGCCGGGGCGCAGCTGGTTCGAGCGAGGCGCCGCCGCTGCGGCGAGCATGCGGGCGTATTCCCCGGCGCTCGCAGGCCGCCTGTGAGGATCCTTCTCCAGCGCGAGCAGCAGCGTTTGTGCGAATTGCGGCGGCAGGTCGCCGCGCAGGCGGCGCGGGTCGGGCGGGTCGTCCTGCAGATGAGCCCAGAGGGTCCGCATACCCTGAGCCTCGGCGAACGGCGGTCGACCGCAAATGCACTCGTTCATGACGCAGCCAAGCGAGTAGATGTCGGCAGCCGCGCTCAGGGACTGGCCGCGGATCTGCTCAGGCGCCATGTATTCCATTGATCCAAGCGCCTGACCGGGGAGCGTCAGCAGGCTTGCCTGGGTGTCCTTGGCGAGGCCGAAGTCGGTTATGTACGATTCGCCGCGCTCGTCGAGCAGGATGTTGGCCGGCTTGACGTCGCGGTGAACCATGCCCGCGGCCCACAACGCCTCCAGCCCGGCCGCGACACCGGCACAGATGCGTACCGCGCATGCCACGTCGAGTGGCCCGTCCCGCTTGAGCTTTTCCTCGAGTGACAGGCCGTCGATGAACTTCTGCGCCATGTATGGAATGCCCTCGTGCTCTCCGGTTGCGAGCACCGGTACGACATTCGGATGCTTGACCATCTGGGCGATTTGCGCCTCGCGATGGAAACGGCGCCTGAACGTCTCGTCGCGCGCGTAGTCGGCCTTCACGAGCTTGAGCGCTACTCGAGTGCCATCGGGACCGCTCGCCTCGTAGACCTTTCCCATCGCGCCTTCGCCGAGCAGGCGGCCAATGACGTAATCGCCGATGCGCGTGCGACTGAGGGGATCGTCGGAGAACTGGTCGCTCATCGGCAGGTCATGATCCGAAGACGGGACGTGCATCGCGCTTCGTCAGGGTCGGAGAGGGCGGACGCGCGCGCCAAGTCGGCTTTCGCGTGGCGGCGATCTATCTATCGAGACCGCTGGTGTGTGGAGAATAGGGGACCCGGGTCGGTGACTGAAGCTCGATGCGTGGATCGCCTCGGGCGCGATACTCGCGAGCGCCCGACCTCGGTTAGAGTGGCCCGAGCACTCAGTCGCGTCGAGAGGGCACCGATCCTGTGCACACGGTCAAGCCGCTTGAAGAGAACTCATTGCGAATGCTCTCTCGACGCCTGCGAGGTGCTCGCGAGGCTGAGCTCTTCGGTCCGCGTGGCCGCCTCCCGCGACGAAGCGAACCGGACACGAGCCGCAAGACCGCCGTGCTCGTCCTCGCCGGCCTCATGCTCGCGGGACTGGCGTTGCGCTTGGCCGTGCCGCGGGGGATCTGGCTCGACGAGGCGATCACCATCCATCAGGCGCACCTTTCGCTGCACGACCTGTTGCGCAACCTGTACTACGGCGACCGCCAGCCGCCCCTCTATCACCTGGTGCTGTGGTTGACGATCCGCGCGTTCGGCGACGGCGAATTTGCCGTCCGGCTCCCTTCGCTGATCACCGGGGCGCTCGTGATCGGTGTGCTCTACGAGCTGGGAAGGGAGCTGTACGACCGCCGTACCGGCCTGTTCGCAGCTGCGTTCGCGGCCGCCTCCCCGCTGCTCGTCTGGTATTCGCAAGAAGTGCGGATGTACACGTTCGTGACCCTCTTCGGGCTGCTCGCGCTGTTGACACAGCTGCGAGTGATACGCAACGGGACGATGGGCAACTGGGCGGCCTACATCCTTGCCACCGCCGCTCTGCTTTGGTCGCATTACTTCGGCCTGCTGTTGATCGGTCTGCAGCAGCTCGTCTTCGTCGGGGTCCTCGTCCACCGGAAACGCAACGATCAACCCGTCAAGCCGCTGGCGTTGGGCTTTGCCTATTCAGTCGCGGTGCTCGTCATGCAGCTCATCCCCCTCGTGGTGTTTGCCCACCATCAGTACCAGTCCACCTCCGCTGCGGCCGGCTCGCCGAGCGGGACCTATGACCCGCTGTCCTTCTACGCCGTCCTCGCGAACATGGCCTGGGCGCTATGGGGCTATCAGCCGAATGGGACGACCGAACTCATGGCCGCGATGTGGCCGTTGTTCCTGCTTGTCTCGCTGGTCTTGCTTGGCCGCGGCGGATCGCGTCAGACCTTGCTCCTCGCCACAGCCGCGATCGCCCCGGTTGTGCTTCTGATCGTCGTGTCCGCGTTCGACACCTCGCTGTTTGAGATACGGAACTTCCTGATCATCGTTCCTCTGTTGCTGCTCCTAGCCGCGCGGCTCGTGACCGGCTGGATACGAAGTCCGAGGGCGCGCTTACTCGTTGCCGGCGGCGTCCTCGTGACATTGCTCCTCGGCCTGGCCGATCAGCAGACGAACAAGGGCAATCCGCGGCTGTTCGACTTCCGCGGCGCGATCCAGGACATCAAGGCGGACGCCAGCCCGAACAGCCTCGTGCTTTTTGAGCCGCCCGACATGCGCTACGTGCTCCAGTACTACGCGCCCGACCTGCGCAGCCAGCCGCTCAGCCTCGCAGTGTCCGCACGGAAGGAGGGGAGTCCTGTGTTCGTCCTCGCCTCGTTCCAGGGCAATAAGCTCTTCTTCAATCAAACCAACAAAGTGGTTGGACAACTTACATTCTTCCGAACGCTCGTGCGGCGTTTCAAGACAGCCCAAACACTCGTCTGGGAGTTTCAATGAGCAGTCGGCCCTGGGACGTCCGTCTTCGCCGGGTGACGTGGGAGCCGGTACCGAGCACGTTCAGCGTGCGCCGGCGGGTGCGCATGCTGATCTTCCTAGGGATTCCCGCCGCGGTGTGGTACTTCGGCTGGCTGCTGAACCCGGACCGCGTCGGTACCCCCTACCTCTACGGCATCCTGATCGCCGCCGAGCTGTTCAACCTCACTCAGGCGCTGGGCTTCTGGTGGACCTGCGCCAACGAGCGCGTGCGAGAGAAGCGCGCGCCGAGCCAGCGCGTGGCCGTCGACGTGTTCATCCCCGTCTACAAGGAGCCGCCGGAGATCGTTGACCTGACGGTCGCCGCCGCGGTGGGCCTGCGGAGCGCGGAGGTGAGGGTCTGGGTGCTGGACGACGGCAACGACGACGCCATGCGCGACCTCGCTGCCCGCTACGAAGTGGGCTACATCCGGCGCCCTCAGCACACCGGCGCAAAGGCGGGCAACATCAACCACGCCCTCCCGCTGACATCGGCCCCGTTCATTGCCGTCTTCGACTCCGACCACGTGGCGGACCCCGGCTTCCTCGAAGCCACCCTCGGGCACATGGAGGACCCCGGCATCGCGTTCGTTCAGACGCCGCAGTACTACGCCAATGCCGACGACAATCGCATCGCAGCGGCGTCCTGGGCGCAGCAGGCACTGTTCTTCGGCGCGATCGCTCGCGGCAAGGACGGGCTCGGCGCCGTCTTCTGCTGTGGCACCAACGTGTTGTTCCGCCGGGAGGCATTCGAGAGCGTCGGCGGGTTCCCGGAGAACTCGCTCACCGAGGACTTCGAGCTCTCGATCGTCCTCCACGAGAAGGGCTGGCGCTCGGCGTACGTGCCTGACGTGCTGGCGCGCGGGCTCGGCCCCGAGGACACCGCTGCCTACGTCTCCCAGCAACAGCGCTGGGCCAGAGGTTGTCTATCGGGCATCCCGCGCGCGCTGCGAGCGCGGCTCCCGTGGCGCCTGAAGGCGCAGTACCTGCTCTCAGGCATGTACTTCCTGTCCGGGTGGACAGTGCTCATCTACATGAGCTTCCCGGTGGTTCGTCTGCTCGGCGGCGGCCAGCCCCTCGGCGGCATCGACGCCCCCGTGTTCCTGCTTCACTTCGTGCCCTATTTCGCCGTGGCGCTGACGGTGGCAGCGGTTGCCGGCGCGGGCTCCTACACCTTCGCGGCGTTTGCGCTGTCGGCCGCCAACTTCTGGATCCACGTGCTGTCGACCGTCTACACGGTGCTGCGCCGTAAGGGCTCCTTCGTCGTGACCCCGAAGAAGGGCGCGGGGGCCCGCCAGCCCGCGGCGGTGATGCCCGCGCTCGTGGCCGTCGGGGTGTTGGTCGGAGCTAGCATCTACGGCCTCGTTCACAACCCGGATGCCGCCACGATCAACAACGTCTCCTTCGCCGCCGTCCACGCTTCGATACTCATGACCGGGTGCTGGGCGGCGCTTCAGAAGCCGCCCGCTGCGGCAGCCGAGTCACTCGAGCCCGTCGAGGTCCCCGCGTGAGCCGGCCGGTACGAGATGTGGTCGTCCTGGCGCTGGCGCTGGGAGGGATCGTCCCCGTCCTGCTCACCGGCTGCGGTGGGACAAGCTCCCCTGCGACGAGCTCCGCCCGGGGCGCGGGTCTCCCGGAGGGTGGCACCCGACCGCAAGAGCTGGCCGCCGGCGCCGCCCGACGCTTCCTGCACCGTTACGTCACCGCGGACGGGCGCGTCCGACGGATCGACCAGGGGGGCGATACCGTCGGCGAGGGGCAGGCCTACGGCATGTTGCTGGCGGCCGCCATCGGCGACTCGCAGCGCTTCGACGCTATCTGGGGATGGACGAAGAACAACCTCCGGCGCCCTGACGGGCTGATCTCGTTCCTATGGCGCAGCGGCCGCGTGCAAGACCCCGAAGCGGCCTCAGACGCCGACCTGGACGCCAGCCGCGCGCTACTGCTCGCCGGTTGCCGCTTCAACCGCCCCACCATGCGACACGAGGCGCTTCAGTTGGGGAACGCCATTCTGGGCTTGGAGGTTGCTTCGTTCCACGGCGCCCCGGTGCTGACGGCAGGTCCCTGGGCAGTCAAGGCGCCGGTCACGGTCAACCCCAGCTACTTCTCGCCCGCCACGTTCGCGGCGCTACGCGCCGCGTCGGGGGACCCTCGCTGGAGCGGCCTGGCGGCGAGTTCGCGCTCGATCACGAGCACATTGATGCAACCCCCCGCGCGGCTGCCGCCGGACTGGGCGAGGCTCGAGGGTGGCAAGCCCGTGCCAATCGGCTTGCCGGGCAAGCCGCAGGCGCCTGCGCAGTTCGGCTTTGACGCCGTGCGCACGCTTGTCCGGATGGCCGAGGATCCGGACCCGGCTGGCCGACGGATCGCTGCCAGGGCCTGGCCCGTCTTTGCTGGGCAGGACCCCACCAAGCTGCCCGTCGAACACCACCTCTCCGGTCGACCGATCGGTGACACCCTGAATCCCGTGGTGCTAGTGGCCGCGGCCGGGGCGGCCGATGCCGCCGGAGAACCGGCTGCCCGAGACGGGCTGCTCGCCACCGCCGAAACCCTCGATCAGCGGTTCCCGACCTACTACGGGACCGCCTGGGTGGCACTTGGACGGATCATGCTCACCACGAAGTTCCTTGCCTGCTCGTAGGCGCTAACAGCTCACGGCGCCTCGCCAACAGCTGCGAGCGCGGTCGTCCGGAATGCCGCCGCCGTGGGGCGTGTCTCGGGCGCCTTGGCCATCGCGCGCCGAACCACGTCCTCGAGCGCCGGGGGCACGTCGGGCCGCCGCTCGCGCACCGAGGGCACCTCGGCGTTGACTTGAGCCCACATCTTCGCCATCCCGCCACCCTGGCCCGCAAAGGGGGGCTCGCCCGTGAGCATCTCAAAGAGCAGGCATCCGAGGCTGTAGACATCGCCTCGCGCGTCGGGCTCGCTTCCCTCGATCTGCTCCGGCGCCACGTAGTCGACGGTTCCCAGCATCTGGTCCACCCCGGTCAGCCCCGCTGCCGTCCCAGCCCGCTTGGCCAGTCCGAAGTCGGTGAGGTAGACGTGATCTTCGGAGGTGAGGATCACGTTGGAGGGCTTGACGTCCCGGTGAACGAGCCCCTTCTCGTGGGCCATCTCGAGCGCCGCGGCGATCTGAGCGGCGGTCCGCGCCGCCCGTCCAGGCTCCAAGGTGCCGTGGCGCCGGATCAGAGTGCCGAGCTCGGTGCCCTCCACCCACCGCGTGACGATGTAGACGGTTCCGCCCTCTTCGCCTGCGGCATATAGCGGGACGACATTGGGGTGGTCGAGCGCGGCCACCATTCTGGCCTCGCGGCGCAGACGCTCGCGTATCACGGGATCGCGTGCAACATCGGGCTCGACCAACTTAAGCGCGACTGGCCGGTCGAGTCGCACCTGGCGGGCGCGGTAGAGGATCCCGATCCCACCGGCGCCGACGACGCTCTCGACCTCGTATCCGGCAAATGTGGACCCGGGAGCAAGCATCCTGGCTAGAGGTCGCGCTCGGAGACAAGTCCGGCCGAGAAAGCCTGCTCGACCAGACGGACTCGCGTCTCGTTCCGGGGCAGCTCATCCACGCGGAGCTTTGCGTACAGCACCCTGAGATGGGTCCTCACCGCACCGACGGACAGGAACAGCTCATCGGCGATCTGCTGGTCGGTGGCTGGACTGGCGAACCCGCTGCGACCTTTGTACGGACGGCACAGTGCCACCAGGACGCGGCGCTGGCTGCTTGAGAGGCTCACTGCGGCCGGGTCCTCGGCTGCGTCCGCCGTACCCGATTGCTGGCGCCCGGGCGAGCGGAATGTGCTCATCGTGGTCCCGAATCGCAGGGTGTCGCCATCGTTGACACGGCACCTGCCGCTCAGGCGCTTCCCATTGACGAACGTCCCGTTGCTCGAGAGGCCATCGTCGACGACCTCCCAAGCGTCCTGCACCCGCTCGAACCGTGCGTGCAGCCGCGAGACCTGATCGTCCCAGTCGAGCAGGAGGTCCGCCGGCGCTCGGCGCCCGACCGTGGCGTGGGCGAAGCCGGGCTCGAAGAAGAAGAGCTGTTGCCTGTCATCGCCGTCCCTGTAGAGAAGGAATGGCCGGCCCGCGCGCTCGGCCTCGGCGCGAGCCTTCAGGTCGGAGACGGACTGGGCGTCGGCGGCAGGGTTCGCGGACACACCGCGCATTATCTCCCGAGAAACCCACTGGCGTCGAGCCGACGCGTGACCAGGGTGCGCCGAGACGCCGGCCGGCCCGGTCTCCTCTCCCGACGAGGACTCAGTCGGGACCGCAACGCTATGGCAGATATCGCAGGAGCAGCGTAGGGTAGCTACATGGCCGCCGAGCAGCTGTGGGTCACCGAAGGTAAGGAACGCGGTAAGCGCTTGAGCGTGGAGGCCGGTTTGCTGATCGGCCGCGCAGCCCCCGAGGCCGACGGAAGGCTCGGCGGTGATCCCGAGATCTCCCGCGGCCACGCCCGGGTCTCGCGCGACGCAGGCGGCCAGCTGACGATCGAGGATCTCGGGTCGGCGAACGGGACATTCGTCAACGACGAGCGCATCGACGCCCCGCGGACGCTCGACCTCGGTGACGTCGTCAGGGTGGGCAAGACGGTCCTGCAGGTGCGCGACCGCTCCGGTGCCGTGCCGGAGAAACTGCCGCCCCCGACGAGAGCCCCTGTGGGCGGGCTCCCAAACGTGCGCGCCGATGCGGGTGAGGAGCTGGTGATCACCGCCGGGGCAGCCGCGGGCCGCCGGCTCACCCTGAGCGACGAGCTCGTCATCGGGCGGGCGGTGAGCGGAGAGGGGAGGCTGGACGACGATCACGAGCTTTCCCGCCGCCACGCCCGCCTTGCCCGCGACGCAGGCGGCCAGCTCACGATCGAGGATCTTGGCTCGGCGAACGGGACGTTCGTGAACGGCGAGCGCGTGGGCGGACGCCAGCTGCTCAAAATGGGCGATTCGATACAGATTGGCTCGACCACGCTGCAGTTGACCCATGTCGGCCAAGCACCCGCCGCCGCCGCCCCGGCCACCCCGCTCGCCGCCCCGGCCACCCCGCTCGCCGCCCCGGCCACCCCGCTCGCCGCCCCGGCAGCCCGTGCCGCAGACCGGGAGGGGCTGACCTCTGAGCTCCCGCCGGACTCGATCTTTGCGGGATGCCGTATCGAGGAGGTCATCAGCCATGGAGACATGGCGGTTGTCTACCGGGCCGAGGAGCTCGCGCTCCAGCGCCAGGTAGCGCTCAAGCTCATCCTCCCCGAGCGCTCCGGGGAAGAGCGCTTCCGCGAACGCTTTCGGCGCGAGTCGAAGGTCGCGGCGGCGATCGACCACCCAAACGTGATTCCCATCTTCGATGCGGGCGACGAGGACGGCCTGCTCTTCATCACGATGCGTCTAGTGGAGGGCACCGACATGCGCGCGCTGCTCGATGCGGCGGGGCGCATCGAGCCGCGACGCGCCGCGCGCATCGTCCGCCAGGTCGGCGCCGCGCTCGACGCGGTCCACGCTGGCGGGATGCTGCACCGCGACGTAAAGCCTTCCAACGTCCTGCTCGGCCGCGCAGACCACGTGTACCTGAGCGACTTCGGGCTCGCCAAGCGTGCCGCCGCAGTCGGCGGACTGACGCGGCTGGGGTCCATCGTCGCACGAGCCGAGTACGTGGCACCCGAGCAGATCTTGAACCAGCGCGTCGACGCACGCTCTGACATCTACGCGCTGGGGTGCCTGCTGTTCGAGACCCTCACCGGCGAGCCGCCGTTCGCCAGGTGGAAGGAGGGCCCAGAAGCACTGGCCCACCTCAACGCCCCGCTGCCCTCGGCCGTCGAGCTGTGCCCCGACCTGCCTCGCGAGTTCGACGATGTGGTGCGCCGAGCGATGGCGAAGGATCCAAGCGAGCGCTATCCGTCGGCTGGCGACCTCGGGCAAGCGGCGCTCGTCGCCGCCGGCGGGCTGCGGCGGGCGAGTCCTTGGTCCGTCGTCGCCACAGGCGAAGCGGCTCCCTTTACAGACGGGCAAACTGCGGACGGGCAACCTGCGGATGCGCTCGCTACCGCGCCTCGGGCCGCGGCGCCCGAGCGTGCCGCGGCTGGCCGCGCAGACACGCTTCGCTGGACAGTCGCGCTCGCCATGCTGGCAATCGTGGCCGTGGGGATGATCGCCGCGCTGAGGGGCATCTCAACTCTCTGACGGGTCGACCAGCCCGCCAGCTAACGCGTCAGAGGGGGCAGGTCGAGCCTGGCGAGATGTGTCTTCAGCCCGGCTCCGAAAGCGGTGGGGGTACCGGCGTAGTTCTTGATCAGCGCCGGGCCGCGGCTGCACTGCCAGCCCGATGGGGGGCTAGTCGAGTCCCACGCCCATCCCAGGTAGGACACCCCGTGCCTGTCGGCCCACGGCATGTAGCCGTCGATGTAGGTCTGCTTGCAGCCGCTCTCGCCGATCTCGCCGGTGATGACGGGCAGCTTTGCGGCCAGCGGCGCGATCGTCGAATCCCAACATGCTTCCGTGTTACACCCGCCGAAGTCATAGGTATGGAAACCGACTATCAGCTGGTGGTCGGGATCGGCCGGCTCGAAGTCGAGCCATTGGCTGACGTCGCTCGAATATTTGAGCCCGCCCAGCATGATCGGCTGGCTGGCACCGGCCGATCGGACCGCGTTCACGAGAGTCTGCATCCCTGCGCTCTGGTAGCTCACCGTTGTGCGCGCCGGCTTGTATCGCGTCGCGCATCCGTTCAGCCAGCAGGACCACGAGGTGGTGTAGGGCTCGTTGAAGAGATCGAAGATCACACCGTGGTTCGCCGCAAAGGCGCGAGCGACCGAACTCCAGAACCTGGGCGCGTGATCAAGGTCCGGCACCGGCCACTGGCCCCTGGCGAGGTGTTTGCCGGGCGCCGCCCAATGCATGTCCAGGATGGCGACGAGTCCGTAAGACTGGAGCGTCTGTACGTATCTCTCGATCGCATGTTGGTAGGCCGTGCCACTGACCGCCCGGCTGATCCCGTTGATGCCAAGCCAGCAATCCTCGTTGAGGGGGACGCGCACGGCGTCGACGCGCCAGGCGACCATCGCCCGCACGGAGGCGGCGTCGGTCGGGCCATCAAAGATGTGTCTGCCTCCGAGGCAGGCGTACTCGGCACCCGAACGATTCACGCCCAACAGGCGCACCGTTGCGCCGCGTTCGTTCACGATCCGGTTGCCGCTCACAGCCACGTAGGGAGTTGCCGGCGTGGACGCCGAGCGGGCCAGGCGTGCGTCCGTGGCTGGCGCCTGACCGATGAGAAGAGCAAGACCAAGAACGAGCCCGACAAGTAGCCGGCGGACGATCGGGGTTGCCGGCCGCGCCCGCTCGAGCGATTGACCTGTGCAACCTGCCGTTGCGCATCCGCGATCTGGGAGTGAGCTGGACATGGAGGTGGCGGTGCGGGGTCTTCCACCAGGAGCCGCCCGTCAGCCTCCGCGGGCGGATTCTCACCGAGGCAATCTGGACCAAGTGGCAGGCGTCTTGCATCGTGTCAGATTTGGCCTGCCTCGGGTTGCTTTCTGCTGCACGTGGGAAAGGTCCACCTGGGCGCGTCGCCGACAGTCGGACCGTGGTTTCCGACCGTTGCCGTCCGGTTAAGGACGCGGCGGGGCCTGCCACGTCCTCTTGGCAATGGGCGCGCGTTAGGTATGCGAGGATCGGGTGCTCGCGATGGCTCTCGTTCAATGAAGCCCACCACCGCCCCGCCCGCGCCCGCGATCGAGCAGGTGCTCGCGCTGTTCGAGCCGGCTCACCGGCCGGCGGTGCCACACGCCGAGGACGGCTACCTCGACCTGCTCGGCGAGCAGGATCCCACTGGAGCCCATCCCGGTCAACAGCTGATGCTCAGCAGCGCGCTGGCGCGTATCTACGAGCGCCTGTGGCGCCCGCTTGGTGGACGTCTGTTGATGGGAGCGACGGGTCCCCGGATAGGCGACGAGCACCGCATTGCCCTGCGCATGCTGGAGCTGTCACGCAACGACCGGGTGCTGGACGTCGCATGCGGGCCGGGCAACTTCACCCGCAGCTTCGCCCGCGCCGCGGCCGGGGGGCTGGTCGTGGGACTCGATGCCTCGGAGACGATGCTTGCGATCGCCGTGCGGGAGACCGAGGGCGCCAATCTCGCCTACGTGCGAGGCGACGCCTGCACGCTGCCCTTTCGGGACGGCAGTTTCGATGCGATCTGCTGCTTCGCTGCGCTGTACCTGATCCAGGAGCCGATGCGAGCACTCGACGAGATCGCCCGCGTCCTTGCTCCGGGCGGTCGAGTGGCGCTGCTATCAAGCTGCAACCGCGGCCTGCTGCCCGCCAGGGTGACCAACCCCGTCGTGAAGACCCTAACCGGCGTGCGGATCTTCGCCCGAGATGAGCTGACGCGAGCGCTGCATGATCGCGGCCTGACCGGCATCGAGCAGCGGGTAGCCGGCCTTGCGCAGTTCGTGTCCGCGCGCAAGCCACGGTAGAGCTCCCCGCAGACAGGCGAACGCCGCGGAGGAGCCGTTGCCGGGCTTGGACATGGTCCCGCTGGTACGGTGACACGACCACGTCAAGCGCCAAACCAGCAACCGACTCGCTCGACGCGTTTATCGCGGCCGCCCCGTGGCCACAGCGAACTGGACTGCGCGCGCTGCTGGCTCTTGCGCGGCGTCCGCGCGGAGTCGCACTGCTCGCTCGCGTGGCCCCCCTGGACCAGGTCGTACGGGGCCTGCTCACGGTGGGGCACTACGACGACCCTCAGGTCAGCCGCTCGCTGGGTTGGGATAGGGATGCGGTGGTCGCCCGCGGGCAGGAGCTGCGGCGCGCGGAGGGACGGCCGTGAAGGGGCGGGAAACGGGCCGGCTCGACGCGGATGTGTGCGTGATCGGTGCGGGCGCGGGCGGCGCGGTCGTCGCGGCCGAGCTGGCCGAGGGCGGCATGAGCGTGGTCGTGCTCGAGGAGGGGCACCGGCATGACCCGGACAGCTTCACGGCGAGCACTCCGGAGATGCTGGCGCGCCTTTACCGCGACGGCGGTCAGATCGTGACGCTCGGCAAGCCGCCGATCCTGCTGCCGCTCGGACGTGGTTTAGGGGGCACCACGCTGATCAACTCGGGCACGTGCTTTCGCACTCCCGCGCATGTCCTGGAGCGCTGGCAGCGCGAGTTCGGCATTGCCGTCAGCGAGCAGTCGCTGCAACCGTGTTTCGAGCGCGTCGAGCAGGCGCTGTCGGTGAGCGAGGTGACGCCCGAGCTGGCGGGCGGCAACGCGGAGATCGCCCGCCGCGGCGCCGAGCGCCTGGGCTGGTCGCACGGCTATCTGCGGCGCAACGCACGTGGCTGCGTGGGCTCGGGTGTGTGTACGCTCGGCTGTCCGACCTCGGCCAAGCAGCACACGGGCATCACGTATCTCCCGCGCGCGCGGGAGGCCGGCGCACGCATCCTCACGGGGACACAGGTGCGGCGGGTGATCGTCGAGCGCGGTCGCGCGCGGGGCGTGCGGGCGCGGGTGCCAAGCGGAGCGCCGATCGAGGTGCGTTCGCCGATCGTCGTGGTGGCGGCGGGCACGATCCACACGCCACTGCTGCTCGGGCGCAGCGGCATCGGCTCGCAGTCGGGGCAGCTTGGACGCAACCTCTCGGTGCATCCGGCGACGGCGGTCTTTGCGCGAATGGAGGAGGTCGTCGATATGAGCCATGGCGTGCCACAGAGCTTCTACGTCGACGAGTTCGCACAGGAGGGAATCATGTTCGAGGGCGCCGCGGGGCCACCCGCATACGCCGCGATGGCGCTGCCGCTGACAGGTCGGCGCCACGCTGAGGCGATGGCCGACTACCGCAGGCTGGCACTGTTCGGGCTGATGGTCTCAGACACCTCGCGCGGGAGCGTCAGGGCGCTGGCTGGACGCCCGCTGATCCGCTACGACCTCGTGCAGGACGACCTGATGCGGTTCCGCAAGGGCCTTACACGGATGCGCGAGCTGTTCGATGCGGCCGGCGCGCGCGAGGTCCACCTGCCGCTGCCCCAAGGAGTGCGTCCCGAGCACGCGCGCGTTCGTGACCTGAAGCTGATGGCATTCCATCCGTTGGGAACAGCGCGCGCCGACGCGCGGCCCACGCACGGGGTGCTCGACGGCGACCTGGCGGTGCACGGCGTGGAGGGTGTCTACGTCGCGGACGGCTCGGCGGCACCGAGCTCACTTGGCGTCAACCCCCAGCTGACGATCATGGCACTCGCCACGCGGCTCGCCTTCGGGCTGCTCGGCAGGGACATCTGACTCGGACGCGCCAACGGTCCGCCGGCACTGGGAGCCCACATCAGGGTCCTACTCCACTTCAGTAGATTGCGTCTATGGGCGCCGACTCACGCTCCGAGCTCGAGCGCTGGCAGGCGGCTAGGGCGACGAACTTCTACGACGCCACGCCGAATCTCGCGCGGTCGCTGCGCGTTCGGCTCGGCGAGGACGGCCTGCGTGCGCTCGAGCCGGGGCTGCGCGCGTTCGGCGAGGCCGTCGCGATGGTGGTCGAGCCGGCGGTCCGGGCGGCCGAGCTCCGCCCGCCGTCGCTGGCGCCGGCGGATCCGCTCGGGCGCGAGTCCCAGCGCGTCACGTTCGACCCCGAATACGCGCGGGCCGGCCGGGCCGTCTGTGCCTCCGGAATCGCCGCCGCGCCGGCGTTCGAGCAAGCGGCGCTGCTCTACCTCCTCGCGCACGCCGGCGAGGCCGGGCACGCCTGTCCCGTCGTCTGTACGGCGGGTCTGACCCGGGCCCTGCGCCAACACGGCTCGCCAGAGCTGCAGGAGCGGTTCCTGCAGCCGCTGCTCGAGCCCGACTACGACCGCTGCCACCGCGGAGCGCAGTTCCTGACGGAGGTGCAGGGCGGGTCCGACGTCGGCGCCAACCGCGTCGAGGCAGTGTCCGAAGGCGACGTCTGGCGGATCTCCGGCGAGAAGTGGTTCTGCTCTGTCGCGGACGCCGACCAGTTCCTTCTCACCGCGCGGGCGCGTGGCGCGCCTGCGGGCACGCGCGGGATCGGCTGCTTCCTAGTCCCACGCCTCCTCCCCGACGGGACAGCAAACGGGTTTCGGATCCGCCGCCTGAAGGACAAGCTCGGCACACGGGCCCTCGCCACTGGCGAGATCGAGTTCGCGGGCGCGCTCGGGCACGCGATCGGCGCGCCGGAGGATGGCTTCCGCATCGCTGCCGGCGTCGTCCTGAACACCTCGCGCTGGCTGAACGCGCTGGGCTCGACGGGGCTGATGCGCCGCGCCTACCTGGAGGCGGCGAGCTTCTCCCGCTTTCGTACCGCGTTCGGCCGCCGAATCGCCGACTACCCGCTCGTCCGCGAGAACCTCGCCGTGATGAGGGTGGAGGAGCAGGCAGCTCTCGCGTCGACCCTCGAGCTGACGGCTCTGGTCGACGCGATCGACGCCGGCACGGCCGACAGGGAGGACCGCGCCTGGCACCGGATCCTCGTGAACGCGAACAAGTTCGTCACGTCGCTGGCCGCGACCCGCTGCGTTCGCCGGGGGATCGAGGCGCTGGGCGGCAACGGCACGATCGAGGACTTCTCGCCGCTGCCGCGCCTCTACCGCGACGCGATCGTGTTCGAGAGCTGGGAGGGCACGCACAACGTCCTCTGCGAGCAGGTCCTGCGGGACCTGGTTCGGCTTGACGCGCTGGACCTCGTGCTCGAGCGCGTCCGCCGCTGCCTGCCTGCGGGGGACGGCGACGCGGCCACGGTCGCCGAGGCGCTCGACAAGCTCGCGCCACGACTGCGCCGCTCGCTCGCCGGGGGGTCGCTCCATTTCCGCCGGCAGCTCGACCTGCTCGTGCGCGCGCTGCAGGCCGCGTGCCTGCTCGCCGACGGTCAGGCGGCCGCAGCGGCGCTGCACGTCCGCCGCCACCTCGTCTCCGGTTATGACCCGGAGGCCGACGCCGACTATGCGGAGCTGGTGGACGAGGTCGTCGGCGCCGACCTCAGATCAGGATGACGAAGCCGCGTCGCCCGCCGCGTCGCTATCGATCGACCGTGGCCGCATCGTCCAGCAGGGGACGGCGAGCAGCCTCGCCACCATGCCGGGATCCGCCTTTGTCGCGAACTTCACCGGAGCGGTGGTGCTCACCGGCATCGCCCGCGCGGCTCCAGACGGCCTGACCATAGTCGCGCTCGACGGAGGCGGAGAAGTGAGCGCGACCGCGAGCGGCCCGAGCACGTGCCCAGTGGCAGTCAGTGTCTACCCCTGGGAGATCGTCATCCAGCCGCTCGACACAGCGGTCAGCAGCTCGGCGCAGAACCGCCTGCCAGCCCAGGTCGTTTCGGTGACGACCGTGGGAAACCGCGTCAGGGTCGGCCTTTAGGCGTCTCAGCCGCTCGTCGCCGAGATCACGCAGCGGCGTTTCTGGGCTGCTCCGCGCTCGGCGTCGCGATCCTCGCAGTCGTGGGATAACTCGCCGCGGCGCCATCACGCCATACGGCTGACTCCCCGACGCGCTACATGGTGGAACGGCAACACAGCGGATCCGTGTGGCGGCCCTCACCTCCACCCATCAAGGGCCTGCGAATGGCTCACGCCCGCGCCAACGCACGATCGAGAAAACGCACCCCACAAGGTCTCAGGTCGGGCGCGCTGCACGTCGATACCCGTGGTTTCCGGTGGTTCCGGGCGGGTTAAGGACGTGGCGGTGCCGCCACGTCCTTTTCGTTGGGCACCGGGTGTTTGGGGCTCGCGCCCCTGCGCGCAGGTGGGACAGGTTGAGCCTCGACCCGCGACGTTCGATCTTGACCTGCTCGGGCACCTTGGGAGGTGAGCATCGCGTGGCGGTAGAGCAGGTGCTCTGATCGCGGATCATATAGGGCTCGCATCGCGGAATAAAGTAGCCGCGGATCGCGGAAATAGCTGTAGGCTGTGGTCATGCCCGCGATCCTCTCTGAGATCGTTGACCGGCGGCTCGGCGAGGTTGTGCGCCGCCGCTTGGACGACGAGCCCGTCGTCGTGCTCCAAGGTCCCCGTGCCGTGGGAAAGTCGACCTTGCTGCAGGCGCTGGCCGCCTCTCGGGACCGCGAGATCGTTGACCTCGACGATCTCGCCACGCGCGATGCGGCGCGAGCCGACCCAGCGCTGTTCGTTCGCGGCCAGGCTCCAGTGCTGATCGACGAGTTCCAGCACGTGCCGGAGCTCCTCGATGCAATCAAGGCCGAGCTCAACCGCGACGGCTCCCCGGGGAGATTCGTGCTCACCGGCTCAACAAGGTACGCGACGCTCCCCGCGGCGGCCCAGGCGCTCACCGGCCGCGCACATCGGATCGACGTCCTCCCACTGTCCCAGGGCGAGGTCGCGGGGATCCGCGAGGACTTCGCCGAAGCTCTCCTGAGCGATCCCCTCTCGCTCGTAGATCCGCGTCTGTCGGCGATCGCTCGCGAGGAGTACGTAAGCCGAGTCGTCGCGGGAGGATTCCCGCCGGTGCTCCGCCGCGCCCGGCCCGCGGATCGCGCGCGCTGGTTCGATGACTACGTCAACCTCGTTATCGAGCGCGATGTGATGGAGCTCACGCGCGTGCGTCAGCGCCGTCAGCTCCCGCTCCTGCTGCGCCAGCTCGCAAGCCAGACCGCGCAGGTGCTCAACATCGCGAAGGCCGCGGCGAGAATCGGCATGGAGAAGTCGACGGCCGAGAACTACACCAAGCTGCTGGAGAGTGTCTTCCTCGTCCACCAACTCCCTGCGTGGGGCACGACGCTCGGCTCACGGATCGGCGCGGCGCCAAAGATCCACGTCGTCGACAGCGGACTCGCCGCGCGCCTGTTGCGCCTGACCGAGAGCAAGCTCGGGACGGCCTCGGCAGCGGCGCTCACCGAGTTCGGGCACATGCTGGAGACGTTCGTCGTGGGCGAGGTCTGCAAGCAGCTCGACTGGCTCGACGCGCCGGTGCAACGGGGACACTGGCGGACCCACGACGGAGAAAAGGTCGACCTGATCCTGGAGCGCGAAGACGGCAAGGTCGCGGCTGTCGAGGTCAAGGCCGCCTCGCGCGCCCCTGCCAGTGAGCTGAGAGGTCTACTCAAGCTGCGCCGCAAGCTCGGAAGCCAGTTCCTCGGGGGCGTCGTTCTGTACACCGGTGCACGCGCATACACCCACGACCGCAACCTGCACGTCGTGCCGATCACCCGACTCTGGAACACGCGAATATCGGCGTGACCTGGTAGCGGGCTCCCAAAGGTGAGGCGCCCTCGGGCGAGCTGGCTCACGCTCCGAACGACGAGACCAGCTCGGCGGCCGAATCCATGAATACACCGGCGCAGCCTGACCCGACTGAATAAATGCTCCCCACACGCATTCTTGGGCGCCCAACCTGGCGACGAAGGACCTCGATCCGATGGCGCAGCACGATCAGTTCGATGTCCTTCGTCCGCGCGGGCCGGCGGCTGGCGACCAGCAGCTTCAGCAGGGAGACGAAGACGAGATAGACGACTGAGAAGAGCATCCCGCGATGCTCCCAGAGCCCACCCGAGGCGGGCGCTCAGAGCACATCAGAGTTTTGGCACCCTTCATGCACGCCACGGCACGGCCGATACAACGCCAATGAGCAGTGTGCCAAATCCCGGCCCGCCGATCTGGTCCTGCGGCGCGCATGGCTACTGTTTGGGGGCGCCTTTGCCGGGGCTCTGCGCGAGCAGGCCGACGAGCGCGCCAGCGGTGGCCGCAGCCAGCGCGCGCAGCTCGGCTGCGTCGGCAGCGTTCACCTTCGTCTCGAGCCACATCGACCCTGCGAGTCCCACGATGAGTAGGAGAGGCTGCGAGAGGGACACCCAGTCGGGTCCTGTTTCTCCGATTTTGGCTTCCTTTTTCTGAATCCTGGCAGCCTTTTTCTGCGTCGGGGACGGCACGATCATCCCGACGAGCGCCCCGCTCAGCGCCGCGCCGATCGTCCAGTATTCCTGTGTCATATCCTTGACGTGCCCTGAGGCCCCAACGATCGCGGCGCCAAGCAGGAACGCGAACAGCGCAAGACTGACGCCGCCGACAGCGAGTCGGTAGACCCACGGGTCGTGGGGCTCTTTCGCCGCTG
Organism: Solirubrobacteraceae bacterium; assembly: GCA_017882375.1. GTDB lineage: Bacteria > Actinomycetota > Thermoleophilia > Solirubrobacterales > Solirubrobacteraceae > Palsa-744. Next base: position 899 of record JADGPP010000046.1, on the reverse strand, counting down.
GCGGGAGCGGCAGATGATCGCCCGGCACAACTGGCGGCGCAGCGGGCACGTCTGGCATGAATCGGCACAGTATCAGCTGCCGGAACCATGTGGGTACGCAAAAGTAGCCACGGCGTAGGTGCATAACGTCGGTCATGCGCTACGCGGGACGTAGGTGCTGACACGGATCGATGCGATACCCTCGGTACGCGTACGCTTAGCGTCACAGCCGTACTCGCCGACACACATGCAGAGCACGCCGACGCGGTTCCCGTTTGAGTTCGGCTCTCCGAATCGAACCGAAGACACCGCGATTTCTGGGAATGGTGCGCACCGCTCTTTTCAGGGACGCCGAAACTCGCAGGCTACAAGGGAAAAGGGCCTGCAAATCGCCGGGTCGTAGGTCCGGCGCACTGCGCCGCGATAGCCTGTGGGGTGCGTTTATTCGATCGGGCATGGTTTTAGGCGGCGATGCTGTACTCGTGGATGAGTCCGCCGAGCCGGTCGTGCCGGCGGACCGCGCCGGCGGGCGGCGTCGAGACAGGTTGTGCTGGCTGGCGGGGCTCGGGCGGAGCGGGGCCGAGCGCGCCGTGCGGCCTATGCCGGTTGTAGTGGTCGACGAACTCGTGCAGGACATGCCGTAGGTGTCGACGGTTCGCGATCAGGATCCAATCGAGGCACTCGCGTGTGGCGGTGGCGACAAATCGCTCAGCGACGGCGTTTGCCTTTGGGAACCTGACCGGCGTGCGGGTCACACGCACGCCCTCAGCGTTGCAGACCGTGTCGAAGGCTCGCGTGAACTTGCCGTCGTTGTCGCGGACCAAGAACTCAAGCGGTCGCTCGCGGTCGGGGAGCGAGAAGACGAAGTTCCTGGCTTGCTGGGTCGTCCATGCGCCGTGTGGGTTCTCGGTCAGGCCGGC